>CANPXW010000060.1 GCA_947587025.1 uncultured Oscillospiraceae bacterium
GTGGGCAGGATGGCCATCATGAACACCAGCACGCCCATGCCGCCCACCAGGTGGGAGAAGCTGCGCCAGAACAGCACGCCCTTGGGCACGTCCTCCACTGCGGCCAGCACGCTGGCGCCGGTGGTGGTGAAGCCGGAGATGATCTCGAACAGGGCGCCCACATAATCCGGTATGGCGCCGGAGAACACGAAGGGCAGCGCCCCGAACAGGGAGATGCACAGCCAGCTGAGGGTCACGGAGACGAAGCCCTCCCTGGGCCGCAGGCTGCCGGTCTGCTTGCGCCCGGCCAGGTACAGCAGCGCCGCGCCCGCCATGCACAGCAGGATGGTCCAGACGAAGGGCATGGCGCTCTCCCGGTATATCCCCGCCACCGCCAGAGGCAGCAGCAGCAATCCCGCCTCGATGGCCAGGATGCGGCTGAGGATGCTTGAAATGATCCGGTAATTCACGGCCCGTTACCCTTTCAGTATATCCTCCAGCCGGGACAGGCCCCGCTGGGTAGTCACGGCCAGCACGCCGTCGCCGGCCCGTATCTCGTCGTCGCCGCCGGGTATCAGGCACTTGCCCTCCCGGATGATGGCCGCCACGCGCACGCCGGGACGCAGGGACATCTGCCGCAGGGGCGTGCCCACCACGGGGCTGGACGCGCCCGCCCGGAACTCCAGCACCTCCAGCTTCCCGTCCAGGATGCGCCGCAGCTGCTCCACGCCGCTGCTGTCGCTGGCGTTGACCACGCTGCGCACGTAGCGGATCACCTGCTGGGCGGTGAGGACCTTGGGCTGGATGGGCTCCTCCAGGCCGAAGGACTCGGCCAGGCCGATCAGGTGGTCCTCGTTGGCCTTGGCGATGGCCTTGCCCACGCCCACGCTGCGGGCATAGGCGCCCAGGATGATGTTGATCTCGTCCGAGCCGGTGACCGCCACGAAGGCGTCCGCGCTGCGCAGGCCTTCCTCCTCCAGCAGATCGGGCCGGGAGCCGTCGAAGCACAGCACGTCCGCCCGGGGCAGCTGGGCCTTCAGCCGCTGGCACTTGGTCTCGTCGCGCTCCACCAGCTTGACCCGGATGCCCATGCCCAGCAGCTGCCGGCTCAGGTACATGCCGATGTAGCCGCCGCCCACGATCATCACCGACTTGGCGCTCTTTTTGAAGATGGCCAGGTCCTTGAACAGGGCGTGGATATGCCGGGGCGCGCCCACCACGCTGACGCTGTCTCCCGCCTGGGGGACGAACTCGCCGTCGGGGGTGCTCACCTGGTCGCCACGGCGCACGGCGCATATCAGGGTGCCGCGTCCGAAGCGGTTGTGGTAATTTTTCAGCGCCGTGCCGCACAGAGGGTTGCCCTCCGCCAGCTTGAACTCCACCAGCTCCGCCTGGCCCTTGGCAAAGGGCTCCACCTTGGCCGCCGAGGGGAAGCGCAGCACGCGGCTGATCTCCTGGGCGGCGTTCAGCTCCGGATTGATGGTCAGGGACAGGCCCAGCTCCTCCCGCAGCAGCATCACCGTGTCGTAGTGGTCCTGCTGGCGGACACGGGCGATGGTGTGGCCCGAGCCCAGCTTGCGGCCCATCATGCAGCACAGGATGTTGGACTCGTCGGAGTTGGTGGCGGCGATGAGCAGATCCGCCTTGTCCGCGCCGGCCAGGCGCAGCAGCTCGATGTCCACCGGCCCGCTGATGGAAATGGCGTCCAGGGTGGTATTGATCATGCCGATCCGGTCGGGATTGCGGTCGATGACGGTCACGTCATGGCCCTCCCGGGTCAGGTACTGGGTCAGGGTGAAGCCGATCTTGCCCGCTCCCACAACGACGATCTTCATAGTCCCTCCATAAAATGGCCATAATGGCGCATTATTGATTTATATTAGCACCGCCGCCTCTTTCCGTCAAGAGCGCTTGTCTGCCGGGCGGGACTGTGCTATACTATTGAAAACTTTTTGACTGCGAGGCGAACGACGATGGATATGAAAAAGCTCACGGCGCTGGTCCTGTGCCTGTGCCTGACGATGGGTCTGCTGGCCGGCTGCGGCGGCGGCATCGAACAATACAGCGAGGACGAGGCCGCTGAGGAGACCGAGACCGCCGATGAGGCTGAGACCGCCGACGAGGACGAGCCCGCCGACGAGGCTGAGACCGCCGAAGAGACCGAGCCCACCGACGAGGCTGAGACCGCCGACGAGGACGAGGAGGAGCCGGAGCCCACCCACGAGCCCGGTCTGGGCCTGGAGGCCTATGAGCCGGACACGGTGGTGGCCACGGTCAACGGCGAGGACGTCACCTGGCAGGAGTACTACTACTGGCTGAACTACTACGTGGAGTACACCGACTATCTGGCCTCTCTGGGGATGCTGTCCTACACCGACGGCTGGGCGAGCAGCGACATCTCCGCCGACTACACCAACGCGGAGGTGGTGCGTCTGAGCGCCCGCGACAACATCGTCCAGTTCCGGGCCATGGACGCGCTGGCCGAGGAACTGGGCGTGGAGCTGGACGAGGACGCCCAGGCCCAGCTGGATGGCGCCTTTGAGCAGGACGCGGACAGCATGGGCGACGGCGACGGCGAGTGCACCCAGGACGAGGCGGACGCCTTCGAGGACTATCTGGGCGAGCAGTTCATGACCCGCGAGCTGTACGAGCAGACGGTCCGGGCCGGGCTGCTGCTGGATGCGGCCTTCGAGGCGCTGTACGGTGAGGACGGCAAGGACTATCCCGACGAGGACGCGCTGGACTACGCCGAGCAGCTGGGGCTGATGCAGGCCAAGCACATCCTGCTGATGACCGTGGACGAGAACGGCGAGGCGCTGGACGAGGACGAGGCCAAGGCCAAGGAAGACAAGGCCAACGAGCTGTACGAGCAGCTGTCCAAGGTGGCGGAGGACCCCAAGGCGCTGGAGGAGCTGTTCGACGAGCTGATGGCCGCCAACACCGAGGACAGCGGCGTAGATTCCTTCCCCGACGGGTATCTGTTCGAGGAGGGCGTGATGGTGCCCGCCTTTGAGCAGACGGTCCAGGGCCTGGAGGAATACGGCCTGTCCGAGCCGGTGGCCTCCGATTACGGCTGGCACATCATCCTGCGCCTGCCCATCGACCCGGACGGCACCGCCCTGACCGCCGACGGCCAGAGCGCGCCGCTGCGCACAGCGGCGGCCAACGCGGCGCTGATGGAGCGGCTGGAGCAGGCCACGGAGGACGCCGAGGTGGTCTGGGAGGACGGTTTCGAGCAGCTGGACCTGGAGCCCGTCTTCGGCGGCCGGTAAACGCAGCGACACAAAAAACGGGACAGGACCGAACGGTCCTGTCCCTTGCTTTTTTGTATCCGCTATCGTTGTCCCTTGTCGTAGGGGATGCCCTCGGCCTTGGGGGCCCGGGAGTTCTTGGAGGTGAACGCCAGCACGATCAGCGACACGATGTAGGGCATCATGTTATAGACGTTGCTGGGGATGTTCAGGTTATACAGGAAGGGGAAACCGGAGTAGACGTTGCTCAGGGCCCGGAACAGGCCGAACAGCAGCGCCGCCAGGGCGATGCGGGTAGGTTTCCACTGGCCGAAGATCATCACTGCCAGGGCCAGGAAGCCGAAGCCGGCCACGCCGTTTTCGAATTTCCACTCGCTCACGCCCGCCAGGATGTAGCAGATACCGCCCAGGCCGCCGTATACGCCGGAGATCAGCACGCCCGCCCAGCGCATCCTGTACACGTTGATGCCCACGCTGTCCGCCGCCTGGGGGTGCTCGCCGCAGGCCATCAGCCGCAGGCCGAACTTGGTCTTGTACAGCACCACGTAGGCGATGACCAGGGCCACGATGGCCACCAGCATGAACCAGTTGAACTCGAACCCGCCGATGTTGACCAGGAACGCCTTTTTCGGCTCGATGTACTGTATCACGGAGGACACGTCGTCGGGGTTGGCGGCGGTGTTGATGGCCTTCACCAGCAGGGTGGCGCCAGCGGTGCCCAGCATGTTCAGCGCCGTGCCCACGATGGTCTGGTCCGCCTTGAAGTTGATACAGGCCACGCCCAGCAGCGACGAGTAGATCATGCCCAGCAGGAGCGCGCCGCCCATGGTGGCAAATACCACCACGATGGCAGGCAGGCCCGCCGGCAGATAACGCATCACCAGCGCGCCGCCCAGCGCGCCGATGACCATGATGCCCTCCAGGCCCAGGTTGATCACGCCGGAGTGCTCGGCAAAGCAGCCGCCCAGGGCCACCAGCAGCAGGACTGACGAGAAGATCAGTGTGTATTGCAGAAGCAGCGTCATTTCCCGTCGCCTCCTTTCCCGGCCTCAGACGCAAGTTTTTCTTTCTGCGCCTGCTTTTCCTCCCGCTTGGCGATGGTCTTGTTCATGGCATACTTGATGAACAGCACGAAGCCGCACAGGTAGATGATGATGGAGCTTATCAGATCGGAGATCTGGGAGGAATACTTGGTCAGGTCCACATAGGCGCCGCCGTTGGTGATATGCTGGATGAAGTAGGAGGAGAAGATGGCGCCGATGGGATGCAGCCCGCCCAGGAAGGCGGCGGCGATGCCGTTGAAGCCCATGGCGGGCACGGCGGTGGCCGTCACCTGCCACTGCTCGAAGCCGGTGAGGTACAGGGTGGCGGCGCCGAAGCCCGCCAGACCGCCGGCGATGATGAGCGTCAGGACGATGTTGCGGTTCTCCGCCATGCCGGCGTACTTGGCCGCGTTCTTGTTGTTGCCGGTGGCCTTCAGCTCATAGCCGAACTTGGTCTTATTCAGCACGATCATGATCACGATGGCCACGACGACGGTGATGGGGATGGCGATGGAGACGTATTTGTTGTTGGCGAACAGATTCTCCATGCCCAGGCTGGGGATGAGCGCCTTGGAGGCGTGGCCGCTCACGCTCAGGGTATAGGGACTGGTGCCCTCCTTGACCTTGGTGAGGATCATATTGCCCGTATACAGGCTGATCCAGTTGAGCATGATGCCGGAGATGACCTCGTTGACGTTGCAGTAGGCCTTCAAAAGGCCCACGATGGCCCCCAGCACGGCGCCGCAGACGATGGCGAACAGCATGCAGGGAAGCCAGCCCCAACCCCAGGCCAGCGCCGCGTAAAGGCTGCCGCAGATGCCGGCCATGTACTGTCCGGCCGCGCCGATGTTGAACAGGCCCACCTTATAGGCGAACAGGATGCTCAGCGAGCACATCAGCAGGGGGGCGGTCTTGACCAGGGTGTTGCCGAAGTTCTTCAGCCGCAGATTGGCCCGGGAGGAGTTGAAGAAGTTCTTCACCACGGCCAGGATGGCCTCGCCCGCGCCGTCCGGGTTGATGAACAGCAGCACGATGTAGCCGATCAGCAGGCCCAGGATGATGCAGATCAAAGAGGCGATCAGGGACTGGACGGCAGGTTTTTTCAGGATGTTCTTCATGGGCTCACCTCGTCTCTCTTGGCGCCGGCCATGTACAGGCCCAGCTCCTCCTGAGTGGTCTTCTTCGGGTCCAGCTCGCCCACGATCTCGCCCTCGTACATCACCAGGATGCGGTCGGGCACGTCCATGACCTCGTCCAGCTCCAGGCTCACCAGCAGCACCGCCTTGCCCGCGTCACGCTGGGCCACCAGCTGCTTGTGGATGTACTCGATGGCGCCCACATCCAGGCCGCGTGTGGGCTGGACCGCCACCAGCAGCTCCGGGTCCTTGTCGATCTCACGGGCCACGATGGCCTTCTGCTGGTTGCCGCCGGACATGCTCCGGGCGATGGTGACGGGCCCCTGGCCGGAGCGGACGTCGTACTGCTCGATGAGCTTCTCGGCGTAGGCCCGGATGGGTCCCCGCTTGAGGAAACCGGCCTTGCTGGTGAATTCCGGCTCGAAGTACCGCTGGAGCACCATGTTGTCCTCCAGAGTGTAGTCCAGCACCAGGCCGTGCTTGTGCCGGTCCTCGGGGATGTGGCTCATGCCGGAGGTGGAGCGCTTGCGTATGGAGGCATGGGTGATGTCCTGGCCGCACAGCTCTATGCTGCCGGACACCAGCGGCTCCAGGCCGGTCAGGCCGTAGACGAACTCCGTCTGGCCGTTGCCGTCGATGCCCGCCAGGCAGACGATCTCGCCCCGGTGCACCTTCAGGGAAACGTTCTTGACGGCGTTGTTTTTATGTACCTTGCTGGCCACGGTCATGCCCTTTACGTCCAGCACCACATCGCCGGGAGTGGAGGGCTTTTTCTCCACGTGGAAGTTGACGTTGCGGCCCACCATCATGGCGGACAGCTCCTCCATGGTGGTGCTCTTCGTCTCCACGGTGCCGATGTACTTGCCCTTGCGCAGCACCGAGCACCGGTCGGCCACGGCCATGATCTCCGCCAGTTTGTGGGAGATGAACAGGATGCTCTTGCCCTCGGCGGCCAGATTTTTCATGATCTGCATCAGCTCGTCGATCTCCTGGGGGGTGAGCACGGCGGTGGGCTCGTCGAAGATGAGGATCTCGTTGTCCCGGTAGAGCATCTTGAGGATCTCCGTGCGCTGCTGCATGCCCACAGTGATGTCCTCGATGAGCGCGTCCGGGTCCACCTGCAGGCCGTACTTCTCCGAGAGGGCCAGGACCTTTTCCCGGGCCTCCTTCTTCTGGAGAAAACCGTGCTTGGTGGGCTCTACGCCCATGATGATGTTGTCCAGGACGGTGAAGCACTCCACCAGCTTGAAGTGCTGGTGCACCATGCCGATGCCCAGATCGTTGGCGTCGTTGGGGTCCTTGATGGACACCACCTGGCCGTCCTTTTTGATGACGCCCTCCTCCGGCTGGTACAGGCCGAACAGCACGCTCATCAGCGTGCTCTTGCCGGCGCCGTTCTCGCCCAGCAGGGCGTGTATCTCACCCTTTTTCAGCTGCAGGGTGATGTTGTCGTTTGCGATGATGCCCGGAAACTTTTTGGTGATGTTCAGCATCTCGATCGCGTATTGCGTTTCCGCCATCCTCATCCTCCTTCCTGGGTCCCGTCCGCGCGGCAGCATGCGCGGGTGTCAATTTTTTACAGTCTCTCTTCTAAAAAAGCAGACGCGGCGGGGGCCGCGTCTGCTGTTGTTCGCCTGGGGATGAAATTACTTGATGTTGCCCTGGTAATCCACGGCCACAGCGGAGACCTCGGGCTCAGCGCTGACGTCGCTGGAGACCTCGATCTCGCCGTTGAACATGGCGGCCACGAGAGCGTTGTAATCCTCCTCGGTGAACTTGCCGTCCTCAAACTGGGTGGTGCCCAGCTGGACGTAGTTCTCCTCGGGGACCTCGGAGACCAGGCCCAGGGAGTCGATCTTGCCGGCATACTCCTCGAACAGGCCGTCCTGCACCGCAGCCAGCAGCAGCTGCACGGTGGGAGCCAGGCCCTTCATGGCGGAGGTGACGGTCATGCCCTCGCCGTACTGGCCGTCGATCAGGGCAGCCTGGTCAACGTCCACGCCGATGACCTTGGCCTCGACCTTGGCAGCCGCCTCGGCCACGGAGGTGTACACGCCGCCGCCGCAGGCGAAGACCACCTCGGTGCCGTCGTTGTACCAGGTGTCCATGTAAGCGGTGATGTCCGCGTCGCCGGAGAACTGGTTGGCGTAGGCGTACTTGATCTCCACGCCCTCGGCGCCGATCTCGGCAGCCGCAGCGTCAGCGCCCTGCACGAAGCCGTAGCCGTAACGCATGACGGCGGGCACAGCCATGCCGCCGCAGAAGCCCAGCTTGGTGTAGCCCAGCTTCACAGCCGCGTAGCCGGCCATGTAGCCACACAGCTGCTCCTGATAGGTGGCGCAGTAGGTGTTGGCGGTGTTGTAGTACTCGGTCACATCCCAGTTCTCGGGGGTGTAGTCGTAATCCTCGCCCAGAGCGGCCTCCAGGATGTCGCCCGCGCCCACGTCCAGGGCGATGAACTTGATGTCGTCATAGTCGGCCGTGATCTCCGCCACAGCGCCGCCGAAGGCGTAGCCGGGCATCACGATGACGTTGTAGCCCTCGTCGATGGCCTGCTCGATGGAGGCCACGCGCTCAGCCGTGGAGTCGCCGGTGGGCTTGTAGTACTGGAATGCCACATCGTTCTCATCGGCATAGGCCTTGCAGGCCTCGTAGGTGGTCTGGTTGAAGGACTGGTCGGTGATGTCACCGTAGTCGGTGATCATAGCCACGCTCATCTCCTCGTCATCCGCGAACGCGATGGCGGACAGAGACAGGACCATGGTCAGAGCAAGAACCAGCGCAAGAATCTTCTTCATGGGGATCCTCCTTAAATAAATATAGTATGTTGCTTCTTGCGGTCTACATGGATTCGTACAGTACGATTATAGCATGTCCGCCTTTGCCGCGCAATGGGGGACCCATAAAAAAACGGAAACGAGTGATTGCAAAAAGGTTGCAAATTTGCCATTTTTTACCGAATTTTTCTCCGTCTTGCCTTTGCTTTTTATTTATGGTATCATAAACGTTAACAGAAAAACCGCCAGAAAGAGACAGGTACGTGTCCATGGGCAGCATCCTCACCATCGGCATCGCCGGGGGCACCGGCAGCGGCAAGACCACCATCACCCGGCGGCTGCAGCGGCAGTTCGAGAACCACGTCTGCACCCTGTACCACGATAACTACTACCACTCCCACGACGGGCTGACCATGGAGGAGCGCGCCAGGCTCAACTACGACGAGCCGGCGGCCTTCGAGACGGAGCTGCTGGTACAGCACCTGGCGGCGCTGCGCCGGGGGGAGGCGGTGGACGGGCCCATCTACGACTACACCGTGCACAACCGCTCGGCCCAGACCCAGCGGCTGGAGCCTGCGCCGGTGGTGCTGGTGGAGGGCATCCTCATCCTGGCCGACCAGCGGCTGTGCGACAGCCTGGACATCAAGGTGTTCGTGGACGCGGACGCAGACGTGCGCATCCTGCGGCGCATCCTGCGGGACGTGCGGGACCGGGGCAGGAGCCTGGAGAGCGTGATAAACCAGTACCTGACCACCGTCAAGCCCATGCACGAGCTGTACGTGGAGCCCTCCCGCCGGCGGGCGGACATCATCATCCCCGAGGGGGGATACAACGAGGTGGCCACGGAGCTGCTCATCCGGCGCATCCAGGCCCACCTGGAGGAGGAAAAGGAAAATGGCTAAGCTCTATTTCAAATACGGCGCCATGGGCTCGTCCAAATCCGCCCAGGCCCTGATCGCCAAGTTCAACTACGAGGAGCAGGGCATGCGCTGCTGGCTGATAAAGCCCGCCACCGACACCCGGGACGGGGTGACGGCGGTGCGCTCCCGCATCGGCCTGGAGGCCCAGGGAGACGTGATCTCCCCCGTGGACAACATCGGGGACCTCTACCAGTCTGCGGGCTGGTGCGACGTGATCATCGCCGACGAGGCCCAGTTCTTCACCCCCGCCCAGATCGACCAGCTGCGGGACATCGTGGACCAGGCGGACGTGCCGGTGATGTGCTTCGGCCTGCGCACCGACTTCCTCACCCACCTGTTCCCCGGCGCCCGGCGGCTGATGGAGGTGGCCGACTCCATCACGGAGATCAAGACCATCTGCACCTGCGGCCGCAAGGCGGTGGTGAACGCCCGCCTGGACGCCGAGGGCAACGTGGTCACCCAGGGCCAGCAGGTGATGCTGGGCGGCAACGACAGCTATACCGCCATGTGCCACCGCTGCTGGAAGAAAAAGATCGCTGAACAGGAAGCGGCGAAAACGGCGGAATAATTTCATTTGCATATGGAAAGGGCGCGTTTTGCAACGCGCCCTTTCCTTTTTACTTTTTCCTCTTATGCACCAGCCGCAGGGCGGCGGAGACCGCCCCGAACAGCACCCCCGCCACCGGCCAGACGATCCAGGTCTCGTCCCACCGACGGGTATAAAAACTCCAGCCCAGGTATATCGCCGTGACCGTGCACCAGTACACGACCCAGACCGTCCGGAGCAGGGGCGCTTTCCGCTCCGGGGCGTAGTCCCCCTCCTGCAGCAGCATCTGGCAGGCGCCCCAGGGAATGGACGCGCTGATGATAAGATACACCCCCGCCGCTACCAGCACCAGCAGCAAGCCGACGCCGCAGGTGAGCAAAAACTCGTGATCCGGGGCCGCCATGCACACCAGCAAGGGCACCGCCGACGCCACGCACAGGCATATACCCGTCACCATCCGGCGGCTGTGGCTCTCCCGGTCCCGGTCCATGGCCTCCCGGGCCAGTGCCTCCACCCCGGGGGCGGCGGAAAATATCTCCTTTTCAAGGTATTCATATCTGCTCAGCCGCCCGCTCCAGGTCACGAACAGGGCCACCGCCGGCACCACGAAGGCGAACAGCACCACCAGGCCCGCCGCCACGGCGATCTGCTCCCGGACGGGGCGGATCGCGGACAGCCCGCCCAGCAGGATGAGGCACACCGGGGAGAGGATGCACAGCGCTACCGCCAGGGCGGTGGGCTTTGCGCCGGCCTGCTTCAGCTTAAGGAACGCCTCCGCTTCCTCCAAGGTCACCTGCCGCAGAGTCGGCTCCTCCGGCGTCTCCGGCTCCAGGGCCTCTATCTCATCCTTCAATAAGTAATCCGTGCTCACGCCGAACAGCCGGCTCAGCTCCAGCAGCTTGTCCACCGTGGGGACGGCCTGGCCGCCCTCCCACTTCGACACAGACTGGCGGGACACGTCCAGCCGCTCGGAAAGATCCTCCTGGCTCCAGCCGGCCATTCTGCGCAGCTCGATGATCTTCTCGCCCATGGTCATATGCGCTCATCTCCTTTCTCAGTCTGCGGCCATCTTACCCGTTTTTCCTGTTGCAAACAAGAAACTCCGCTTGAAAAAGCCGCAACCGGCGGTTGCAAATGCGCGCAACACCGCTCAGATCCCGCCAACGATCTGCCTCACCTGCTCCGGCGGCAGCTTCACCACCGCCCGGTCGTAGGTGACGAAACCGTTGAGCTCGTCCTCCACGTCCGTCAGCTGGGTGTAGACAGCGGCGGCCAGACCCTGCTCCTTTGCCGGGGCGATCTGCTCACGGTAGAGCTTCTTCAGCTTCTCCAGCAGCCCGGCGGCGTCCTTACATCTGTTATAGCCAAACTCCTTATCATTAAAGGTATGGCCTTCGATGCGCAGATCATATCCGCCGAACTCGCTGAGCAGCACCGCCCGGCCCTCCCGGTCCGGCTCATAGCGGTAAGCGCGGAAGTAGACATGCAGGCTCCGGACCTGTCCGCCGCCCTGGTCCTGCCAGCCGCTGGCGTGGTCCACTGTCCGGGTGGGGTCCAGCTGCTCCACATGGGCCCGGACCGCAGCTGCGTCGAACTGGCCCCAGCCCTCGTTGAAGGGCACCCACATCGCGATGCAGGGACAGTTATAGAGCGTGGCTATCATCTCGTCCAGTTCCGCCAGGAACTGGGCCCGCCCGGCAGCGTCCCGCCGGCCGAAAAGGGCGTATCTGCCGTCCCGCAGCCGGCCGCCCACGCCCACCACCGGCCCCTGGATGACCACAGGATTGTAGGGTCCGCCGCCGCTGGGCATATCCTGCCAGACCAGCATCCCCAGCCGGTCGCAGTGGTAATACCAGCGCAGGGGCTCCACCTTCACATGCTTGCGGATGGTGTTGAAGCCCAGGCTCTTGGCAAGGGTTATATCGTCGATCATGGCCTGGTCGGAGGGCCAGGTGTAAAGCCCCTGGGGGTTATAGCCCTGGTCCAGTACCCCGTTGTGAAAGCAGGGCTTTCCGTTCAGGCACAGCCGTCCGCCCTCCACGGAGAAACTGCGCATGGCGAAATAGCTCTCCGCCCGGTCGGCGCCCAGCGTCACGGAGAAGTCATAGAGCCTGGGCGTCTCCGGGCTCCAGGGCTCGAACCCCGGCACGGGCACGTCGGCGGGACAGGGATAAGTATTTCCCCGGAAATGCACGACGGCGCCCGGCGGCTCCGACTCGATGCGAACGGCGGCGCGGCCGATGTCCGGCGTGATGCGCAGGCTCTCGATATGCTCCTCCGACACCGCCTCCGCCCAGACGCTCTGCCATATCCCGCTCTGCCGGGTGTACCATATGCCGCCGCGCTTTGTGCTCTGCTTGCCGCGCGCCATGCCGTTTCGCTCCGTCTCGTCCCGGCAGAGCACCAATATCTCCGCCCGGCGGCCGCTGTCCAGAAGGTCCGTTATATCGAAGGAAAACGGGGTATATCCGCCGGTGTGGGCGCCGGCATGCCTGCCGTTTATCCATACCTCCGCCCGCTGGTCCACGGCGCCGAAGTGCAGGAGCACCCGGCCGGGCGCATCGGAAAAGTCCGCATCACGCCGGTACCACAGCCGCTCATCCGGTCCCACCGTCCGCTCCACGCCGGAGGCGGGGGCCTCCGGGGAGAAGGGGACCCTGATCTGCCCGTCCCAGACAGCGGGCCGCTCATCGGAACCGGTGACTGCATACTGCCAGGGGCCGCACAGGTCCCACCACTGCTCCCGGACCAGCTGAGGCCGGGGATATTCGCCCTTCATGGCGCCGCCTCCTTTTTTGATGTTGATCTATCTCTATTTTTCCGTGCCTGTGCATAATTATAGTACAAACCGAAAGACCGCCGCAACGCCCCGGCGGGGGATAAGCGAAAAATTTCCGATCCGTTTGCGCAATTTGGGGAATTCTGTTGTAGACAGGCACAATTTTGTGTGGTATTATATCAAAGTATAAAACTTAGCAAGAGGTGATGCTCATGCTCTTCAAGTCCCACGGCGGCGTCCATCCGAACGACATGAAGGCGCCCGCCAACGAAGCGGCGATAACCACCATCCCCCAGCCCCCGCAGGTGGTCATCCCCATGTCCCAGCA
>CANPXW010000061.1 GCA_947587025.1 uncultured Oscillospiraceae bacterium
AAAGCCACAGAGAATACTTGCGTATTGTCAAGGCTTTTGACAAAGTACTGGCACAAATCAGCCGGCGAAAACCGTCGCGGGTTCGACTCCCCTCACCTTAACCTCGCCGCCACGCGAGCGTGACGGCTCAGGCGCGGTGTTCGCTCCTCCTTTCCCCATCGGGCAGCAGCCCGATGGGGCCCCATTGCGGCCCCTACGCGCATTGATTCCTTACACCCCATCGTACAGGGAGGTCAGCAAAACTTCAATTCTGCGGCCCGAACCGCGTGTACGCCTCCACAAGGCTCTCCCCCAGGACCACCCGCGCCAGGACCACGTCGGGGATATCCTTGGCGCGGACGCCGGGATAAATGCAGTTGAAAAGGTGGACGTCCATCTTCAGAACAGCGGCCTCCTCGCCCTTGGGGAGCGTCATGCGGTGGATCGGCGTGGTAAAAGCGTCACAACGCTCGCCGCACGCCTGAGAACACTTTTTCATTGCGGAACAACCGGAACACTTTTTCATAAAATCATCTCCTGAAAAAATATAAGCCAGACTGTCAAGGCGGCGGGAATTGGACCTTAACGCGAACCGCGCGCCGGCGAATCGATCAAACCCATCAGCCAGTCAGTGCTCACGTTAAAAAAATCCGCCAACTTAACAACGGCAAACGCCGAGGGCATACGCTCTCCACGTTCATACCGGCCATAGCCGTTTTCGGAAAGTCCGAGAAGCTCGCCCATATCCCTCCGGGAGACGCCGCGGACCACCCTGCAAAGCTTCAGACGCTGCGCAAATTGATTGCCCATCAAAACACCTCCGAACCAAAAAGGAAATATCCGGGGTCAGGCGAACCGCCAAAAAGGAACCTGTCGTAGTCCTCCTCGTCGCCCTCCTCCTCGTAGGAGGGCTCCGCCGGTCTCTCGCCGGGGATCGTCCTGGAAATGCAGTAGTAGCGCAGGGAATCCACCGTATGGGTCAGCTCGTGGGGTTCCTTGGCGCAGTCGTCCGGGTTGTTCTCGTCTGCCTGGATATCTCGGATATCGTTGATCAGGCTCTTGCAGGACCTGAAAACCATCAGCCCCGGCTTTCCGTCCCGCATGGGCGCCAGCATGTCCTTGATCATCATGTGCCCCTGGACCCGGTTGTTGCTGGCCCTCACCAGCGACACCCCGCAGGTCATGAAGATTTCCGCCATGGTGCGCCCCGTGTCCTTCTGGGTGCTCCACAGGTCCGGCGGGGCAAAGGTCGCCGCGATCTTCTCATCCGGCATGGTGTGATCGAGTATCTCCCTGGCCGCGTCCTGGACGATGAGCCGGCTTTGTGTATACTCCCGGTATACCCAGCTGCGCCCGTCCTCGTCTACCGCCACCCAGAACACCGCCAGCATATCCAGGCCGTAGTCTATGGTGCGGTATCTCGTCCAGTGGGCCGGAATCCTGAAAGGATCGCAAACATGCTTATCCAGCCGGAACTCCGGAAAGAAATTGCCTCCCAGAGCGTCCCAGTCGCCGTACCGGTAGGCCTTCCGCACGTTCTCCGGCATCTGGGCCAGCATCTTCACGTACTGCGGCGAATTTTCCAAAAGCGCCGTGTTGTCCTCCACCGTGGCGGGGATGAATGTGTAGTCGTTCGGGTCCTCCCACCCCTCCGGGTTGTCCGGATCGTGTATGTAGTCCCTGTCGATGAAGAGCCGCTTCACCCACCGGTGGCCCACGCCGCCGGGGTTGCACGTCAGGTACATGCGCTTGGGATATCCGCCCACCTCCTGGCCGCGAACGCCGCGGAGGCACCCCTTCAGGTAGTTGAAAGCCCGCTCCGTGAACTGGGTGGCCTCGTCAATGAAAATCCAGTCAAATTCCATGCCCTGGTACTCGGATTCGGACTGTTCCCCGCTCCAGTGCCCGAACTTGATGGTGGAACCGTTGAAAAAAGTCATCATCCGCAGGGAGGCGTTATAGCTGGCAATGGTCTGGTCCACGCTGGACACGATGGGCTGAATGTGGTTTTCCTCCAGCTCAGGGTAGGTGCGCCGCATGATCAGGATTTTGATGCCGGGGTTACAGATGGCCCCGCCTACGGCCTTTGTCCTGACGGCCCAGGTCTTGCCGCCGCCCTTGGCTCCGCCGTAGGCAATGAAGGTGGTGCGGGCCTCGAAAAACCGCTTCTGCTTCGGGTTGGCCTCGCCGGGGTCCCAGGTGATCTGGAACTTGCCGCGCTGGATATTTGGCTCCTGGATGCTGTCGCATGTACGGGGCCTGCCCCGCCTGTCCCTGGCCATACCCGATTCCCTCCCTTCGGTCCAAAAAATTTCACGCCGCCCGTCCGAAAAACCCGGCCCCCTTTTTTCCGTGGGGTTCGACTTAAGAGCTGCTTGAGAGTAACTTGAGAGTAATTTAGAGCGATCCGAGGACAAGCAAAGCGGCTGTGTGCCATTCTTTCTATACGCCGTCGCTCGCGACGCCCCCGTTTTTCCGCCGGGGGTGCGTAGATGCGTCGCTTTGCGACTGATCCCTCACCGGCTCATCCGCCGCCTCCGCGCCCCTTCCGGGCCGCCCCCGCGGCCCCGCCGGCGTCGTCGCGGAAGCCGCGATACCTCGCCGAGCGGCTATTGCTTTCGCGCCCGCCTCTCGGCTCAGTCGCTGACTTCGCCCCTCCTTCCCCCACACGATCACAGATCGCGCGGGGACCCCGTCGCGGCACCCGCCGCTACGCCCTGCAAGCCCGATTGACCGAAATTGCAAATTTCACCGCATTTTCGCCCGTTCTCCCGCCCACATTGAACAAAATATCAATTTTCTTCAATTCATCCGGCTAAAGACCCCTTGCGCCGCAAGGCTTTTTCAAATCCTGCAAATCTTGCACGCCCGCAACCGCTCAATTGGTCAAATTGCCCTCCCAGCGATTGCCAAATCTCCTGCGTCATTTAACGTCATTTAAACGCCTTATCCCCCACGCCCTGGGTGTTGATGACGATCTCCACGTTGCCGACGGCGCCCACCGGCTTGTCCGTGTAGCCGCCGTTGCAGGGCTGTTTCAGGTTGAAGATGGCCATACTCTGGAGCCTCTCGTTCGTGACCCCCAGCGTCACCCACCAGAACGTCTTGAACTCCTGCCATTTTTTTATCGCCTCCGAAGCCCTCATCACTTCCGAATCCGGCTCCCGCTTCCCTGCCTCCATCTCCTCCGCCCACTTGAGGTAGTTGCTCATCGTGTCGCTGGAAATGCTTGTAAACATATGCAGTACAAAATCCACGGGCGGCTTGTTGTGTTCGTTACAGTACGCCATGCACTTCTCGATGGCTTCTTCCAGCTCGTCCGCCCTGTATTTGATGTTCACCGCGCCGCCTCCTTTGCACTTTTTCAGCATCATGGTAACACGTCCCGCGCGGCCCATGCACCCTAACTGGCACAACCTGAAAAATTTTTTTGCAAAAAAAGGAGCCGGTCAACCGACCAGCTCACTTCTTTTCACTCCCTCCCCAGCAGCCAATCCGTCGTCACCCCGAAAAAGTCCGCCAGGAGCACCACCGTCCGCGTGGACGGGCTTCTCTCCCCTCTCTCGTACCGTCCTACCGCGTTCTGACTGAGCCCGCACAACTCCGCCAGCACCCGCCGGGAGATCCGCCGCCGCTCCCGGAGCTGTTGAAGCCGCCGTCCGAAAATGTTTTCCATCGCGTCATATCCTTTCCGTCCCCTCATATTCACCGGCAAAAATGAATATGCCCGGCGTGTCGCCCCAGAACTTTACGCACTTCTCGTTAAATACCTGGGCGTCGTCCGTCCAAAAGCCTAACTCTGTCATACAGTCCTTCAGGAGCTTTTGCAGATTGTCTGTGTCCGGCTTTGTTATTTTCGGCTCCCCGTTCTTGTGCTGTCCTGTCAGCGGGAAATACCAGAGTGTCAAAAGCTCAACCGCCCCCTCCAGGGGCCGTTCCGGCCTGTGCTGTCCCAAATGCGCCAGGAGCTTTGACCGGGCCTCCCGAAGCTCCGCAGGCTCGTAAAACACCGGCTTGCCCCGCACGACATGAACCGCCTTTTCCTGATGCGTGATAGTCGGGGGATTCATCGGCATAAAGAAATCAAGTGTCATTGAATTTCACCCTTTCTAAGTAATTTGTGAAGTGAACTAAAAATGGTCTACGGCATGGAGGGAAACGCACAAGATCAGGGGAAGGGGGGAGGTTTTACCCCCCTTTCCCCTTGTGTGGTTTCCTCCGTGACTGCCTGTGAAGTGAAGATATATATAAAGGCGTTTTCGCGCTTCACTTCACCCTAAAATTTACCAATTTCCGTAACCACGCCGTTGCTAATCGTATACCGATCCGGGGCCTTCTGAAAGCGTGACCTTGCCGCTCGATTCGTAATCCCCCAGTATTCGGCGGCCCTGTCCAGCGTCACCGGTTCCCCACCAAAGCTAAGGGCTTCAAAGCACAGCTCCAGCGTGTCGCCCATGCCGCCCTCCCCGTCCTCGCCGGGGTCATTGGCGGCCTCCTTGGCCTTCTTCCCGGACTTCACCCGCGCCAGCTCCCCGCCGGCGTCCAGGCGGTGAATCGGGTAGTCAAACCACAGATTCACCGGCGGGAACTTCGGGAATTCCCGCAGCGTCCCCTCGATCCGCAGGGCCGTCATGTTGGCAAGCCGCACCTCATCGGCGCCGGGCGCCGCCCGCCGCTTCGTCTCCGTGTTTACCGGCAGCTCGATAAGGTCCAAAAGCGCGTCCGGGTCCCGGGCGAACACGCCGGAGCCGCTGGCCCTGTCCATGGACTGCTTGCCCCACTGGCTTCCCTTGCTATGGTGGTGGCAGTAGATGGTGGCACAGTTGAGATCAGTACACACCTTGTCGAACTGATTGCAGAATTTGGCCATCTGATCCGCGCTGTTCTCGTCGCCGGTGAGGACTTTGTAGATCGGGTCTATGATCACCGCGATATAATTCTTCTTCATGGCCCGGCGTATGAGCTTGGGAGCCAATTTGTCCATGGGCAGGCTCTTGCCCCTCAGGTTCCAGATGTCCAGATTGTCCAGGTTTCGGGGCGGCACGCCCAGGGCCGCGTAGACGTCCCGGAAGCGATTTAAGCAGCTGGGCCTATCCAGCTCTAAGTTGACGTACAAAACGCGCCCCTGGGCGCAGGAAAAGCCCAGCCAGGGGGTTCCCTCGGCAATGGCAATGCACAGCTCAATGAGGGCGAAGCTCTTGCCCGCCTTGCTGGGCCCCACCAGCAGGAGCTTGTGGCCCTGCCGCAAAACGCCCTCGATCAGCGCCGGGGCCAACGGCGGCATGTCTTGCCACACCTCCGCCATGCTCTCCGGGTCGGGCAGGTCGTCGGAGACGCTGTCGATCCACTCCCGCCACTCGTCCCAATTGGCCTTCCCGATGTTGGTGTCAATGATGAATTGCTTGTGCCCCCGCCGGACGGCGCCGGGGAGGCGGCTAAGTCTGGAGGGGTTGCGGTTCTGCTTGTCGATGACAAGTCCGTTTTTCTCGCAGACGGAATAGAGGAAATCCACCCGCCGCCGGTACTCCTCGTAGGACCCGGCGTCCACGCGCACAATGGCGTGGACGCTCTTGCCCCCGGAATAGACAAGACAGGCAACCGGAAGCTCCAGCTCTCGGATTATGGAGTTCTGCTCGCCGATATCCATTTTGTCCGATTCCACCAGGGCATAGCGGTAGGCCGTCACGTTGTCGTTGGCCACGTCCCTGCCGTCTAAAGGGTTGAAGCGAATCCACGCCCCCGCCTCCTGGTCATAGTCCCCCAGCACCGCGCCGATGTCGTCATGACAGCGCCCCAGCGCCTCGATAAGCTCCCCTGCCGTCCTGTCGGTAAATCCCTTCGTGGGCTTCTTCTCGCCGTCGTCGGTGGTGAATACCTCCGTCACATAGCCCACGTACTCGTCAGGCCTAAAGAGAGTGGAGAGGTAGCGTATAAGCTCCCCTGCCGGGTGCCAGGCGTCATCCCCCGGCTCCTGTATCTCCCGCCGTTCCAGCCAGGCGCGGTTGACCACCACCTGATCTTCCCGCTCGGTGATGGTGTCGTCCCAGTCCAGGCTCCGCCCGCCGCCGCCAGGCCGCCAGCCGTTATCCATGGCCATCTTGACGACGGTGCCGCCGGTGATGGGTTCCTCCGCGCCGTCAAAGCTCCTGTATTTCCGTTCGCACTCGCCAGGGTGGAATCGCCGGGGATCCCTCCTGCTCCAGTCCTCCCAAACAGAGGCCGGATACCCGGCCTCCGCCAGCCCCATGCCTACGGCCAGCCATTCCTCATAGCTGCACGCGGCGGGGTCGATGTGGTTGATCGCTTCCTTCAGATCAAGATTGTTTTCCATACCAACGTTCCTTTACGACTTCCCGAAAAATCTTTCAATAGGACTTGTAGGGGCCGCCTCTCCAGGCGGCCCGCCTCCTACGCGCCTACATACTCACTGGGTACCACTCCGGCGGGAATGTGCCAGTTGCACGCGGCGATCCTGTCGATCATGTGCTTGGCCGTCTCAAACTGCCATTGCCCCACGTGGACAAACCCCCGCCCCTCTAAAAATCGAATCTGCTTGGGCGTCGTAAGCCCCTCCTCCCGGCGCTTTCTGAGCCGGTCCAGCAAAAGGCTCGCTTTTCCGGCGTTGCCGATCTCGTCGGGGAAGATGCCGAACTTCTCCAAAGCTTCCAACTGCTTTTGACTTGCCGGGGCGCACTCCCACCCAAAGGCCGGGGCGTATCCCGCCAGGTCCTCCGCCTGGATGGACATCTCAAATTGCAGGGGGTCCACCAGCTTCCGCTTGCGGGTGCGCATCTCGGCAAGCTTATTGGCCAGGGCCTCCTCCCGCTGGGCCACCACGTCGGAGGCCGCCTGGGCCTCCGCCTCCACGATGTCTTCAGGACACCCGGCGGCCTCCTCCAGATTCTCCGTCATCTTCCGGGCCACGTCGGCGCTCTCGCAGATGAGACATGCCGGATGGCACAGCTCGTGCCGCTCCGTGTGCCAGAGGAAATCCAGCAGGAGAAGATTCTCCTTCCCGGTTGCCAGCCGCGTCCCCCGGCCCACCATCTGGGAGTAAAGGCTCCTTATTTTAGTTGGCCGCAGGACCACGACGCAGTCCACCGCGGGACAGTCCCACCCCTCGGTCAGCAGCATGGAGTTGCAGAGCACGTCAAACTCCCCCGCCTCAAATCGGGCAATGACCTCCCGCCTGTCCTCGCTGTTGCCGTTCACCTCCGCGGCCCGCAGGCCGGCGGCATTGAGAATGTCTCGGAACTTCTGGCTCGTCTTGATAAGGGGCAGGAACACCACCGTCTTGCGCCCCTGGCAATAGCTTTTCATTTCATGGGCGATCTGATGGAGGTAGGGATCAAGCGCACTGTCCAGGTCCCCGCTTTTGAAGTCCCCCGCTTGGACCCCCACGCCGGACAAGTCCAGCTTCAAGGGGATCGTCACCGCCTGGATGGGGCAGAGATATCCCTCCCGGATGGCCCTCGGCAGGGGGTACTCAAAGGCCAGATGCTCGAAATACTCCCCTAAATTGCGCATATCCCCCCGGTCCGGCGTGGCCGTCACGCCCAGCACGCGGGCCGCTCCGAAGTGTTGGAGGACACGCTGGTACCCCTCCGAAAGGGCGTGATGGGCCTCGTCCACCACGATGGTGTCAAAGTGATCCGGGGCGAATTGGGCGAGCCGCTTTTCCCGCATGAGAGACTGGACGGAGCCTACTGTCACCCGGTACCAGCTCTCAAGGCTGGATTCCTCCGCCTTTTCAATGGCGCACTTAAGGCCCGTGGCCTTGTAGAGCTTGTCCGCGGCCTGATCGAGAAGCTCCCCCCGGTGGGCCAGGATAAGGCACCGCCGCCCCTCCTTGACCTCCTCCTCGATGAGTTTGGAAAAGACAATGGTCTTGCCCGTCCCCGTGGGGAGGACAAGCAGCGTCCGTTTATAGCCGGAGGCCCAATCCGACTGAATTGCCGTCAGGGCCTCCCGCTGATATGGTCTTATCTCCATGGCTTAGAACTTCCCCGGCGTGAAGGTGCCGCCCTGGGAATTGAAGCCGTCCAGCGCCGCCTGGGTGGCGTCCATGCGCACCGCCCTGAACGGGCTTTCTTCCGGATCGTAGAACTCCGTGACCTCGTTGCTCTCGTGCTCCTTGCCGTCGTTGCCCGTCCACTTGCGGACCCCTATGTGACAGGTGCCCTCCGCCCAGGCCACGCGGCTCCAGTCCATTTTCAGCTTCTCCCCATGCTTCCTGAGGCCGATGCTGGTGAAAAACTGGCACAGCTTCCACTCAAATTTGGAGTGGAGGAAAAGATTCGTCTGCACCGTCCCCAGGATATCCTTCTTGAAGGGGTATTCCGGCCCCATGATCGCCAGGGTCAGCACCGCCTTGTTGCAGGCCGGTATCTTCTCGGAGCCGCCGTGCCGGCCCCGCTCAAAGGATTGGACGCCGAAGTGGTAGTCCCCCTCCGGGATGAGGGTAAACCCCTGCCCGTCATTCTCGATCTCGTCGTTCCAGTCATACGCTCTTTCCATAGTTTCAGCCATAATGATATCTTCCTTTCAAATTTAAAATAATTTATTTCTGCTGGGTCATTCTGATCGCCTGGAGTACCTGGGGCCACGCCCCCACCAGCACCCCCTCCACAAAGTCCTCCGGCAGCTTTTCCAGCGGCGTATTTCGGGGGAAATACCCCTTTGCCGCCACCACCTCCATGACCTCATCCGGCGTCACGCTCTCCGCGCCCATCAGGTCATAGAGTTTTCCCAGCACCCCGCCAGGCTTCCCCGTAGGGGTCGCCGTCCTCGGCGACCCGTCCATCTTGCCACCACCGGTCTCCGAAACACCGCCGTACGGGCCGCCGCCCACGGCGGCCCTTCCGTCAACCACCTGGGCCTCCTGCGCGCTCGCGGGTTGCGCGTCTCCGCACACATACGGCCTGATCGCCTCCCAGCTCATATCCAGCTCCTCCGGCATACCCAGCCGGTTCTTGGCGTCCCAGCAGGGATTGTGGCTTGTGTAGAGGACGCGCTTGCCCCCCTGGGCCTTGTTCTTCCCCTTCTGCGCCCCCTGCCCGTCCACGTTGATGACCATGGTCTTGTAGTTGGCAAAGAGGAGGACATCGGCCCACTCCTTCAGGAGCGCCGCCGTCTTTTTGTTCAGCTTCAGCTCCCAGCGGTCATAGGCCCCCAGCTCGTCGGGCTGCTCGAATTTCCGCATGGCGGCGTGGGCCGTTACCACGATATTGACGCCCGCGTTTCTGATCTCCTCCAGCTTGTTCAAAAGCTTCCCGAAGTCCTCGGCGATATAGACATACCCCTTGCCGTAGCCCATATCCTCGATCCCCTTGATCTGCTTGCCGGCGCAGAAGGACGCGATACACAGCTGTTCCGCCCAGTCCGCCGTGTCAATGACCAGCGTCTTGCAGATGCCGGGATTTGCCCTTATGTAATCGGCCTGAGAGAGCAGCATAGCCCAGCTGGTGGGCGCGTCGGTGCGGGCCACGTCCAGGTGGCGGGTACTGCCCTCGGTGTCGATGATTAACGGATCGGGGAACCGGGACGCCAGGGTGGACTTTCCGATCCCCTCCGGCCCGTAAATGACCACCTTCAGCGCCCCACCGACCTTGCCTCTTGTGATGTTCATGATTTACTTCCTCCTGTTGTGTACTTGAATATCCATGCTGACCCAGCGACAATTCCATGGAGCGTAAGGGCCATCAACATCAATGCGGTCTATGGTACATTGACCGCGGGGGGCTTCGGGATCATATCCGTTCGCCATAGCCCATTCGCGGAAAGCCGCGTAATCATGCCGCCACTCGTCACAGATGAAAATTCCGCGTCCACCGTAGTCCTTGTACCTGTTATGCGAGGGGTAATAGCAACGGTCTATCATGCCGCGCCAGACATGGTATAAACGCTCCTTTTCGCCTCCATGGGTTTTGTGGATTGGTGTACTTTTTAAAAAATCAATTCTTTGGCACCCGCACGATTGCTGGGACCCGCTTCTTAAAGCTGAACCGTTTACTATTTTGATTTTTCCGCAGTCACAGCGGCATTTCCAATAAACGCAACCCGAGGCGCTCCTTTTATTAGTCTTTTCCAATACCGTCAGCCGCCCAAACCGTTGTCCGGTCAAGTCAACAAACGCGGGCATTTTTATCACCTTCTTTCTGAGCTTCTGTCTTGATGACCGCAAAGAGCTTGTCCGACAAGGCGTTAAGCCGCACCACCAGATTATGGGCGGCGTCCGTAACCAGCAGGAAGGCCCATTCATAATTGATAGGGTCGATCTCCCCGTGCAGGATGGCCTGCTCCAGCGCAAATTGCGACTGCAATACCTTCCGTGCGGTGTTGCACAGCTCCTCCGTCTCATGCGCCGCGTCCTTTGTCAGTTGCTTGTAATCTGTTGACATATTTTTACCTCCTAACACGACATACTATGTCGTTGTATTAACGCTCGTAGTATGACATAATATGTCGTGTATGTCAAGAATTTTTTTGGAGGTATTTGTATGTTTTGCAAAAGGCTTAAATCCGCCAGGAAGCAAGCCGGGTTGACGCAACAGCAAGCGGCAGAGGTCCTTAACCTGTCTACGCGTTCCTATCAGAGATATGAAGCGGTCAACGGGCAATGTGACCCACCTATACAAACATTGATAGAAATGGCGGACTTGCTCGATGTCTCTATTGACTGGCTTCTGTGTCGTGATGAATTTCTCGCAAAACACGCTGATGAACACCGGTGAGATCTTCAAGAGCATCCCACATCTCAAATGTGCCTTGAGACGTCCCGCTCTCGATTCTTTGGTACTGCCGGGTACTGACTCCCAGCTTTTCAGCCATCGCCTGTTGCGTCAGACCGGCGACCTTCCGGGCCTGTTTCAAGTTTTCCCGCATCAGAACTCACCCGCCTTCCATTGCGCTGCCGGTTCCGGCTCAAGCTTTGGAACGGAATACCCATCCTCAATGTATAGCGTACATTCCGGCCCCGTTGATACCCTTGTCGCTATGATCTGCAGCCCTTCGCGTTCCGCCCACTCTCCGAACTCCCGGAGGGTATCAACGTCCATCTGTTCCAGCTTGTCAACGACAACGAACCCACAGCTGGGCTTCAGCGCCCGGACAATGGCGGTAGCCACCTTCAGCTGATCCGACCCGCTCATGCAGTCCCAGGGCTTGCCCTGATAGGTCAGCTCCCCGTCGGAGACAGACAGCTCCGGGAGCGGCAGGGCCGCGCCGTTCAGAAGATCGGTCTTTTTCTGGCGGACAGCCTCGATCTGCTTTGTGTAGCCCTCATACTGTGCGCGGTACTCCCTGGCCTCGTCCTCGGCCCGCTCCTTCTCCTGATTGACCCGCACCTTCTGGTTGATCTCCTCGATGTCCCGGATATCCGCCTCGATCTGGGCGGTGGACTGATCCTCCAGCTGGGCCACGGTAAGATTGGCGTACTCCAGCTTTTCGCAGACGTCGTTATACTGCTCCGTCAGCTCCCGGATACGGGCCTCCAGCTCAGCGCGGCGCCGGTTCAGCGCGTCTCGGTTGTCCCGGAGCCGCTTGTTCTCCCCGTTTTTTGCCAATATCTCCTGCTGACGGGAAATCAGCTCAGAGGCGGAAACCGGCTCATCCGGCGCGTCGGGGAAGCTGGGGAGTGTCTCGGCGTACTTGGCCTTCTGGTCTGCGATCCGCCCCAGGGCCAGGCGCGATTGGTAGAGATCTTTTTCCTGCCGTTCCAGCTCGTCCACCTCCCGTTCCAGGCCGATGACCCGCAGGAGCGTGGCGGCTTTCTCCTTGCTGGTGGCCTGCATGAACCGGGGCATATCCAGGGCAAAAGCCTCCACAAAGGAGTCCAAAAGCCGCTGTCCGGCCCGGCGGCCCTCCTCATCGGTCACCTTCAGGGCGCCGTTGACGCCGGATCGCTCCACCACAATGCCGTTGGAGAGCCGTACCCGGAGCTTGGGCGGCAAGGCCGATCCCTCCCGCTGCGCCTGTCCGGGCCGCATACGGTCGCCCCCCAGCGCCCAGATGATGGCGTCCAGGCACGACGTCTTCCCCTGATTGTTTCGACCCCCGATGACGGTAAGGCCGCTTTCGGCGGGCGTTATCTCCACCGCCTTGACCCGCTTCACGTTCTCCGCCTCAAATTGAGTAATTTTAACTGACATCTTTCATGATCCTTTCTTCACTCCCACCCCGTAACCGAAATCCCATTCTCGGCCTTAAGGGTGCGGTTCATATCCTCATAGCTCAAATACCCCTTTGTCACACTGTCGGAAATATACATGAGCCGCTTATAAAAGGCGTCCACAAATTCGTCCTCAACTTGCAGTTGTTTCAGGGCGAAAAGGGACATGATCAACATTCTGCGGATCGCCGTCCGGTATCCAACGGGTCCGGCGGTCTTGTTCCGCTTATGTCCCATTTTCAATCACCCATACCTTATACCTCCCCGTTACGGCGTAGCACTCTTTATGGCTTCCCAGGGCAATGTCGATCTTTCCGGGGCCGACACCCCGATCCTGTACTTCAAA
>CANPXW010000062.1 GCA_947587025.1 uncultured Oscillospiraceae bacterium
GCGACATCCAGGAGGCCGTGGACATGACCCAGGAGGCCTTCGACCTGGCGGACATCTACCGCATGCCCGTGGTGATATTGGGCGACGGCATGATCGGCCAGATGATGGAGCCCATCGAGTGGCACGACATCCCCAAACGGGAGCTGCCGCCCAAGGACTGGACCGCCAGCGGCCGCAAGGGCCGGGATCACAGCAACTTCGTCACCAGCCTGCGCATCGACGCGGCGGACTGCGAGCAGTTCAACCGCTCCCTGGAGGCCAAGTACAAGACCATCGCGGAGAAGGAGACCCGCTGGGCCGAGAAGGACGCCGAGAACTGCGACATCCTGATCGTGGCCTACGGCACCCCCTCCCGCATCGCCCTGTCGGCGGTGGAGGAGCTGGAAGCCAAGGGCATCAAGGCCGGGCTTTTCCGGCCCCAGACCGTGTGGCCCTTCCCCTCGGCGCGGCTGGCGGAGCTTGCCAAGCAGCCCAGCGTGAAGGCCGTTCTGGTGGTGGAGATGAGCCTGGGCCAGATGCTGGAGGACGTGCAGCTTGCCGTAAAGGACGCCAAGCCCGTGCGGTTCTACGGCCGTGTGGGCGGCATGGTGCCCAGCGTGGAGGAGATCGCCGAAGAGGCGGAAAAAGTTCTGCAGGAGGTGCGGTGAGATGACGACTGTCTATCGCAAGACGAAGGGTCTGCAGGACCGGGACCTTCACTACTGCCCCGGCTGCGGCCACGGTATCATACATAAACTGATCGCGGAATGCATGGAGGAGCTGGGCGTGATAGACACGGCCATCCTGGTCTGCCCGGTGGGGTGCAGCGTGTTCGCGGGCAACTACTTCGCCTGCGACTGCGTGGAGGCCATCCACGGCCGCGCTCCGGCGGTGGGCACTGCCATCAAGCGCACCCACCCGGACCAGCTGGTGGTCACCTATCAGGGCGACGGCGACCTGGCGTCCATCGGCGCGGCGGAGATCGTCCACGCCGCCATGCGGGGCGAGAAATTCACCACGGTATTCATCAATAACGCCATTTACGGCATGACCGGCGGCCAGATGGCCCCCACCACACTGCTGGGCCAGCACGCCACCACCGCCCCCATGGGCCGGCAGAAGGAGCTGCACGGCAGCCCCATGCGGGTGTGCGAGCTGCTGGCATCCCAGGAAGGGCTGGCCTACGCCGAGCGGGTGTGCGTGGCGGACATCCCCCACCTGAACCAGGCGAAAAAGGCCATCAAAAAGGCTTTCGAGCTGCAGCTGGCCGGCGTGGGCTTCACCTTTGTCGAGGTGCTCAGCGCCTGCCCCACCAACTGGGGCATGTCTCCCGTGGAGGCCAACAAGTGGCTGCTGGAGAACATGGCCGCCTACTACCCCCTGGGCGTGATAAAGGAGGCGCAGGCGAAATGAAAAAGCAGATCACCATATCCGGCTTCGGCGGCCAGGGCGTGATGAGCATCGGCAAGAGCCTGGTGGAGGCGGCTGTGGCCGAGGGCCTGCATGCCACCTGGGTGCCCTCCTACGGCCCGGAGATGCGGGGCGGTACCGCCAACTGCGAGGTGGTGCTGTCCGCCGAGCCGGTGGCCTCGCCGGTATTCACCTACCCCACGGAGCTCGTCGCCATGAACCTGCCCTCTCTGCACAAGTTCGAGGACAAGGTCCAGCCCGGCGGCATCATCTTCGTCAACAGCTCCATCATCAGCCAAAAGGTCTCCCGCACCGACGTTAAGGCGGTGTACGTGCCCTGCGACACCATCGCCGATGAGCTGGGCAACAAGAAGGTGTCCAACATGGTCATGCTGGGAGCCTATATCGCCGCCACCGGCGCGCTGAAGGAGGAGACCATAAGAGAAATGCTGGTGCACATGTTCACCGGTCCCAAGGCCAAGCTGGTGGACCTGAACATGAAGGCCCTGGAGCGGGGCGCTCAGTGCCTGCAGGGGTGATATTCAGCCGATACCCGTCGGATATGCGGCCGAAACGGGGCGCGATACGGCGATATGCGGACTATGCCTGCCGCATCCGGTCGGATATGCCATGGTTCATGCCATAAATATCCATACAAAATCAGACAGGACCCGTGACGAAACGTCACGGGTCCTTCGTTTGCAGCAGGAAGGTATGCGTGCTATAATAGCTGCAAGGATATGGCAAGGAGAATATATTATGTCAACCGATGTTGTTTTCACCGACCCGGCGCTGGAGGCGCTGCGGAAGCGGTACTTTCCCCGTGTGCCCTGGACGGATGAGGGGCCGGTGCGCCGGCGGTATCTGGCGCGGGCGGAGGGCCGGACCGTGGCGGCAGCCCTGGAGGCGCTGGCGCTGGCCGAGGGCTTCATCGCCCCCGGCGGGCACGCGGTGACGGGCGGACCGGAGGAGTGTCTGGCCGCCTATCAGCGGCGGGGCGGGGAGGAGAGCATGGTGTTCGGCCAGGGGCTGGACGCACTCTGGTGCGACCTGGCCCTGTCGGAGCCGGACGGGGAGGGCTGGCAGGAGCTCATCGTGCGCAGCGAGACGGCGGAAAACCTCGTCGCCCTGGCCCACGCCCTGGGCGCGGTACGATTTAAAAAAGTATGAAAACAGAGGGTGTGCTGAAAAGCGCAAAAACGCCGCCCACAGGCGGCGTTTTTGCTTCTGCGTTATCTTCTTACTCCTCTGCCGTGTCGATATATTTCTCCTCTGCCTGCTCCAGCGCCTGCTGCAATATCTGCCGGGCTTCCGCCGCCTGCGGCGGCAGCGCGTCCAGCGCCTTATCCACCGCGCGGCAAAGAATGTAGTACATTTTCTGATAATCCGCCATCGTGCGTATCTCCTTTCAAAATGATGTATGTGCAACTATTTACACAAGATTTCTTAGAGCTTATATTTTAAGTCTATCAAAGTTACACTACATTTGTCAACAGCAAATGACGGATGGTGTGACGATGGAGAGATTTGGAAAAGTAGACGTGCACCTGAAAGAGCTCCTGGAGAAGAGCGGGCTCAGCAAGAACAAGTTTTGTCAGCGGGCCGAGATGCAGAGAACGCAGCTCAACCACTATTATAACAACACGGTCACACGACTGGACACGGACGTGCTGGCACGGATCTGCACGGTGCTGGATTGCAGCATCGGGGAGCTGTTGCAGTACACTCCACCCGAAGATAGGGAAAACAAAGAATAACAAAAAACGCCGCCTGTGGGCGGCGTTTTTCACGCTGCAAAGCGCGCTTCATTTTTATTTTTCAGGGGGTCTGCAGGGCGTATTTCATGTAGTAGTTGAAGCGGCGCTCCTTGTCCAGGGTGGAGGTGCCCATGTGGCCGGGGTAGACCTCGTACTCGCCGGGCAGCTCGTACAGCCGCTTGAGGCTGCGCAGCAGCGCGCCCATGTCTCCGCCGGGCAGGTCCGTCCGGCCGCAGGAGCCGGCGAACAGGGTGTCACCGGTGAAGATGGCGTCCTGGCAGATGAGGCACACCCCGCCGGGGGTGTGGCCCGGCGTCTCGATCACCTGGAAGGTGAGGCCGCCCACGTGGAAGCTGTCGCCCTCGCCGTACATGACGGCGCCGTCGCCGGGGTCGTAGCGGTAATCGCCCTTGCCAACGTCCTTCCGGCTCATGCACAGGGTGGCCCCGGTCTCGGCCTGCACCGCCGCCGCCGCCATGGTGTGGTCGAAGTGGCCGTGGGTGAGGAAGATATATTTTGCCTTGAGCTTGTGCTCCTCCAGGTAGTTGAGGATCACGTTGGACTCGTCGCCGGGGTCGATGACGGCGCACTGGAGGGTGTCCTCGTCGGTGACGATGTAGCAGTTGGTCTCGATCTGGCCGACGGTGAAGGTCTTTATCAGCATGTCTTACAGCTCCTTTGTGTCAAGCAGTATGGTGACGGGACCGTCGTTCTGGCTGCGGACCTGCATGTCCGCGCCGAATATCCCCGTTTCCACGGTAAAGCCCCGGTCCCGGCACTGGGCGATGACGGATTCGTACAGAGGGACGGCCTGCTCCGGCCGGGCGGCCATGGTGAAGCCGGGCCGGCGGCTGCGGCAGTCGGCGAACAGGGTGAACTGGCTGATGATGAGAAGGTTATTGGCCCCCGCCTGGACGGGGTTCAGGTTCATCTTGCCGTTCTCGTCCTCGAATATGCGCAGGCCGCATATCTTGTCAGCGATCTTGGCCGCCTCGGCCGGGCCATCGTCCACGTGGACCCCCAGCAGCACCAGAAAGCCCTGGCCGATCTGGCCGTGTATGGCCCCGTCGATCTCCACGGAGGCGTTTTTCACTCTCGTTACCACCGCGCGCATGGCTCATACCCCTCCCCGATTGATGTCCCGCACGCCCCGGACGGCCTGCAGCTTGTTGATGACCGTCTGCAGCTCGCTGGCGTGGGTCACCTCCAGGGTGATGATGACGGTGGACAGGCCCTTGCCGGTGTCCCGTGCGTTCAGGCCCCGGACCTTGGCGTTGAGGGAGTTGAGGATGGTGGCGATGTCCATGACCAGGCCGCCCCGCTCGTCGGCGGTGATATACAGGTCCGCCGCGTAGCTGTCGGTGATGGTGTCGGCCCAGGACACGGTGATCCACCGGCCGCTGTCCTCGTCCCGGCGGTAGTTGACGCAGTCCCGCCGGTGGATGGACACGCCCAGGCCCCGGGTGATGAAGCCCACGATGGGGTCGCCGGGCACGGGGGTGCAGCAGCGGGAGAACTTGATCAGGCAGTTGTCCAGCCCCTCCACCAGCACGCCCTGGACGGCCTTCAGCTCCTTCTGCTGGCGGCGGTCGGCCCGCTCCTGCATCTTCTCCACTTCCGTCTTGCGGACGGAGGTGCGGTTGCGGACGATCTCGTCCCGGATGCGGCCCACGGCGTGGGCGGCGGTCATGCCGCCGTAGCCGATGGAGGCGTACACGTCGTCCAGCTCCGTCACGGCCATGCGCTTGAGGATGGCCGGCAGCAGCTCCGGGTCGGTGACGTCCGCCATGGACAGGCCCGCCCGGCGGGCCTCCGCCTCGAACATCTCGCGGCCCTGGACGATGTTCTCCTCCCGGCGCTCCTTCTTGAACCACTGCTTGATCTTGGAGCGGGCCTCGCCGGACTTGGCGATGTTCAGCCAGTCCCGGCTGGGGCCGGCGGAGGAGTGGGAGGTGATGATGGATACGATGTCGCCGTTCTGCAGGGGGTAGGATATGGGCACGATGCGGCCGTTGACCTTGGCCCCGGTCATGGAGTTGCCCACCGCCGAGTGGATGGCGTAGGCAAAGTCGATGGGGGTCGCGCCGGCGGGCAGGCTCTTCACGTCCCCGTTGGGGGTGAAGACGAACACCTCGTCGTCGAACAGGTCCATTTTCAGGTCGTGGTACAGGTCCTGTACGTCCCCGGTCTCCTGCTGGGTCTCCAGCAGACGGCGTATCCAGGCGAACTTCTCCTCGTCGCCCTCCTTGTGGCCCAGCGGGCCGGACTTATACTTCCAGTGGGCCGCCACGCCGTATTCGGCGGTGAAGTGCATCTGCCAGGTGCGTATCTGCACCTCGAAGGGGATGCCCTCGGTGCCGATGACGGTGGTGTGCAGGCTCTGGTAGTTGTTGGGCTTGGGGGTGGAGATGTAGTCCTTGAACCGGCCCGGCACCGGGCGGAACATCTCGTGGATCACGCCCAGCACGTTGTAGCAGTCGGCCAGGTCGTTCACGATCACCCGGAAGGCGCACAGGTCGAATATCTCCTCCACGCCCAGGTGCTGGGCGTACATCTTCCGGTAGATGCTGTAGATGTGCTTGAGCCGGCCGTAGACCTTGCAGGCGATGCCCTCCTTCTCCATGCGGGCGCTGATGCGCTCCTCCATGGACTTCTGGAAGCGCTCCATCTCCTCCCGGCGCTTGTCCAGGATGCTGGTGATCTCCCGGTAGCCCACCGGGTCCAGATACAGCAGCGCCAGGTCCTCCAGCTCGTCCTTCATCTTCTCCACGCCCAGGCGGTGGGCGATGGGGGCGTATATCTCCATGGTCTCCCGGGACTTGGACAGCTGCTTTTCCGGGCTCTGGTACTCCATGGTGCGCATGTTGTGCAGCCGGTCGGCCAGTTTTATGAGGATGACCCGGATGTCCTTGGCCATGGCAAGGAGCATCTTGCGCAGATTCTCCATCTGCGCCTCCTCCAGGGAGCTGTACTGGACCCGGGTCAGCTTGGTGACCCCCTCCACGATGTCCGCCACGTCCGCGCCGAATTCCTTTTCCAGCTCCTCGTGGGTGACGTCGGTGTCCTCCAGCACGTCATGCAGCAGCGCGGCCATGATGGACTCGTCATCCAGGCCCATCTCCCCGGCGATCTCGGCGGCGGCGATGGCATGGGTGACGTAGGGGGAGCCGTCCTTGCGCACCTGGCCGTCGTGTGCCGCCACGGCGAAGTCGAAGGCGCGGCGGATGCGCGCCAGGTCGGAGCCGGCGTTGTTCTCCTCCAATACCGCCTGCAGCTGCTCAAATGCTACGTCCGGCGAAAAATCTGCCATAGTCTCTCTTCCTTTATATCGAACGGATAAAGCCCGAAGTATGCTTATGCCTTCCCGGCGGACTGCCCGCGCCAGGTGGGGGAGCGGTCCAGGTCCGTCTTTTCCTCCCAGGCTACCAGCATGATGCGCACGTCCCGCTCCTCCAGCTGCACGGTGGCCAGCCCCAGCTCCGTGAGCACCCGCAGGCCCAGGGCGATCTGCTCCGGCTGGAGCCGGGCGTCGACGCGGCCCAGGCGGGACAGCTTCAGGCTGCAGGGACAGCGCTTTTCCAGCGCCCGCCACAGATGGCCCAGCTCCTGCCGGGTCAGGGTGCAGTCAAAGCGGCCTCCGGCGAGGATGTCCCGGTACATGGCCTCCAGGTCTGTCCGGCGCAGCTCGCTGAGCACCAGCTGTACGCTGCGGCGGGAGCGGAACTCGCTGATCTGGGGAAAGAAGGCCACATCCACCCGGTCGCCGGGGTCCGCGCCCAGATCGGCGGTCCGGCGGCCGAACCACACCCCGTCGAAGCGCCGGCCGAACTTCTCCAGCGCCAGGCGGGTGTGCTTGCCGCCGCCGATGGGGGAGGCCTCCGCCAGCACCGCGCCGGTCATGCACAGCAGGGGGCGGGGGTTGCCGCTGCCGCAGGGCTCCAGGGCCTCCAGGCTCTCCACGCACTCCATGGACAGCATCTCTCCGTCCAGGATGAGCAGATCGGGACTGACGCCCTCCTCGCCGGTGGGCGGGTTGTCCCGGTAATAGGCCGCCAGGGCCTGCCGGAAGGGCTCGATGTTCTCCCGGCGCAGATTCAGTCCCGCCGCCAGGGCGTGGCCGCCGTAGGACTCCAGATGGTCCCCGCAGGCTGCCAGCGCGTCAAACAGGTTGAAGCCGCCCCAGCTGCGGCAGGAGCCCTTGCCCCTGTCCCCCTCCAGGGAGATCATCACCGTGGGGGCCTGATAGGCCTCGGACAGCCGGGAGGCCACGATGCCGATGACGCCCTGGTGCCAGCCCTCCCGGGCCAGCACGATGGGCTCGCCTGCCGGGTACCCGGCCAGCATATCCACCGCCTCGTCCCATATGTCCGCCTCCAGCTGCTGCCGCTGGCGGTTCATCTCGCACAGCTGGGCGGCCAGCTCCGCCGCCCGCTGGGGGTCCCGCTCCCAGAACAGCTCCGCTGCGGTCCGCACCTGGCCCAGCCGGCCGGCGGCGTTGATGCGGGGCGCCAGGGTGAAGCCCAGGTTGTTGGCGCCCAGCCGGTCCACGTTCACCCCGGCCTGCTCCATCAGCGCGGCCAGGCCCGGCCGGGGGTCCCGGCGCAGCTTTTCCAGTCCCGCCTTCACGATGCGGCGGTTCTCTCCCGTCAGGGGCATCACGTCCGCCACCGTGCCCACGGCGGCCAGATCGGAGAACCGGGCCAGCACGGCCTCGCTGTCCCCGTCCAGGGCGCACGCCAGCTTGAAGGCCACGCCCACCCCGGCCAGGTCCCGGTCCTCCCGGAGACTGCCGGGCCGCTTGGGGTCCACCACGGCGGCGGCGGCAGGAAGCTCTTGCTGGCACTCGTGGTGGTCGGTGACGATCACATCCAGCCCCAGAGAGGCGGCGTAGGCGGTCTCCTCCACGGCGGTGATGCCGCAGTCCACCGTCACCAGCAGGCTCACGCCCTGCTCCCGCAGCCGGGCGATGGCGGCGGTGTTCAGTCCGTAGCCCTCCGCCAGCCGGTCGGGGATGTAGCTGCGCACGTCCAGCCCGGATGAGCGCAGATATTCCGTCAAAAGACAGGTGGCGGTGATGCCGTCCACGTCGTAATCGCCGTACACGGCCACCGTCTCGCCCCGCTCCATGGCCAGCCGCAGCCGGGCGGCGGCGGCGGGCATGTCCGCCAGGCGCATGGGATCGGCCGGCGCGCCGGAGCCGCCGGACAAAAACGCGCGCGCCTCGTCCGCACCCGTGAGACCGCGAGCGGCCAGCACCGCCGCCAGCAGCGGGGTGCAGCCCGCCCGGAGCAGATCCTCCGGGATGGGGACCGGCCCTGGGATGTTCCAAATTTTTTCCTTCATAATACCCGTATCTCAAAATTTATTATTTTATTGAATTATACGCCAACCGGCTCCATATTGCAATCGCGTTCGGCCAGTTTTTGCCAATTTGGGCCGGACGTATGGCCGGTCGTGCCGCTGCGGATACTGACGGTGGAGGGTTTTGCCCCGGCAGGGACTTTTTCTCTTGCATAGCGGGACAAACCGTGCTATAGTGTATCGGTAGACATAAAATGACATAATTATGCAACTAGGTCATATTTTGGAGCTGTTATGAGACATAATGTCCCGGCGATCGCCTTTTTCTGCCTGAGCGCGCTGCTGGCCGTCGCGGCCATCGTACTGGGCTTCCGGTCCTGCGCCGCGCCCAGCGCGCCCCAGGAGCAGGGCGTGAGCGCCATGGCGGTGAGCGAGACGTTCGTCACGCCGGAGCCCTCCCCGGAGCCCAGTCCTACGCCGGAGCCCACCCCGGAGCCTACGCCCACCCCCGAACCTACCGCCACGCCGGAGCCCACCGCCACCCCCTGGCCGGGGCCGGTGGTGCCGGAGCAGGCCCAGCCCATGGGACCGGAGTATTTCGCTGACGCCGCCTTCGTGGGCAATTCGGTCACCTCCGGGCTGTGGTATTACGACACGGAGAAGCTGCTGCCTTCCGACCCGAGCCACTGGTTCTGGGCCGACAGCCTGACCATCCTGGCCGCCCAGAGCTATGTGGCCAGCATGCCTGCCAACACCTTCGGCAAGGTTTACGTGGGCTTCGGCATCAACGAGGTCAGCTACGACAAGGACTCTCTGCGCAGCGCCTTCAACGACGTCATCGACCAGATTCAGGCGGCCCAGCCGGGAGCCATCGTCTACCTGATGAGCGTCACCCCGGTCAGCGCCTGGTGCGACGCCAACCGGCCCTTCAAGCGCGATGCGGTGCTGTCCTTCAACGAGATGCTCCAGGACATCGCCCGCGACCGGCAGATATGGTATCTGGACGTGTACCCCGCGCTGTGCGACGCCGACGGGTTCCTGCCCTCGGAGGTGACGCCCGACGGCGTACACTTCAGCGCCACCCATTACGAAAAATGGTTCGACTACATGAAGACCCACTACGTGCCCGACGGCACGCCGCCCGCGCCCGAGGCGACGCCGGAGCTGCAGGAGCAGGCCGCCGACGGGTGAGCGGGACACAGCAGGGAGAGGGATATGAAGCATAAGACTCTGGCGATCATCTTTCTTGCCGCGAGCATGGTGCTGGTATGCGTGGCCGTGTTCGTGGGGCTGTATGTGTGGACAGACGCGCCGGCGGAGCAGCCGGACGAGGCGGCCCAGACCCAGCAGGCGGATGATGCGGACCAGGCGGAGACCGGGGACGAGCCCGCGTCCGATGACGGAGACAAGGACGAGCCCTCCGCCGGGAAGAAGACCGACTGGGACGGCCCCACGGTGGCCGAACAGGACGCGCCCATGGGGCCGGCGTATTTCACCGACGCGGCCTTTCTGGGCAACGAGATGACCACGGGGCTGTGGCTTTACAACAACGACGGGCTGCTGCCCTCCGATACGGACCACTGGTACTGCTCCGACGGACTGACCGTGCTGGGGGCATCCCCCTACGCGGCCCAGATGCCCGCCGACAGCTTCGACAAGGTATACATCGGCTTCGGCATCAACGAGGTCAATTATGAGCGGCAGACCCTGGAGGCGGCCTTCAACACCGTCATCGACCAGGTGCAGGCCAGCCAGCCGGACGCCATCATCTACCTGATGAGCGTCACCCCGGTGAGCAAATACTGCGACGAGAATCGGGGCACCAAGCGCAGCGCGGTGCAGTCCTTCAACGAGATGCTCCGCAGCATCGCCCGTGACCGGCAGATATGGTACCTGGATGTGTACCCCGAGCTGTGCGGCGAGGACGGTTTCCTGCCCTCGGACGTGACGCCGGACGGCATCAACTTCAGCCCTGCCCACTATCAAAAGTGGATCGACTATATGCGGACCCATTACGTGCCGGACGGCACGCCGCCCGCACCCGAGCCGACGCCGGACCCGGACGCTACGCCGGAGCCGGAGCCCACGTCGGTCCCGCTGCCGACAGCGTCGCCTGCGCCGGAGCCGGCCGTGTCAGCGCCGGCGGAGGGCACGGATGTCCCGGCGGTCCCGGAGGAAACGTCCGCCGTTGGCGGGTAAGGGTATGACCAAGAGAAAACAGCAAAAGGGAGAACGTGTGAGATGAAGAAAGCCATCGCATTGATCGTGACCGTGTGCATGATGCTGCTGCTGACCGCCTGCGGCGGCGGCAAGGCAAAGGATGTGGACCTGGACGCTCTGGCCGGGGAGCTGACCGCCAGCGGCGCGTTCACCATGGACATGAGCCAGTACGCCATGAACGCCGACCTGGCCGCGCCCACCTACGGCTTCGACGCCGGGGACGTGGAGAAGAGCGTGTTCTACTTCGTCAGCGGCACCGGCGAGGAGATATTCCTGGCCAAGGCCGTCAGCGAGGACGCCGCAGCCGGCTTGGAGAGCCGGTGCGCCGACCGTGTGGCCGGTCAGAAGGCCAGTCTGGAGAACTACGCGCCCGACGCCATCCCCCGTCTGGACAACGCCATCACCGTGCGCCAGGGCCAGTATGTGATCTTTGTGGTGGCCAACGACAGCGCCGTAGCCCAGACCATCGTGGACAAGTACGTCAAGTAAGGACGCTATGCCCGACCAATTCTCCAGGACCCGGATGCTCCTGGGCGGACAGGCCATGGAGCGGCTGAGCCGCGCCCATGTGATCCTGTTCGGCGTGGGGGGCGTAGGCGGCTATGCGGCGGAGGCCCTGGCCCGGGGCGGCGTGGGCGCGCTGGACCTGGTGGACCCGGACAGGGTGAGCCTTTCCAACCTCAACCGGCAGATCGTCGCCCTGCACAGCACCCTGGGCCGGTATAAGACGGAGGCTGCCAGAGAGCGGCTGCTGGACATAAATCCGGCCATGACCGTGAACGCCTGGCAGGTCTTTTACGGCCCGGAGACGGCGGACGGGTTCGACCTGAGCCGGTACGACTACGTGATAGACGCGGTGGACACCGTCGGCGCCAAGCTGGAGCTGGCGGTCCGTGCCCAGGACGCAGGCGTGCCTATCATCAGCTGCATGGGCGCGGGCAATAAGCTGGACCCCACGGCCTTCCGTGTGTCGGACATATCCAGGACCAGCGTCTGCCCCCTGGCGCGGGTGATGCGCCGGGAGCTGAAAAAGCGGGGCGTGGCCCGGCTGAAGGTGGTGTGGTCCCCGGAGCCGCCCCTGACGCCGGAGAGCGCCGGGGAGGAGACGGAGGGCCGCCGGATACCCGGCAGCGTGTCCTTCGTGCCCTCGGCGGCGGGCCTGGTCCTGGCCGGCGCGGTGATACGCGACCTGGCGGGGATACCAAATTGAACATACGCCTCATTCCGTGGTGCGCGCCCCAGGTCCCGGCCCCTCTGAGAAAGGTTCAACGCGCCGGGAAGCGATATTCCGGGCGCAGATGACAAAATAAAACTGCCAGGCATTTGCCTGGCAGTTTACATAATTTATAGGGGCTTACTTATTGCTCCGTCTCCAGATGTGCATCTTCTCCGCCTCGGCGATCAGCTCGTCCCGGAACTGGGGGTGGGCGATGGAGATCAGCGCCTCGGCGCGCTCCCAGGTGGACAGGCCCTTCAGGTTCACCATGCCGTACTCGGTGACGATGTACTGCACGCAGGACCGGGGGTCGGTGGCGATGGAGCCCGGGGTGAGGGTGGGCACGATGCGGCTCTTGAGGGTGCCGTCCTTGGCGGTCATGGTGGAGGAAAGGCAGATGAAGCTCTTGCCGCCCTTGGAGAGGTACGCGCCCATGACGAAGTCCAGCTGGCCGCCGGTGCCGGAGATGTGCTTGATGCCGGCGGACTCGGCGTTCACCTG
>CANPXW010000063.1 GCA_947587025.1 uncultured Oscillospiraceae bacterium
AGGTTTATCTTTTCTACTCATAGGCATAGCCTTTTTTGTACCACGGGCATAGCCCGTGGTTGTCGGTTTCCAAAACAACGCCCCGGACAGCGGCCGCTGTCCGGGGCGCTTCATATCGTTTTCATCCCTCCACCGCAGGAGGCACGTCCGGCATATCCGGCTCCTCCGGGACAATGGGGATCTCCGGGATGACGGGCATGTCCGTGGGCGCCGGCACGTCGGTAGCGGGCGGTTCGGTGGGAGGCGCCTGCTGGAAGACGGCATAGATGGTATGGTCCTGGCGCACGTCGGAGAAGGTGTAGCTGTCCGTCACCGACACGTTAGAGCCGTCGATGAGCAGCTGGCCCAGGGTATAGCCCCAGTCGGGGGTGATGGTGAAGGTGGCGCTCCCGCCGTCCTCCACTTCCACCATCCCGTTGGGACTGACGCTGCCGCCGGGGCCGGCGGTGACGCTGACGGTATGGTAGGTCACCGGGGGCGGCGTGGGGATGGGCGTGGCCGTGACGGGCGGCTCAGTGGCAGGCGGCACATCGGTGGGGTCGACCGGGGGCTGGGTGGGCATATCACCGAACAGATAGTCCGTGGGTCTGGGCGTGGGTCCGGCGGCCGGAGCGTTCCCGTTGCCGGTCAGCAGCGTGGACGCCAGCACTACCACCGCCAGCACTACCGCCAGGGACAGCAGCAGGGCGATGAGCATCTTCATCCCCTTGCCCATGCCCTTGCGCTCCTGTCCCGCGTCGGGGTAATGGCTCTCCGGCGTGACCACCACCCGGGGCGTGGGCTCGGCCACGATCACCTTGGGCCGGGGCGGCGGCTCGTTGGCCGGACGCTGGGGCCGGGGCGGCTGGTTCTTCCGGGGCGGCTGCTGTCCCGGACGGGGCTGGTTCTGACGGGGCGGCATGGTCCCACCCTCCTTTGTAAAGCTCTGCATGGGCGGATCGTTCTCGCTGGAGAAGCGTTGGGTGGGCGGGTCGCCGGGAAACTCCGGCTCAGGCTCCGGTCCGGGCTCCGGTTCAGGCTCAGGGCCGGGCGCCTCATGGCGTCCCCGGTCCGGACCGCTCCGGCGCGGGGCATTCGCGGGCGCGCGCTGTGACCCGCCCGCCGGCGCGTCCTTTCCGTCCAGCGCGTCGGTCAGCCGGTCCTCCAGTTCCCGCGCCCCCAGAAAGGCGTCGAAGTCGAAGGAACGGCCCTTGGCGGGCTGCTCCTTCGTCCAATCGCCGTCAGGCGCAGGCACGCTATCCGGTTTTTTCCGATCATCAGGTCCCATGTGTATTTTACCCTACCTTTGGAACGATAAATGTGCTATACTCAAAATAAGATACAAGAAACCACGGAGGTCAGCGCTATGTCAAAAAACGCCCTGGTCACCGGCTCGTCACGGGGCATCGGCGCGGCCGCCGCACAGGCGCTCGCCGCCGACGGCTGGCACATCACCGTCCACTATGACCGCTCCCAGGCCCAGGCACAGGCCCTGGCGGAGCGGCTGCATACCCGCGCGCTGCGGGCGGACGTGACGGACCCGGCCCAGGTGGAGGCCCTGTTCCAGGCCGCCGGGCCGGTGGATCTGCTGGTATGCAGCGCCGGCGTGGCCCAGTACGGCCTGCTCACCGACACGGACGAGCAGGCGTGGCGGCGGGTGCTGGCGGTGAACACCGACGGCGTCTACCGCTGCTGCCGGGCCGCCATCCCCCATATGGTCCGGCAAAAGGCCGGGAACATCATCCTGATCTCGTCGGTGTGGGGGCTGTACGGAGCCAGCTGCGAGGCGGCCTATTCCGCCTCCAAGGCGGCGCTGATCGGCCTGACCAAGGCTCTTGCCAAGGAGCTGGGCCCCTCCGGCATCCGGGTCAACTGCGTCTGCCCCGGCGTCATCGACACCGACATGCTCGCCCAGTTCGACCAGGCCGACCGTCAGGCGCTCATAGACGCCACCCCTCTGGGGCGCATCGGCCGGCCGGAAGACGTGGCGGCGCTGGTGGCCTTTCTGGCCTCGGACAAAGCCTCCTTCATCACCGGCCAGGCCATCGGCTGCGACGGCGCCTTCGGGATGTAGGGCTCAAAATACACCTGGAATAAACAGTGCCAGCATAAAATACGCCGCCGGGATGGCGAACAGCAGGCTGTCCATCTTGTCCATGATGCCGCCGTGCTCCGGCATAAGGTTGCCGTAGTCCTTCACGCCGGCCATGCGCTTGAACAGCGACGCGGCCAGATCGCCCACCTGGCCGAAGCAGCTGGCCACGAATGAGACGCAGACACACATCCAAAAGTTCCAGCCCAGTATCCCGCTGATGAGCATGCCCGCCACGATGGCGGCCAGGCCGCCGCAGATCGCGCCCTCCCAGGTCTTGTGGGGACTCACCACCGGGGCCATTTTATGTACGCCCAGGTACTTGCCGCCGATGAGGGCCATGCAGTCGCAGGCCCAGGTGCCCAGCACGCCCAGCACCAGCACCGGCAGCCATATGGCCGACGCGGCCGCGTACAGGATGACGGCATAAAAGCCGAAGGGCCACGCCAGCAGGAACAGCTCGTTGACGGCGGTACGGGCCCCCAGGGACGGCTTGATCACCGTCCGGAGCAGCGCCGCGAACACGGCCAGCAGATACAGCGCCACCATCCACGCCGGGGAGGCGTTCACGCCGCACAACACCGTCTGGATCGCGGCATACACCGTCAGCAGCACGGCGGACACGGACATGTCCGCATGCTCCAGCACCTGCCGCAGCTCGTAGGCCGACGCCACCGCCATGGCCAGAAAGAACATGACGCGGGTGAACCGGCTGAGCAGGATGCAGCCGAAGGTGACCACCACGATGAGCACGGCGGGGAGAAAGCGTTTCTTTATATCCATCCAGTTCCCTCCTGTTTTCCCTACCATTATAAGACAATACGCCGCCGTTTACAAGGGCCAAAACCGCATCCCCTCTTGCCAGGGACCGCCCCCGGTGCTATAGTAGTGCCATGCCCCGCCGCCAAACGCGGACAAGGAGGATCCAATATGAAGATGAAAAGGACCGTCGCCCTTCTGGCCGCCCTGGCGGCGCTTTCATGTCTCGCCGGCTGCGCCGTGAACGGGCAGTACGACGCGCTGTCCGTCCCGGAGGACGCCGTGGAGGAAAAGGCCCCGGCCAAAGCGGCGGAGCCGGACGTCTTCGCTGAGCCCACCCCGGAGCCCACAGCTGAACCTACGCCGGAGCCTACAGCTGAGCCTACCCCGGAGCCCACGGCCGAACCTACCCCGGAGCCCACGGCCGAGCCCACCCCGGAGCCCACGGCCGAACCTACCCCGGAGCCCACGGCCGAGCCCACCCCGGAGCCTACGCCCAAGCCATCCCCCAGGCCCGCCGCTTGGGGCAGCGTGAAGGGCGATGAATACACCAACCGCTACTTCGGCCTGACCTGCGCCCTGGCGAAGGGCTGGACGTTCCTCACCGACGAGCAGCTGGACCAGCACGTGGAGGGCGCGGTGGAGGACCCGGCGCTGGAGGGCTTCGAGGACGACATGCAGCTGTTCCTGGCCAGCGACGGCAACGGCTGCGCAGCGGCGGCGGTCTCGGATGACAGTCTGCTCTCCTTCAACGTGGTGGTGGAGGCTCTGGGCTCCTGGGGCAAATACATCACCGACGAGGACATGTGCGCCATCGCTCTGCACCAGCTGGGCGTGGAGGACGGCGGCGATCTGACGGATCTGGGTCTGCCCGGCGGCGTCATCGAGCGCAACACCGTCTCCTTCGCCGGGGAGGACCGCCCCGGTCTGCTCCTGCGCTTCACCGACAGTTCTCTGGGCATCGACGTGCCCATGTATATGCAGTTCGTGTACATCCTGGGGGATGAATACGCCATGCAGATCACCATGAGCAGTTCCTTCGATCAGGACGGCCTGGCGGATATAGCCGATATGTTCTCCCTGGAGGAGACGAAGTAACAAGAATAATACTTAACGGGTCTGCCGCGTTCTGCGGCAGACCCGTTTTTTACTTTCCCCCGCACCACGCCGCCGCCAGACGCCGGCCTGCGCGGCTCACCGTGCGGGAGGTCCTCTCCGCGCCCAGCAGCGCGCACAAAAATATCATGGGAACGAAGCTGAAAACATACCGCCAGCGGGCCTCCCAGCACAGCAGAAACAGCATCAGCCCGAACACCGCCACCCGGGGCGCCAGCACCGGCGCCGGCCGTTTTCGCCTTCCGGCGCCGAACACCTCCCGCAGCCCGGAGGCGATCATCAGCACATACACCGCCAGCAGCAGGCCCGTGCACCCCAGCTGGTACCAGCTGAAATACCGCTCGTCCTTCACCAGGAACTGTCGCAGAGCCGTGGCGCGCACCTCGGTCCCGCCCAGGCAGTCCGACAGGCCATAGGTGCCGTCGCCAAAGCATATCTCCATTTTGGTGGTCAGCAGCCGGACCATGCCGGACGGCCCCAGCTCCCGGACCCGGTCTGCGATCTGCTCCTTCAGGGCAGCGTCACGCTCCTGCACGTCGTCAAAGGAGCGGGTGAATCTGAAGTCCTCCGCATTATACATGCCGTTGCCCTTCAGGCCCATCATCACCGTGTGCAGCACGGGCGTGTTCTTCACGGCCGCCTGCTCCCGGTCCAGGTGCTGGTACATCACGTGCCGCACCTGGATATACCCCCCCAGCACGATCAGCAACACCGCCCCGCTCATAGCCAGCGTGCGCCGCCAGTCCCAGGTGAACACGGCGTCTATCACCACGGCAAAAAACATGATGATCGCCGTGGCCCGTATCTGGAACCCCACGGACACGGTCAGGCCCATGAGCCCGTACAGCGCCAGCCGCTGCCAGCGCACTTTCCGCCGGCGCGCCAGCAGATACAGCCAAAACGTCAGCGCCACGAAGGGCATGCTCAGCGCGTCCGTGTAAAAGCAGGGCGCGATGAAGTAAAACGGCGGGCTCACAAGGAACATGGCGTAGAGCATGAACTGCCCCTTCGGGCCGGTCAGCAGCCTGCCCGCACGCGCCGTCGCGTACATGGTCACCAGGCTCAGCAGCCCGTTGAACACCGAGGCGGTCATATACCAGTCCTCGAGGCCCAGCGCGGCGGCGGCGCGGAACACGAAGTGGAGCAGATACATGGCGCCGAAGTTGTTGTACAGGTACAGGTAATACTCATAGTAGGACCGGAAGGTGCCCGTTTCCGCCCATTCGATGGCGCCGCCGAACACCGCGTCCACATCGAAGACGGGCTCATAGCGCACCAGCGCGCTCAAAAGCGTCTGCCAGACGAACATCCACGCCAGGAAGACAGCCGTGACGGTCCGGCTGTGGACGTCCAGAAACGCCTCATGGCGTTTCACCGTCCGCCACAGCGCCAGCAGCAGCGCCAGCGAGCAGGCCGCAGCCAGCAGCAGCCACACCTCCCGGTAGTTATAGTAGCCCCGCACGGCGATGTGGACCCATATCCAGATGAAGCACAGAGAGAACGTCCCATAAAACGCCCATTCCAGCCGTCTTTTCGTCTTGCCCACGGTCCGCTCCCTCCCTTTCGCGCTGTTCCTGTAGTATACGCCCGCCTCGGGCGGTTGGCAAGCAAAAAACGCGCGTCCTGCGGACGCGCGTTTTTTGCTTTGTGTTTGCTTACAGCAGCTTGATGCCTGCGGCCTGACAGGCGGCGTATGTCACCTCGTCCCACACGCCGGACTGGACCTCGCCGATGTGGGCGCAGCCCATCAGCAGCATGCACAGCCGGCTCTGGCCGATGCCGCCGCCGATGGTCAGGGGCAGCTCGCCGGCCAGCAGCGCCTTGTGGAAGGGCATGCTCCGCCGGTAGTCGCACCCGGCCTCGGTCAGCTGTCTGTCCAGGCTCTCTGGGTCCACACGGATGCCCATGGATGAGATCTCAAAAGCCCGGTCCAGCACATGGCTGCGGAAGATGATGTCGCCGTTGAGCTCCCAGTCGTCGTAGTCGGGGGCCCGGCCGTCGTGGCTCTTGCCGGAGCGCAGCTTCTTGCCGATCTGCATGAGGAACACCGTCTCATGGGTCTTGGTGAACTCGTTCTCCCGCTCGGAGGGGGCCAGGTCCGGGTACAGGTCCTCCAGCTCCTGGGTGGTGATGAACGTCACCTCCCGGCTCAGGCGGGTGGTGATCTGGGGAAACTCCCAGCGCACCTCGTCGCAGGTCATGGCGATGGCGTCCACGATGCGCTGTACGATGTCCTTCAAAAAGGGCACGTTCCGCTGCTCGGCGGTGATGACCTTCTCCCAGTCCCACTGGTCCACGTACACCGAGTGCAGGTTATCCAGTACCGGCTCGTCCCGGCGGATGGCGTTCATGTCCGTGACCAGGCCGTCGCCAACCTGGAAGGCGTACTCCCGCAGGGCCCAGCGCTTCCACTTGGCCAGGGAGTGGACGATCTGGTACTCCCCCGTGCCCGTGGCGGGCACGTCGAAGCCCACCGGCCGCTCTACGCCGTTGAGGTCGTCGTTCAGACCCGTGTCCGCCCGGACGAACAGGGGCGCGCTCACCCGCTTGAGATGCAGCGCCGCGCACAGGTCCTTCTGAAAGTGGGACTTGATGAATTCGATGCACCGCTGGGTCTCGTAGACGTCCAGCACGGTCTTGTATCCCTCGGGGATGGTCAGCATAGCTCGCCCTCCTTATCGGACGCTGAAAAGCATCTCGCCGTAGGTGGGGTACGGCCAGCACTTGCTGGAGGCGATGGTCTCCATCTCGTCCACGTAGATGCGCAGCTCGCTCATGGTGGAGAATATCTCGTCCCGGCAGAAGTTGGAAAGCTCCTCGCAGGCGGTGATGCCGGCGGACTGGGCCAGGGCCTCGTCCAGCTTATCCACAGCCTTGCCGGTCATGGCGGTCAGCTCGGAAAGGCGCTTGAGGGAGCTCAGCTCGTAGGACACATCCACGCCCTCGCCCAGGTCCCGCTTGGCGGCCAGGCTCTTGGCCAGCTTCCCGCCGTACAGGCTCACTGCCGGCAGGATGTCCTTGCGGACCATGTCGGAGGCGGTCATGGCCTCGATGCGGATGGTCTTGGCGTAGTTCTCCTGCATGATCTCGTAGCGGGCGTGCATCTCCGTCTCGGAAAAGACGCCGTTGCCCTCGAACAGCTGGATGTTCTTCTCCGCCATGTAGTGGGGCAGCGCCTCGGGGGTGGTGCGCAGGTTCAGCAGTCCCCGGCGCTCGGCCTCCTCCACCCAGGAGTCGTCGTAGCCGTTGCCGTTGAAGACGATGCGGATGTTCTCCTTGACGGTCTGCTCGATAAGGTCGTGCAGCTCCGTGTCGAAGTCGTCGGCGGCCTCCAGCCGGTCGGCGAACCGGCGCAGCTCCTCGGCCACGGCGGTGTTGAGCACGATGTTGGCCTCGGAGATGGACTGGGAGGAGCCGGGCATACGGAACTCGAACTTGTTGCCGGTGAAGGCGAAGGAGGAGGTACGGTTGCGGTCGGTGGAGTCCTTGGGGAACCGGGGCAGCACGCTCACGCCCACCTTGAAGGGCTCCTTGCCGGAGCCGGCGAACTTCTCGCCGCTCATGATGGCCTGGAGCACCTGCTCCAGCTCGTCGCCCACGTACACGGAGAGGATGGCGGGAGGGGCCTCGTTGGCGCCCAGACGGTGGTCGTTGCCGGCGGAGGCCACGGAGATGCGCAGCAGGTCCTGGTACTCGTTCACAGCCTTGAGCACCGCGCACAGGAAGAGCAGGAACTGGGCGTTCTCAGCGGGGGTGTCGCCGGGCTCCAGCAGGTTCTCGCCGGCGTCGGTGGCGATGGACCAGTTGTTGTGCTTGCCGCTGCCGTTGACGCCCGCGAAGGGCTTTTCATGCAGCAGGCACTCCATGCCGTGCTTTTTGGCGATGGTGCGCATCAGCTCCATAGTCAGCTGGTTGTGGTCGGCGGCGATGTTCACGGTGGAAAACAGGGGCGCCAGCTCGTGCTGAGCCGGAGCCACCTCGTTGTGCTCGGTCTTGGCCACCACGCCCAGCTTCCACAGCTCCTCGTTCAGCTCCTTCATAAAGGCGGCTACCCGGGGCTTGATGGCGCCGAAGTAGTGATCCTCCATCTCCTGCCCCTTGGGAGGACGGGCGCCGAACAGGGTCCGGCCGGTGTAGATCAGGTCCTTGCGCCGGTCATAGACGCTCTTGTCCACCAGGAAGTACTCCTGCTCCGCGCCGGCGGTGGCCCGCACGGACTGCACGGTGGTGTCGCCGAACAGCCGCAGGATGCGCACGGCCTGCTTGCTGAGGGCCTGCATCGAGCGCAGCAGCGGGGTCTTCTTGTCCAGGGCCTCGCCGGTGTAGGAGACGAAGGCGGTGGGGATGTACAGCACGCCGTCCTTCACAAAGGCGTAGCTGGTGGGGTCCCAGGCGGTGTAGCCCCGGGCCTCAAAGGTGGCACGCAGGCCGCCGGAGGGGAAGCTGGAGGCGTCCGGCTCGCCCTGGATCAGCTCCTTGCCGGAGAACTCCATGATGGCCCGGCCGTCCCCGGTGGGATGGACGAAGGCGTCATGCTTCTCGGCGGTGACGCCGGTCATGGGCTGGAACCAGTGGGTGAAGTGGGTGGCGCCCTTCTCCACGGCCCAGTTCTTCATGGCGGTGGCCACCACGGTGGCGATCTCCGGGGTCAGGCGCTTGTCGTTGTGGATGGCGTACATCACCTGCTTGTAGGTGGCATGGGGCAGACGGGCCTGCATGACCGCGTCGGAAAACACCATGCTGCCAAAGATCTCCGGTACGTTGCTCATAGCTTGCTTCTCCTTTATTGACGCAATATTTTGAAAACAAAACGAAAGAAACGGCACGGGTGCACGGAACTATCCGCGACGCCATTGCCGTTTCAACGCTTTGATTTTACTCTTTTCCCGCCCCCGCGTCAAGGGCGCGCGCATCGGCAATTCTTACAAAATCCGCCGCCGGGCGCGGGCGCGGTATCGGCATATGCCCCATTCTCGCCGGAGAAATTGACAAACGGCGCAAATGTGAGTAAAATCGGCATAAATCCATACATATTTCTATCTATGCCCGCCCGCCATGCTATGAAAGGAGGCCGATAACGGTGCAGCAGCGACCCTACGCCTCCCTTCTGCTCATCACCGCCTCCCATGAGACGGCCGCCCACTTCGCCGCCTTTCTGCCGGCGGACCGGTTCGCCCCGGAGCTGAACGTGTGCGCCCCCCGTGAGGCGCTCTATGTGCTGGGCGAGACCGTGTACGACGTGGTGGTCATCGACGGCACCGTCCCCTCCGGCCAGGGACAGAGCCTGGCCGCCTCCGCTGCGGAAAACGGCGTCACCGGCGTGCTGCTGCTGGCCGACGAGAGCCAGTTCGAGGCCGTGTCCGCTTTTGCGGACGAGCACGGCTTCATGGCGCTGCGCAGCCCCGTGGACCCCTCCCTCTTGAAGCAGAGCCTTGGCATGATGGCCACCGTGTCCCGGCGGATGCACGCGCTGGCCGACCGGGCCGAGGACCTGCAGCGCAAGATGGAGGAGGTGCGCCTGGTCAGCCGGGCCAAGCTGCTGCTGGTGCAGCGGTTCAAGATGACCGAAAAGCAGGCCCACCGCTTCATCGAGAAGAACGCCATGGACCGTTGCGTCACCCGCCGGGCCATCGCGGAGAAGATCATCCGTACATACGATATTTGATACAGAGGTGCACCTATGAAACGCGAAGCTGTCCTCATCATCGACTTCGGCGGTCAGTACGACCAGCTCATCGCCCGGCGGGTCCGGGAGCAGAACGTGTACTGCGAGCTGCGCCCCTGCACTGTCACCCTGGACGAGATACGCGCCTTCGACCCCATCGGCATCATCTTCACCGGCGGGCCCAACAGCGTATATGACGAAAAGGCCCCCCATGCCGACCCGGGCATCTTCCAGCTGGGCGTGCCCATATTGGGCATCTGCTACGGCTGCCAGCTGCTGGCCCACCAGCTGGGCGGCCAGGTGACCCCCGCCCAGGACGACGCAGCCCGGGAGTACGGCAAGACCGTCACCCGGTTCGACACCTCCTGCCGGCTCTTCACCGGCATTCCTGAGCAGTCCGTCACCTGGATGAGCCACGGCGACTACATGGCCAAGGTGCCCGAGGGCTTCTCCCTGGCCGCCCGGAGCGACAACTGCCCCAACGTGGCCATATGCGACGAGGCACGGGGCTTTTACGGCGTGCAGTTCCACCCGGAGGTCAACCACACCCAGTACGGAAAGCAGATGCTCCGCAACTTCCTCTATGAGGTCTGCCGCGCCCACGGCAGCTGGACCATGGCCGACTACAAGAACACCGCCATCGCCGCCATCCGGGAAAAGGTGGGAGATGGGAAGGTGCTGCTGGCCCTGTCCGGCGGCGTGGACTCCTCCGTAGCGGCGGCGCTGCTGGCCGAGGCGGTGGGCAGCCAGCTGACGTGCGTGTTCGTGGACCACGGTCTGATGCGCAAGGACGAGGGCGACGAGGTCCAGGCGGCCTTCGACCCCTGGCCCATCCAGTTCGTGCGTGTCGACGCCGAGGAGCGGTTTTTGGCCAAGCTGGCGGGCGTGTCCGAGCCGGAGCGCAAGCGCAAGATCATCGGCGAGGAGTTCATCCGCGTGTTCGAGGCCGAGGCAAAAAAGATCGGCCGAGTGGACTACCTGGTGCAGGGCACCATCTACCCGGACGTGGTGGAGTCCGGCGGCGGCGACGCGGCGGTGATCAAGAGCCACCACAACGTGGGCGGCCTGCCGGACTACGTGGATTTCAAGGAGATCATCGAGCCGCTGCGGCTGCTGTTCAAGGACGAGGTGCGTCAGCTGGGCCGCCAGCTGGGCCTGCCGGAGTACCTGGTGCAGCGCCAGCCCTTCCCCGGTCCGGGCCTGGCCATCCGCATCATCGGCGAGGTCACCAAGGAGAAGCTGGACACCCTGCGGGAGGCGGACTTCATCTTCCGGGACGAGGTGGCCAAGGCCCATCTGGAGGGCACCATGAGCCAGTACTTCGCCGTGCTGACCAACATGCGCTCTGTGGGCGTCATGGGCGACGGACGGACCTACGACTGGACCGTGGCCCTGCGCAGCGTCACCACCGACGACTTTATGACCGCCGACTGGACCCGCGTCCCCTTCGAGGTGCTGGACGCGGTCTCCACCCGCATCGTCAACTCCGTCCCCGGCGTCAATCGTGTGGTCTACGACATCACATCCAAACCCCCCGCCACCGTGGAGTGGGAATAAGAAAAGAAATCCTCCGAGCCTTGAAAACACGGGATTTCTTTGACCCCGCTCCCGGTTTTGATAACGATTTGATAACAACGACCTGACCGGGCCTGTTTGCACTAACAGCCTCGGTGAAAAACGGACCTGCTGATTCGTAATCAGCAGGTCCGTTTTTTGCTATTCATCTTTTCGGCCGTGTTTCTTTATGCCCCGCTGCACCGCATCACTGAACTCCTCGGACGGGATCTTGCCCCAGATGTTTTCCGTGTCAAATTGCGGGTAACGGTAACGCCACCTATCGTAGTCCTCTTTTGTGATCTCTCCCGCCGCCAGCTTTGCGGCTTGTTTCTGCCATGCTGTGAGCAAATCAAAAAGCTCTACATAGGTTGTACCCCTGGATTTGTCCAGCCGCAGGCACACCTCACCGTCAAGCTCCCCTACGCCGAGGCCATAGATGTCCTCCAACGCGAACAGTGTATGGGCAAGACCCAGATGGCTGTCTATGTCAGGCACGTCCAGGGCCAGCGGCGACACGTCCAACGCAGACGCCAGGGTCCGGGTCAGTTCCGCTTTTGGCGTCCTGGTACCGGACTCATACTGAGCCAGGCGAACGTCAGCGGTCTTTTCCGGGAACCCCACCGCCATGCCAAGATACTTCATCGTCATGCCCCGCAGTGTGCGGAAGAAATGTATCCGCTC
>CANPXW010000064.1 GCA_947587025.1 uncultured Oscillospiraceae bacterium
GACACCCCGTAGAACTTGGCCAGCTCCGCGATGGCAAAGGGGCTTATATCCTTGTAATCATCCGATTCATACTTGCCTAGGGCAGACTTGGAAAGCCCCGTCTCCTCGGCCAGCTGCTCCAGCGTCAGGTGCCGCTCCACGCGCAGGTCCTTCAGCCGCTCCTGAGTAGATAACTTTGCATACATGGCGACTCCCCCTTTTCTGGGGCTATTATAACACATTTCCACGTTCGTGGAAATTTTCGCTTTTCAGGCGGATTTCCATCCTTTGAGACATACGGGAGAGGGCGTGTTTTTTCGCTAGAATGGTCATGTCGCAAGACGATGCAGCTTGAAAACCACATGACCGTCTGAAAGGGATACGTTCTCCGGGGAAGTCATCGCCATGATATGAGCGGGCCAAAGAGACAAAACGCCGGGGTGAGAGTCCCGGGCAGGAACGGCTTTCAGACAGAGCGGCAAAACATGGCGCAGGCGTACATGAACAGGAAAAGGAGGTTAAGCCTATAGCAAACTATGGTTATATCCGCGTGAGCACCCGGGAGCAGAACGAGGACCGGCAGCTTATCGCGCTGCACGAGCTGAACATCCCGGAGAAAAACATCTATATGGACAAGCAATCCGGCAAGGATTTTGAGCGGCCCCAATATAAGCGCATGGTGCGGCACATGAAGCGAGACGATCTGCTCTATATCAAGAGCATCGACCGCCTGGGCCGCAACTACGGGGAGATTTTGGAACAGTGGCGTATCCTCACGAAAGAGAAAGGCATCGACATCGTGGTACTGGACATGCCCCTTCTGGACACCCGCCGGGGCAAGGACCTGATGGGCACGTTCCTGTCCGACATCGTTTTGCAGGTGCTCAGCTTCGTGGCGGAGAACGAGCGGACCAACATCCGCCAGCGGCAGGCGGAGGGCATCGCGGCGGCCAAGGCCCGTGGCGTGCGGTTTGGACGGTCGCCGAAGCTGCCGCCGGAGGATTTCGGAAAACTGGTGGACCTTTGGGAGCGAGGCAAGGTCTCGTTTGCCGACACGATCCGCCGGTGCGGTATGAGCGAAGCCACGTTCTACCGGCGTCTGCGGGAGTATCGCGCGGCGCAGGGGATAAAAGAATAGCTATCAAAAGGTGTACCTTCTGATAGCCGGACATTTTTACATAGTATAGCGTGTTTTCTACCTGTTGGCAACTGTTTTCGGGGATTTTGCCTGTCAAAAAGCGCAATTTTAGAGGACAAATGCCGGTTTCCGAGTGGAAATCGGCATTTGTCAAAAGGTACACTTTTTGACAATCATTGGGAGGAAAGTCCATGGGCACAAGCTATCCGTCCATCGTCAGCCCTTGGTTGAAGTATTACCGCATTGGAGTTTAGTAATTGTACATTCAACTCACACCCAACACCGCAAAAGTCTACGGTAGCTGAAACCCTATTTGTTTCTGTCAATTCTGGGCTAGACAAAAAACATCACCATGTAACCACTAATGAGGAGAGAAGTAACATGCATATTGCGAAGAAGAATGAAGAGATGTTAGCGATAGGATTAGTTATTGTCGCTACTATGATAGCCCTAATAATAGGGATCAACGCAAAAAGCCTATGGATTGATGAATGCCTGGTTTACAGGTATATCAACTCTCCAAGCGCCAAGGAAGTGCTAAAAACGGCGTTAGACGCAAGCGGTTCGGAAAAACAGATGCCGCTATTTCTTTTGTTCGCATGGGTATGGTCTCGAATATTCGGACTGTCAGAAATAGCAATGAGATCAGTTAATGTACTGCCTGCGTTTCTGTATACGATTTGTGGATATAAAATCGCGAACATAGTCTGCAAGAAAAAACAGGTATGGTTAGGTACTATGTTTTTCCTGCTCAACCCAATCTTTATCGCGTATCTAAATGAAGCGCGGCCTTACATAGCACTCCTTGCCTTTGCACTGATCACTGTATACAACTCGTTTTATGAGGAAGATTTCAATAGCAGGAAGAATATAATCTCTATTCATGTGTTTCTTTTGCTAGGGATTTCCTTTCATTTGTTGTTCGTGTTTTCATTCTGCATCTATATCTGCGGCATCCTATACCATTATAAAAGTGAATGTCTTAAACTCAAAATGCATATAAAAGGATTTCTTTATTTCTTGCCCTTATATATCATTTTGCTGGGGTATATGGCGTTCACATTCTATTACTCCTCATCGTCAAGCATAGGCCATACCTCCGGCTCGGTCATCGCAAGTCTGGTAGTAAGTATATACTACATCCTTGGCTATGGCGGCTTAGGCCCGTCAAGAAATGATCTGAGAAGCCCAAGCATCAGTTTGCTGACGCCGGTCATGATGGTCCTGATAGCCGCGATGTCGGTCGTTCTGGTCCTGTTCGCGGTCGCCCTGATCAGGAACGTTTCCAAAAAGCCATTAGAGAATCGGCCATTCTGGCTGCTGACAGCAGGAGTGCTCCTGGTCATCTGTTTTTGCCTGTTGTCGATCGTATTCCATTACAGCTTTTGGGAGAGACACATCATTTCTCTGTCAGCCATATTTATTGTCCTGATTTTGGAAGTTATCTCTGCTTGCAATGTGCGATATATGGCGGTTGGACTACTCTTTCTTTTTGCTGTATCTTCAATGAATTTTAGGTTTAATTATTATTATGGAAATGAAGATTATAAATCCATGGTAAATGATTTAAGCGTGAATGATTATATTGTTATGGCTCAGGCGTCAGATGTTGTCCTAGAATATTATGGGAAGCAATTTGTCCAGAACGAGGATTTCACCGATCCAGATAATCAAGTCATCAATATCAACAATTATTCGTTTGACCAGGTAAATGAGTTAGTCAGGCAATATACCGCTGAATACAGCGGGGAAAAGCTTGCCATAGTATTGACCTCCAGGACGGCAAATGACAAGTGTCAGTTATATCATCAGATCAACTCATTTGGTTTACCGAATGAGACCGTTGTAGAATACCGCGGCCTCAGGTGTATCATGTCTGAGTAAGGAGAATTATGTACTGTCACTATGACAAGGTCATTATTGGTGCCGGATTCTATGGGCTTTACTCTGCCCTGAGGTGCGGCCGGAGAGGGGAAACAGTACTCATCATAGAGCGCGACCCTGCCGCGTTCATGAGAGCGTCTTACATCAATCAGGCGCGGGTACATATGGGTTACCACTACCCGCGTTCATTCTCTACCGCAATTAAAAGCGCCCACTACTTTGAAAGATTTTGCGAGGACTTTGACTTTTGTATTCACAGATCCTTTGAACAGGTTTACGCAACGAGCAGTTCTCTAAGTTGGACTAACGCGGAAGAGTTTAAACGATTTTGCGAGGCCGCTGAGATCAGGTGCGATAGTATCGATCCCGAATGGTATTTTAAGCCTGGCGTGTGCGATGGCGCCTTTCTGACGACCGAGTATACCTATGACGCTCAGATCCTAAAGGAATGGTTTTTAGCCCAAATAGAGAAGCATTCCAATATTACGGTTTTATACGATCACAGGCCTGAGCAGATTGAACGCTCGGGCAGCAACTGGAAAATCACCGCACAGGATCATCTGATCGAAACGCCGTTTATCCTAAACGCTGCCTATGCGGGTGTCAATGATGTGCTGCAAACTGTCCGCGGCATTCCGGTAGAACCATTCAAAATCAAATACGAGAAATGCGAGATCATCCTATGTACTGTAAATGAGCGACTGAAAAATGTTGGTCTCACTGTAATGGACGGCCCTTTCTTCAGTTTGATGCCCTTTGGAAAAACAGGCCTGCATAGCTTGACCAGTGTAACGTTCACGCCCCACGAGACCTGTTATAATGCAGTTGCTGATTTTTCCTGTCAAACGAGAAGCTGCGGCAATTGCCTGGTGGGCAGTTTGTATAACTGTAACGAGTGCGCGGCAAAACCGGTCACGGCATGGGATTATATGAGCCAACTAGCCCGCAAATATGTCAAAGACGAATTACAGTTCAACTACCGTACCAGCTTATACAGCATGAAGCCGATCCTTATGGCGAGCGAGGTTGATGATTCAAGGCCAACCGTCATCAGAACACATTCTGACTCACCTACGCTTATCAGCGTGCTCTCCGGAAAAATTAACACCGTATATGATTTAGAGGAGGTCTTGGATAATGCGTGATAAAGAAAAGAGCTTCATATCCGGAGTTGTCTATTTGCACAACGATTCAGATAGCGCTGTTAAGTTCTTTGATGCGATAGATCGAGTACTCAACGAGCATTTTGAAACATATGAATTGATCGTAGTGAATGATGCCAGTACCGATGAATCTGTTGCGAAAATCAAAGCATGGGCTCAAGATCATGATTGTACGCTCACGTTGATCAACATGAGCCGCTTCCACGGCAGGGAAGACGCAATGAACGCCGGTATCGATACCGCGATTGGAGACTATGTGTATGAGTTCGATTCGGTCCAAATGCCTTACGCGCCAAGTCTGATTTATGATGCGTATGAGCGTGCTGTTGAAGGAAACGACATTGTCTGTGTCTGTCCCAAGCATATGAGATTTGGAAGCCGGTTATTCTATAAGGTTTTTAATGACAACAGCAAAACAAAATATCAGCTTCAGACCGATGTATTCCGGCTGGTCACACGACGAGCTATCAACCGCGCCCACGCATCAAGTTCTTATATGCCGTACAGGAAAGCTGCCTATGCCGCTTCGGGACTGAGTATGGTCGCCATGTCCTTTGATGGCCAGACCCGTGGCGAAGAGCTCGGCAGGGCGTCTCTGGCCATCGACAGCCTTGCCCTATATACCAATGCCGGCTTTAAGATCAGCATCGGCGTGACCGCTTTCATGTCAGTGGTCGCATTTCTCGCCTTGCTCTATACAGTTATCACATATTTGATAGGAAAGCCGATCGAAGGCTGGACGACGCTCATGCTGGTGATGACTTTCGGATTTTTGGGGTTATTCGTCATTTTAAGCATCCTGATCAAATATGCCAGTCTAAACATTGATATGAACTTCAGAAGGCAGAAGTATTTGATTGAGAGCGTTGAAAAAATCAATAACTGATACAGGATACTGAGGAGAAACGGAATGACGCGTGCGCTGGTTGGCTATACAGGCTTCGTGGGTGGTAACATTTATGCCTCGGCGGGAGATGAGATCCATGGCCTGTACAATTCAAAAAACATAAATGAAGCCTATGGTACAAAACCGGAACTCTTGATCTATGCAGGATTGCGCGCCGAGAAATATTTGGCCAATCAGGCGCCGGCAAAAGATATGGAGCTTATTGTCCAAGCGCAGGAGAACATTCAAAAGATCGCTCCAAAAAAACTGGTCCTTATTTCTACGATCGATGTCTTTAAAACGCCAAATGGCGTGGATGAGAATACGCATATCGATACCGATGGACTGGGCGCGTATGGATTTGACCGCTATCAGCTGGAATTGTGGGTACGGGAAAAGTACCCGGACGTTCTGATCATTCGGCTGCCCGCCTTGATCGGGAAAAACTTAAAGAAAAATTTTATCTATGACTATATCCATCTCGTTCCATCTATGCTGAGAGAGGAAAAGCTTCTTGAACTGAGCGGCAGGGACCCCACGCTGCGGCAATATTATTTTGACAATGGTAACGGCTTTTATAAAGTACATGTCCCCGAGGATGAAAGAGCCGATTTGAAAGAGAGATTTGTGCGGCTCGGCTTTACTGCGCTGAATTTCACAGACAGCAGAAGCAAATATCAGTTTTATGATCTTGCCGGTCTTTGGAATGACATACAGACGGCGCTGCGGGCGGATATCCATCTGCTGCATCTGGCGACAGAGCCGGTCTCTGCGGACGAAATATACCACTATCTCTCAGGAAAGGATTTCCACAATGTACTGCCGGGCGATGCAGCGGATTATGATTATCGGACGATCCATGCCGGTATATTCGGCGGGACAAATGGTTATATCCGCACGAAGGACCAAGTACTAAAGGAGATCCGGGAATTTGTGGAAGCCGCATCTGTCTAAGGAGGTCGGGCGCTATGCAATTAGCCATCTCAAATATAGCGTGGCCAGCGGAACTGGACGAGGATGTCTATGCACTCATGTCCTTTTATGGTTTTCGTGGACTTGAGATCGCACCGACAAGGATATTTACGGAAGCGCCCTATGACCGTCTGGATGAGGCCCGCAGATGGAAGGAGCGGCTGGCGGAGAGATTCGGTTTTGAAGTGCCGTCTATGCAGTCCATCTGGAACGGAAGACAAGAGAAGCTTTTTGGCACGGAGGATGAAAGAGAATCCTTGCTGACGGTTACCAAAAAGGCCATTGATTTTGCCGCTGCAATAGGATGTCATAACCTTGTTTTTGGATGCCCCCGCAATCGAAGTGTTCCGGAGGGGGCGGACCTGCAGCTTGGCGTTCGGTTTTTTAAGCAGATCAGCGGCTATGCCCATCAGCAAAACACGTGTATCGGAATGGAAGCAAACCCTCCGCTTTATCATACGAATTATATCAATGATACGCCCTCCGCTCTGGGTCTTATATCCGAAGTGAGGTCAAAGGGGTTTCGTTTGAATTTGGACGTGGGGACAATGATCTATAATCAGGAGAGCCCAACGCTGCTGCGAGGCAGGGTCTGCGATATCAACCACGTCCACATAAGCGAACCTGGACTCAAGCCGATCGAAAGAAGAGATATCCACCGGGAATTGAGAGATATATTGAGTGAAGAAGGCTACGAAGGATGTATCTCCATTGAGATGGGAACCGTTACGGACATCAAACTGCTGGAAGAAATAATGAAATATGTAAAGGGCATTTTCTCATGAATGTAAAGAGCACTCTTTATGAGAGACAGAGTGGTGTGCCACAGTTCCTGTGCGAAGAATACCATGGCAGAACAAAGGACTATGTTCTTCTGATCCCCATCATCAACGAGGGGGACAGGATCATAAAGGAATTGGAGCGGGCCTGTCAGCATCGGGTGTCCGACTGTGTGGACATCGTGATCTGCGATGGCGGATCGACCGATGGCTGCACAGAGCGGGAGCGGCTCGGGAGCCTCAACGTCAACACGCTGCTCGTTAAACAGGACGCCGGAAAACAGGGAGCCCAGCTGCGTATGGGTATCTGGTGGGCCCTCCGGCGGGAATATAAAGGGATCATCACGATCGATGGAAACAATAAGGACAGTATCGAGGATGTGCCCCGCTTTATTGAAAAGCTGGAGGAAGGCTGCGATCTGGTCCAAGGCTCACGCTTCATAGAGGGCGGGCAGGCTATCAACACCCCACTTGCAAGGAATATCTCTGTCAGACTGATACACACTCCCATCATCTCCCTGACCGCTCACCATAGATTCACAGATACGACCAATGCCTTCAGAGGTTATTCGGCAAAGTATTTAAGAGATACCAGGGTCCAGCCGCTGCGAGACATTTTTATGACCTATGAGCTGCTGGCCTACCTGTCCGTCAGGGCTACACAAATCGGTATGAAGGCGTGCGAAGTTCCCGTGACCAGGGCATATCCCAAAAAGGGAAAGACGCCGACAAAAATCAGCTTTGTCAAAGGCAATGCAGAGCTGATGAAGATATTGCTGCTGAATTTCATGGGGAAGTATGATCCATAATGAGAAATATGCTGGAATCTTTTCACCGGAATAAAAAAGGCATATTGTTGATGGCTTGTTCGTCAATATGCGCCTGCCTGGGACAGTTATTTTGGAAGCTTTCGGCGGATCATGGCTTTGCGGCTATGCTAGCTGGGTTTTGCCTATACGGTATTGGGGCGATCATTATGATTATTGCGTATAGGTATGGAAAGCTGTCTGTCCTTCAACCAATGCTAAGCATGAATTATATACTCAGCATCTTTTTAGCGGCAATCGTTTTGCATGAGTCCATCACAATCGCAAAAGGTTTTGGGGTCATTTTGATTTCAGTAGGTGTAGTGTGCATAGCTGGAGGCGATGAAGAATGATCATGTACTTCATCATGCTGATCGCCATGACAATGATCGGATCCCTCGCCTCGTTGTTCTTAAAGAAAACCTCTTCGGATCAGGATCTATTATGCATTATCAAAGACCGTAATTTATATATCGGCGCAGGGCTGTATGTTTCCTCAGCCGTTATCAACGTCATTGTTTTGCGTGTCATTGACTATTCTGTCGTTCTGCCATTGACCTCATTAACATATATATGGACAATGTTTTTATCATCATTTGTATTACACGAGAAAATCACAAGGAGAAAAATTGGCGGTATTGGATTGATCGTCGTGGGGGCAATATTTGTTTCATCGACTTGAAACGGAGACGCTCAAGTCTGCACTCTACAAATGGGTAGTGGGTGACCACATAAATTATTTCGTTTTGGTTTTAGTTGCACCCTGCGTGGCAAGAAACCTAACCCTCAGAAACCTGCCAGTGCGGGAGGCATAGATGCTTTAGTCCTCAGACAACTCGTTTTGATTCCCTTAGTTATTATACTAAGGGCGCACTTCTATACATGGTCTGGCGACCATGTATGTGCGCTCTGCGAGGCAGCAGCCCGGACACACGAATGTCCGGGCTGTTTTGCGTCGCTGCTGCTCCGTTCAAGGGGCGGCCCCCTTGCGACGCTTGCGCGTCTATCCCCCTGCTGCCTGTCCTGTTAAGATTGGCTTTTTGGGGTAAGGGCATTGAAAGTCTTGTCCTGTTTTTTGAAACGGGCTTGTCCTGCCATTTGCCTGTTTTTTGCGAAATCCAACATAACTATTGCAGAGGATGATGAAGCGCCCGCCGCCCAGCGGGCGCTTTTGCCTCTCAAATCCAATCTGAAGGAGGGATCACAATGCACCCAATAAGATACAAAATGCCGCTTTTCGCCGCCCCGCTGTCCCGGCACGACCGGCAGTTGAAAACGCGCTCACAGCGCCGGAAAATCGGCAAAATGACACCGGGAACATACAGTTTTGTCCCCGGTCAACCAAATCTCAACTATCATCTGAAAAGGAGTAACAATGCCGCGTATGAGCAAGAAACGGCGGGAGGAATGGTCTTTCTTCCTCAACCGCCGTAACAGAATCACATATAACCCCATCTGCCGAGGCTGCACCCAGGACTGCAAGCAGAGCTTCCGCATGGGCATCGTCGTCTGCGACCGCTACTGGTCCAAACGCTGGAAACCCCGGGAGGAACGCAAATGAGCAAGACGTTGGAGCAGCTGAGAGCGGAACAGGTCAGAGACAAGGCACTGCTGGAACAATACCAGCACCGCATCCAGCGGCTGGAGAACCGGGCAAAGTATTTGAGCAAGGCCGAGCGGACCGCACGGGCGCACCGGCTCATCACCCGTGGGGCTGCTGTGGAGAGCATCGTCCCGGAGATTAAGGTCATGGCAGAGGTTCCGTTTTACTCCCTCATGGAGCAGATACTTTCTCTGCCGGATGTCCAGGCTGTCATCTACAGAGCTTTGCATGGGGAGGATGTGTAATGGCCCTCTATCATTTTCATATCACCCAGACCCAGCGCAGCGCCGGTCAGTCCGCTATCGCCTCCGCTGCCTACCGCGCCGGAGAGAAACTTTACAGCGAATACTACGGCGAGACCAGCGACTACAGCCACAAGAAAGGCGTGATCTGTTCCGAGATACTTCTCCCGCCATATGCACCGCCAGAATACGCTGACCGGCAGACGCTCTGGAACGCCTTGGAACGGGTAGAGCGGAACAAAGACGCCCAGCTCGCGTATAGTTTTGACATTGCCTTGCAGAACGAGTTTTCCCTGGAGGAGAATATCGCGCTTGCAAGGCAATTCGTATCGGAGCAGCTTGTCAGCCGGGGCATGATCGCAGACCTTGCCATCCATATGCCGGACAAGGAGATACAAAACTCTCACTTCCACATCCTTTGTCCCATCCGACCATTGAAGGAGAACGGCAAATGGGGATACAAACAGCACCGTGTCTACCACTTGGACGAGAACGGCGACCGTATTCTTGACGAGAATGGCAAAGCGACCTTTGACGCTGTGCCCACCACCGATTGGGGCAGCCCGGAGCGGCTGGAATCCTGGCGGGCGGCCTGGGCCGCGCTGTGCAACGCCAAGTTTGAGGAAAAGGGCCTGGACTGTCGGATAGACCACCGCTCTTATGCGCGACAGGGGATCGATCAGATACCGACGGTCCACGAAGGCCCCGCCGTCCGGCAGATGGAGGCGAAGGGCATTTCCACCGACAAGGGCGATCTCAACCGTTGGATACGCTCTACCAACGCGGCCATCCGCAGCCTGCGGAAGAAGATAGCCACCCTGTTAGATTGGCTGAAGGATGTCAAACGTGAGCTGTCCCAGCCCCAGTTGCCCAACCTGGGTCAGCTTTTGGGCGATTACATCTCCATACGAAACGCCGGGGCCTGGAGCCAGAAGGCGAAGCTGGGCAATCTGAAGCTGTTTGTAGAAGCCCATAACTACATCGTGGAGAACAAGCTGTTCACGGTGGAGGCGCTGGAAGAACGTGTTGCTGATCTCAGCAACCAGGTATCCAGGCTGAAATCAGAAATGGACGCATCCAACAAACGCCGGAAGGAGCTGAAAGACCTGCTCCAGCAGGCGGAGAACTACGCCCGGCTAAAGCCCATCTTTGACGAGATGAACGGCATCCGGTGGAAAGGCCAGCGGGAGAAGTACAGGCAGGAGCATGAACGCGAGCTGGGGCAGTTTTATATGGCCCGGCGCAAGCTGAAGGACGCCTTTACGCCGGGCGGCAAGCTGCCCATCTCCGCTTGGCAGCGGGAGATGGAAACGCTGGCGCGGGAGCATGAGGCCGCCTATGCCAAGTACAAGCCCCTGCGGGACGATCTCACGAAGCTGCTGCAGGTCCGGCACCACGTCAATGTGGCACTGGAACAGCGCGGGAAACCCATCATTTCTCAGCAAAAGCAAATTGAAAAAGGAGAAAGATGAATGTATCAATATGAACCCATAGACCTGTATGCCTGTTATGACCCTATATTTATTCCACCGTTGGATTTTCAGGAAGCCTGCCGCCGCTATTGGGAACGGCATGAGCTATTCGCCGGTACGGTGGAGCGTAAAATCGGGAACACATGGTACAGAATCCAAACCGTATGCGCTGGCACTGAGCCGCTTGCCGATAA
>CANPXW010000065.1 GCA_947587025.1 uncultured Oscillospiraceae bacterium
ATCCACACGGCCGCTGGTGTCCACCAGCTTCTGCTTGCCGGTGAAGAACGGGTGGCACTTGGAGCAGATCTCCACGGAGATGTTCTCACGGGTGGAGCCGGTCTCGATCACGTTGCCGCAGGCGCAGCGGATGGTGGTCTTGTAATACTTCGGATGGATGCCTTCCTTCATGATATTCACCTCACGATAAGCTGTCTTGAGTGCGGGCGGAGACCCGCCGTTACAAGACGCAAATGATATCTTATCACAGCCGGAGGCAAAACGCAACTGTTTTTTACTTTTTCTTCGGCAGGGGGATGTACGCCGCCTGGCGCAGCCGCAGATACCACAGCGCCGCCTGCTTCACCGGCTTTTGCCAGATGCGCTCCATGGCCATGGCGTAGGCCCGCAGCTGGCCGGCGTACCGCTTGGGATTCATGCGCCGGTCGGTCTTGAAGTCGATGATGGTCAGCTGGCCGTCCTCCTCGACGCAGCAGTCCACCACGCCCTGCAGCAGAACGCTCTCGTCTCCCGCGTCCTGGTACCAGGTCCCGGCCGGGCACAGCAGAGAGAATTTGAACTCCCGCATCACCCGGTCCGCCGTCCGCAGCCGGGCGCCCAGCGGCGAGTGGAAGAAGGCCGTGACGTCCTCCGGGTCCACCGCCTGGGCCTGTTTTTCATCCAGCAGACCCAGGCGTACCAGCCGGTCGAGCTCCGCTGCCACGCTGTCGGCGGTGTCGGCCTTGGCCAGGTCCACGTACTGCATGGCCAGATGGGCGGCCACGCCCCGCTCCGCCCCGGTGAGGGGCCGGCCGGCCCGGCCGAAGTCCGGCCGGCGCAGATGCTTTTTTCCCGCCGCCCTGGCGGGCAGAGGGGCCGCGTCGCCGTCGTCATAAGCGAACATGCGGCTGACCGCTGTGGCCGTCAGCTTGGAGGGCAGGGACACCGCCGCCTGGTGGGGATAGGTCCAGGCGATGCGCTGGCCGATCTGCTCCGTCAGGGCCGGGTCCGCGTCGGGCAGAGGCTGGCCTTCCGCAGCCTGAACGGCGTCGGGCCGGGCCTGCTCCGGGGAGACGATGCGCACCTGTATGGTCCGCCCGCCGTCCGCCGCTGCCGCCGCCAGCAGCCAGGGCGCGGCGCTGCCGGCCCGGAGGAGCTGCCGGGGGTCGATGGGCCCGTCCGACGGCCCCCCGCAGGCGGCCAGGGCGGAGGCCGGGTCCTTTTGCACACAGGTCATGATGAGCCGCTCCTTGGCACGGGTCATGCCCACGTACAGCACCCGCTCCTGCTCGCTCAGCTCCTCCCGCTCCTCCGCCAGCCGGATGGCCAGCCAGGGCAGGGTGGGCCAGCGCACGCCCTTTTCCGCATCGGTCAGGCGCATGCCCAGGCCCAGACGCCGGTGGCACAGCACCTGTCCCGTCCGGCTCCGGTTCCAGCCGTGGCCGTTGTCCGCCAGGAACACCACCGGCCACTCCAGGCCCTTGGACTTGTGGATGCTCATCAGCTGGACCCCATCCCCGGCCCCGGATATGGGCGGCTCCAGGCCCCGGCGCTCCAGGTCCCGCAGCCAGGATACGAACCGGAACAGGCCCCGGCCGCCGCTGTTTTCAAACTGCCTGGCGTACTCGTAAAGCTGCATCAGGTCGGCCACGCGCCGGGGCGCGTCCGCCATCACGCCGCATATGGTCATCAGCCGGGTGCTGTCGTACAGCCGCCGCAGCAGCCGGTCGGTGCTCTCCTCCCGGGCGCAGCTGCGCAGCTGGCGCACCAGATCGACGAACCGGGCGCAGCGCTCGTCGGCCTCCGCCCGGCGGCACAGCGCGTCCCACAGATCTCCCTTTCCGGCGGCGCGCACCGCCGCCAGCTCGTCCGGCGTGAAGCCGAAGGGCAGGCCCCGCAGCGCCGCGATCAGCGCCACGTCCTGCCGGGGATTGTCCGCCACCGCCAGCATGGAGATGGCAAAGCTCACCTCCGGCTGGGAGAAGAACGCCCCGCCCTGCCGGGAGCCCACGGGCACCCCCGCCTCCGCCAGGGCCCGGCTGTAGGCCGCGCCGGTGCTGCCCGGCGTGCGCAGCAGAAGGGCGATGTCCCCGTACCGCACCGGGCGGGTGCCGCCGTTTTCGTCGGTGACCGGCTCGCCGGCCTCCACCATGGCCCGGATGCGCCCGGCCACGTACCGGGCCTCCAGCATGGTCTTGTCCGGGGCGTCCTCCTCGGCCAGACCGGCGCTGTCCAGCAGGCACAGCTCCGGCTGTACGGAGCCCTCCGCCGGCCAGTCGGTCTTGCCCGGTATCAGCCGGGCCTCGTCGTTGTATTCCACGTCTCCCAGCGCCCGTGACATGATGCGTCCGAACACCCCGTTGCAGGCCCGCAGAACCTCGGGCCTGCTGCGGAAGTTCTCCCGCAGCAGCACGCGCTCGCCCTGGGCAGGGTCAGCGAAGGCGTCGTAGCGGTCGATGAAGATGGACGGCTCCGCCAGCCGGAACCGGTAGATGGACTGCTTCACGTCCCCCACGGTGAACAGCCGCTGTCCCTCCTGGGACACCCGCAGGAAGATGGTCTGCTGCACGCCGTTGACGTCCTGGTACTCGTCCACCATCACCTCGTCGAAGCGGTCGGACACTGCCCGGGCCAGGTCGGTGGGTCCGCCGTTTTCGTCGCACAGCAGGCCCACACACATGTGTTCCAGGTCGGAGAAGTCGCAGCCGTTGGCCCGGCGCTTGCGCTCGGCATACGCCTCGTCCAGCTGCCGCACCAGGTCCGTCAGCGCCCGCATGGGCTCTTTGGTGGCGGCGGTCTCCGCCAGCAGCGCCCCGCTGGGCCGGTCCATGTCCTTTTGCAGCTGCTTGAGCCGGTCGTTGGCGGACTTCCAGACCCTGCCCATGCGCTCCTTGAGCGCCTCGTCGTCAAAGCCCCGCAGCGCCTTCCGGCCGGGTATCTGGCGGGCCAGGGTCTCCCGCGTCTTGTCCCAGCTCTCGGCGCTGGCCCGGGCCGCGTCCCGGTACAGCAGCGCCAGCTCCGAGAAGGCCTCCCCGTAGGCGGCCATCATCCTCTCGTTTTCCGGCCGGGCCATCGCCGCCAGGGCGCCCTCCAGCTGCCGGGCCTGGTAGGCGGCCTCCGCCGCCAGATCGTCCAGCAGATACCGGCCCCAGGGGCTCTCGGCCGCGTCCCCGTGATCCTTGTCCAGCAGCGCCAGGGCCTCCGCCGCCCACTTTTCGGGGAAGGCGTGGCTCTGCATCTGCCGGTGCAGGCGCAGAATGAGCTCCGCCAGGGCGCTGTCGTCCCGGCCGGCGCCCACCGTGTCCACCAGCGTGCGCAGCGCCCGGTCCTGTTCGATGCCCTCGTAGGCCCGGTCCAGCACGTCCTCCAGGGCGCGGGCCCGCATGGCCTCCGCCCGGTCCTCCTCCAGCACGGCGAAGCCGGGGCTCAGGGCCAGCAGATGGGCGTTCTCCCGCACCAGGTCCGCGCAGAAACTGTCGATGGTGCCGATCTTGGCCCGGTACAGCCGGGCGCTCTGCTCCCGCAGGCGCTTGCTGCCGGGGTCCGCCGCTGCCAGACGGTCCAGCTCGGTCTGGATGCGCCCGCGCAGCTGGGCCGCCGCCGCCCGGGTGAAGGTGATCACCAAAAACCGGGCCACGTCCGCCCCGGCCAGCACCCTGGCCATCAGCCGCTCCGTCAGCACCCGCGTCTTGCCGCTGCCCGCCGCCGCGCTCACCAGCACCGGCCGGCCGGATACGTCCACCGCCCGCTGCTGGGGGGCTGTCAGGTCTATGTTATTTCCCATCGCTCTCTATCCTCTTCCAGGCGTCCTCCGCGCTCATGTCCACACGCACCCGCCAGCCGTCTCCGTCCCGGTCGAACAGGCATGCCTGCCGGAAATCACACCAGGCGCAGGCGTTCTCCCGGCTGGACTTGTACCAGGGGTCCGCCGCCACGCTGCCCGCCCGCAGCTGGTCCGCCAGGTCCTGGAGGGTCTTGTCGATGAACCGGCTAAGGGAGCCGAACCGCTCCAGACTGGCCAGACTGGCCGCGCTGCGCTTGTCCACGCCGCCGGTGCGGGTGAGCTTCACCGGCAAAAACCGCTTGTCCTGCCCCGGCTCCATGGCCTGCAGCACCTCGTCGTCGTCCAGCAGCAGACCGCTGCGTCGGGAGCTGTCCCGCCGTTCCCGCGCGATCTGCTCCGGGCTCTTGCCGGCGGCGTCGATCATCTCGAACCGGGCAGGGGAGTAGAGCACCCCCGCCGGGCGGATGGTCTGGGCGCCGAAGTGGCCCGCGCCCCGCTTTTGCAGCGTGAACAGGTACAGCAGCATCTGCATGTTGATGCCCTGGCACACGTCCGCCAGGTCGAAGCTCTTTTTCCCGGTCTTGTAGTCCGTCACCCGCAGATACAGCACCCCGTCCCGGACCCAGCCGTCCACCCGGTCGGCCCGGCCGGCCAGGGGCGTTTCATCCTCCGCCGGCTCCAGCACCCCCTCGGCCCGCAGGTCCAGCTCCAGGTCCAGGGGCTGGAACTGGCTCTGGCGCAGCTCCTGCCACATATCCGTCACCACCTGGCGCACCGTGGTCCGCAGCCGGCGGAAGAGATAGGCGAACCGGGCCGTCCGGTCCGCAAGGCCGTGCATCTCGTCGGAGATGTACTTGTCCACGAACTGATCCGCCAGCTGGCCCACCCGCTGGTCCGTGACAGCGGCGAAGCCGCCCTCGTCCAGCACGGCGCGGGCCGTGTTCTCCAGGATGGTGTGCATGAAGTTGCCGTAGTCCCGTGGGTCGAACACCGCCTGCTGCCGGGGCTTTGCCTTCAGCCCGTACTGCAGGAAGTATCCGAACCGGCAGTCAGCGAACTTCTCCGCCCGGGTGGCGGTGAGCACGGGCCGCTCGCCGTAGAGCGAGCGCACCGACGGGGCGCTCAGACTGCCCTCGGCGGCCCTGGCCGCCCCGGCCAGCCGCGCCAGCTCCGGCTCCTGGCCGGCCTGTACGAACCAGGCCCTGGCGGCCAGATGCTCCGGCAGACGCCCGCCCGTCTGGCCCTCCAGGGCCAGCGCGAAGGCCGTCTCCCCGGACCATGTCCTGGCCTGGACCAGGTCGCCCCGCGCGGGCACCACGCCCAGCAGCGCCTTGGCCCGGTCCACCAGCACCGAGGGCCTGCCCTGGCCGCCCTCGCCGTCGCTCTCGGACCAGCTCATGTAAAGGCTCTCCGACGGCAGGCTCAGCACGCTGTAGATGCGCCCCAGCTCCCGGGCCATATCCAGTTCCGCCCCGCCCATGGGCAGGCCCAGGGCCGTGAGCGTCTCCCGCTCGTCGGCGGTGAAGGCGCCGGCGCCATCGTCCGGGGCCGGGATGCGCCCGTCCGACGCCCCCAGCAGCAGCAGATGCCGCAGATGCCGCCGGCGCATGCCGTCGATGTCTCCTGCGCCCACCCGGTCCAGGGACACGGGGATGACGTTCACGTCGTATTTGGACAGCATCAGATCGAACAGTCCCTGGAACTGCTCGGCGTCCATGCTCATATCCCCTAGCAGGGCGGCGAACTGCTCCAGCGCCGTGCACACCGTGTCCCACAGCCGGGCGCACTCCGCCGCCGTCTCCCGGCGGCCCTCCGCCAGCAGCTCCGCCTGCCGGCGCTCCAGCGCCCGGTCCAGCTTGGACCGGGTGAGGAAATCGGCCAGGGCGGCGGCCAGCTCCGCCGCCGTGGACGCCCGCTCCACGCGGCGCTCCAGGGCCTTCAGCGGGCCTATCACCGCCCGGCGCATGTCGTTGAGCTGCTCCAGGGCCTGCTCCGCCGCCTCATCCATGGGCCTGCCGTAGCCCTCCGGGTGCATGACCCAGGGCCTGTCCCACTGGCCGCCCCGGATGGACCAGAGCAGCACATAGTTCTCCAGCCGGTCCACATCCTCCAGGGGGATGGGCCCCAGACCGGTCTTCAGATAGCTGAACACCGCCTCGTATTCATAGCCCCGCAGCACCGCCTCCAGGGCGGAGACGACGGCCAGAGGCAGATTTTTCTGCAAAGTGTCCCCCCGGCCGGACAGGAACAGAGGCACCCCGTACCGGGCGCAGGCGCTCTCCAGCGCCGTGCGGTAGTCGGAAAAGCCCCGGACCGCCACCGCCATGTCCCGCCAGCGGCAGCCCTGCCGGGCCAGCTGGGCCATCCGGGCCGCCGCCAGCTCGCACTCGGCGGCGATGTCCGGCGCGCTCACCGCCGTGACCGCTCCGTCGCTGGCCGGGGCCTGGGCCGGGGAAAAGTCGAACAGGTGCCCGCAGAAGAAGGCGACGGGGTCGTCCTCCGGCAGGGGCGGCTCCAGCCATATCTGGCTGCAGGGCACGCCGGCCTGCTCCGCCATGTCTGCCAGCCACCGAGCCGTCTGCCGGGGCAGCTCGAACACCCCGCCGGCGTCCTCCCGGCCGCAGGTCAGGCACACCGTCAGCTCCGCGCCGGCCCGGACCAGGGCGGTCAGCACCCGCTTTTCCAGCTCGGTGAAGTCGGAAAAGCCGTCCACATAGAACCGGCCCCGGACCACGGGGCTTTCCGCGATCAGCTCCGCCAGGGAGGCCAGCCGATCGGCCGGGTCCGCGCCGCCGCGCTCCCGCACGGCGGCGTATGCCTCCAGCAGCAGGGCCATATCCGCCAGCTTGTCCGAGAGCACGCCCTGGGTTTTCCCGGCGGCGTCCGCCAGCGCGGCGGCGTCCAGGCCGGCGTTCTCCAGCTCCTCCGCCGCCCGCACCAGGCTGTCCAGCACGCGGGCGTCCTGCCGGGCGCGCCGATAAAAGCGCAGTCCGTCGGACACGTCATGCACCGCCACCGCCATGCACAGCAGCCTTCCGGCTCCGTCCATCACCGTCCGGCCGCCGCCCACCTGGGAGAACACCTTCCGGGCCAGACCCGTGAAGGAAAGCACCTCCCCATAGCGGCTGAGGGTATCCCCCGCTGCGGCGCACAGCTCCCGTTCCGCCTCGTGGCTGTACTGCTCCGGCACCAGCAGGATGCTCCCGCCGACGCCCTGACGCACATATCCCGCTATCTCGTCAAAGACGAGGCCGGTTTTTCCGGCCCCGGCCCGGCCCAATATCAAACGTACCATAGCGGTCCCATTATACAACGGCCGGGCCGGGATGTCACGTCTTTCCCGCCGGCCCGGCGCGGACGCTCATATGACGCCCGCGACGTCCAGCAGCAGCTTGGCCCCCAGCAGGCACAGTATCACGCCGCCGGCGGTGCGGGCCGCCTTTCGCCGGGCCCGGCCCACGCGGCTGCCGAACAGGCTCCCCGCCAGGGAGAGGGTCACCATCACCGCCCCCATCAGCCCCCCGGCCAGAGCCGGCCGTACCCCCATCAGGGCAAAGGCCGCCCCCACCGTCATGGCGTCCACGCTGGTGGCAAGGGACAGCGCCGCCATGCCCGTCAGGCCGCTCCGCCCGCCGCAGTCCTCCTCCCGGCCAGCGGTGCGTATCATGTTGGCTCCCATGGCCGAGAGGATGAGCGCCGCCGCCCAGGGATATGCCGCCGTCAGGCTCTCCGGCAGACCGGCGCCCAGAGCGTAGCCCATCAGCAGCATGACCACGTGAAAGCCGCTGACCAGCCCCACGATGGGCCAGACGCGCCGTCCGGCGGCCATGCCCATGCACACCGACGCGGCGAAGCCGTCCATGGCCAGGCCCAGCACCAGCAGAAATTGTTCCAGTATATGCAAGTCCCGTTTCCTCCAATATCCGGGCGGGTGAGCCCGTATATTGCAGGATATGACGGTTTTGGCGGGGGTGTGAGAGGACAGTATCGGCGCTTTATGGAATTGACCGGCCAGGCAAACGATGCTATAATAAATTGCTATTTTATATCTATAGGTGAGAGCGTACTATGTGGGTATCGGACAAGTGGCGGGACTATGAGCTGCTGGACGCCTCCGGCGGGGAGAAGCTGGAGCGCTGGGGCGGCCATATCCTGCTGCGCCCGGACCCCCAGGCCATCTGGCGCACGGAGCGCGCCGACGCCCGGTGGCGGCGGCCCGACGCTGCATACCGCCGGTCCAGCGCCGGCGGCGGGGCCTGGGAGAAGAACAGCCTGCCTCCCAGCTGGAAGATACGCTACGGGCCTCTGACCTTCCAGGTCAAGCCCATGAGCTTCAAGCACACCGGCCTGTTCCCCGAGCAGGCGGCCAACTGGGACTGGGCCATGGAGAAGATACGCTCTGCCGGCCGGCCCATCCGGGTGCTGAACCTGTTCGCCTACACCGGTGCGGCCACGATAGCGTGCCTGGCGGCCGGGGCGGAGGTCTGCCACGTGGACGCGGCCAAGGGCATGGTGGCCTGGGCCAAGGAGAACGCCGCCGCCTCCGGCGTGGCGGACCGGCCGGTGCGCTGGATCGTGGACGACTGCGCCAAGTTCTGCCAGCGGGAGATACGCCGGGGCCGGCGCTACGACGCCATCATCATGGACCCGCCCTCCTACGGCCGGGGCCCCGGCGGCGAGGTGTGGCGGCTGGAGGACGATCTGTGGCCCTTCGTGCAGTCGGTGACGCCGCTCTTGTCCGACGAGCCGCTGTTCGTGCTCATCAACTCCTACACCACGGGCCTGGCCCCGTCGGTGCTGACCTACATCACCGAGAGCCTGTTCACCAAGCGCTTCGGCGGCCGCAGCCAGGCCGAAGAGCTGGGCCTGCCGGTGACAGCCTCCGGCCTGGTCCTCCCCTGCGGGGCCAGCTGCCGATGGTCGTCGTCGGAGCACGCAGGCTAGCTCTCCCATTGCCGCAAGCGGCAATGCTCAAATAGTCTGCGGCTCCTCCTCTTCCCCATGAAACCCGCTTCGCTGGGCTTTCATGGGGGCCCAAAAAGAAAACACTTAGCGAGGCATCTATGGACCCGATCATCCGCGTGGAAAATATAACCTATACTTACCCCGATGCCCCCGGTCCGGCGCTGGACGGGGTGAGCCTGGACATCGCGCCCGGCTCCTTCACGGCCGTGCTGGGGGCCAACGGCAGCGGCAAGAGCACCCTGGCCAAGCACCTGAACGCCATCCTGACCCCCGCCTCCGGCCGGGTGCTGGTGGATGGGATGGACACCGCCGACGAGGCGAACCTGCTGGCGGTCCGCCGGCGGGTGGGCATGGTGTTCCAGAACCCGGACAACCAGATCGTGGCCAACGTGGTGGAGGACGACGTGGCCTTCGCCCCGGAGAACCTGGGGGTGGAGCCCGGCGAGATACGCCGCCGGGTGGACGCGGCTTTGAAGCAGGTGGGGATGTACGAATATCGCCTGCACGCGCCCCACCTTCTCTCCGGCGGGCAGAAGCAGCGGGTGGCCATCGCCGGCGTGCTGGCCATGGAGCCGGAGGTGCTGGTACTGGACGAGCCCACCGCCATGCTGGACCCCCGGGGACGCCGGGAGGTGATGGCCGCGGCCCAGGGCCTGTGCCGGGACCGGGGCGTGGCCGTGGTGCTGATAACCCACCACATGGACGAGGCCGCCCGTGCCGACCGGGTGCTGGCTCTGGACAGAGGGCGCGTGGCGCTGGACGGCACGCCCCGGCAGATATTCGCCCAGGCGGAGCGGCTGCGCGCGCTGGGGCTGGACGTGCCGGAGGCGGCCGGGCTCATCGGCCGGCTGAACGCCGCCGGGATGCACCTGCCGACGGACGTGCTCACCGACGAGCAGTGCGCCGCCGTCATCGGGGAGGCGCTGGTATGAGCCTGATCGAGATACGGGGCCTGACCCACGTTTACAGCCAGGGCACCCCCTTTGAAAAGACCGCCATCGAAGGGCTGGAGCTCGCCATCGAGGCGGGCCAGACCGTGGGCCTCATCGGCCACACGGGCAGCGGAAAGTCCACCCTTATCAGCCATCTGAACGCGCTGTTGAAGCCCACCGCCGGCACGGTGCTGCTGGACGGCGAGGACATATTCGCTTCCAAGGCGGCCATCCGCCGGGCCCGGTCGCGGGTGGGCGTGGTGTTCCAGTACCCGGAGCACCAGCTGTTCGAGGAGACGGTGTACAAGGACATCGCCTACGGGCCGAAGAACCAGAAGCTGGACGAGGCCGAGATCGACCGCCGGGTACGGCAGGCGGCGGCCTTCGTGGGCCTGGACGAGGCCGTCTTCGACCAGTCGCCCCTGGAGCTGTCCGGCGGGCAGAAGCGCCGGGCGGCCATCGCCGGGGTGCTGGCCATGGAGCCGGAGCTGCTGGTGCTGGACGAGCCCGCCGCCGGGCTGGACCCGGCGGGCAGGGAGGACCTGCTGGAAAAGCTGTTCGCCTGGCGCCAGGCGCGCGCCGCCACCGTCCTGCTGGTCACCCACGACATGTCCGTCGCCGCCCGTTGTGAGCGCATCATCGTCATGTCCGACGGCCGCATCGCCATGGACGGCGCGCCCCAGGACGTGTTCGCCAGGGGAGATCAGCTGCAGGCCATCGGCCTGGAACTGCCGTCGGCGGCCCGCATCGCGGCGCTGCTGCGGGACCGGGGCGCGGCCATCCCCCCGTCCGTCTATACCACGGAGCAGCTGGCGGACGCCATCCTTGCCCTGTGGCGGAAGGGGGGCGCGGCATGCTGAAGGACATCACCCTGGGCCAGTACTTCCCCGGCGACACTGTGGTCCACCGGCTGGACCCCCGCACCAAGCTGCTGCTGACCTTCCTGTATATCGTGGCCATCTTTCTGATCGGCTCCTGGGGCGGATACGCGCTGACCGCCGCCGCCCTGGCCGCCGTCACGGCCCTGGCCCATATCCGGCCGAAGGCCCTGTTCCGGGGGCTGAAGCCCCTGGTGTTCATCGTGGTGTTCACCGCGATCCTGAACCTGTTCTTCACGCCGGGGGAGGACTATATCCTCCGCTGGGGGGCCGTCAAGATCACCTGGACGGGCCTGGAGCGGGCTGCGGCCATGGTGCTGCGCATCCTGCTGCTGGTGGCGGGCACGTTCCTGCTCACCTACACCACCTCGCCCCTGGCCATCACCGACGGCCTGGAGCGGCTGCTCTCCCCGCTGAAAAAGCTGCACGTGCCGGTGTACGAGCTGAGCCTGATGATGTGCATCGCCCTGCGGTTCATCCC
>CANPXW010000066.1 GCA_947587025.1 uncultured Oscillospiraceae bacterium
GACGCGGCGGAGAACTTCCTGGACTGCCTGTCCGACCACTCCCTGGAGGTGCTCACCGGCTGCAAGGCGGAGCGGGCCCTGGAGGACGCCAAGGCCCCGGAGAGCTTCCAGTTTCTGCGCACCGGCTATTTTGCTGTGGACAACGTGGACTCCGCCCCCGGCCACCTGGTGTTCAACCGCTCCGTGGCCCTGAAGGACAGCTTCAAGGCAAAATAACGACAAAAGGCGCGGTGACCACCACCGCGCCCTTCCCTTTTTATCCGGCCTATTCGACAGGCTCCTCCTCTTCCCCGCAGTCCCGGATGTACAGCTCCTCCGCCACGTACAGCGCGAATTGCAGCAGACACCGCCCGGCGGCGTTCTCCTTCGTCTCCGGCAGCATATCCAGCGCCCCCGACGCCGCCCGGCACATGATATGATACATCCGCTCGTAGTCCGGCATGACGGTGTCCTCCCACAGTTTTATATATCGTAATAATTATACGACATAAATCATTATAATGCAACGCTTTGTCAAAGTATAATTAACGAAAGACACAAGCAAAGGACAAAGCGGCATGAAGGATATTCTTGCATCCATCACCACATACCGGCAGGCGCGGGGCTGGACGGAGTACCAGCTGGCGGAGCATGCCGGCCTGCCTCAGTCCACCATCTCGTCCTGGTATCGCAAGAGCATGGTCCCGACGATCCCCTCGCTTGAAAAGATCTGCGCCGCCTTCGGCATCACGCTCTCCCAGCTGTTCGCAGAGGGGGACGAGCCAGTAGCGCTGAGTCCTGCCCAGCGCAGGCTGCTGGACAGCTGGACCCGCCTGGACGAGGAGCAGCAGGCCGTTATATTCCAGCTTATCGACAAGTTCTCGTGATAGTATGTCAGTGAAAGACGCGGTGGCTGCACGGTTTGAGCAGCTCTGCCGGGAGCGGGGCATCAAAAACAATGAACTGGCCACGCTGGCCGGGGTCACGCCCTCCACGGTGTACAGCATGATGGACCCGACGCGGCGGGACGTCTCCGTCATCACCATCAAGAAGCTGTGCGACGGTTTAGGCATCACATTGGGCGCGTTCTTCTCCACGCCGGAGTTCGACGCGCTGGAGCAGGAGATAAAATGAGCTGCCAGGCAAATGCCTGACAGCTTATTCTATCTCTCCCTCACCCGGCGGCGATGTAGTCCCGGTCGATGGTGACGGCGCAGGCCGCCTCCGGGTACAGCTCCCGGACGATGTTCTCCAGCATGCCCACGATCTCCGGCTCCGGCACCGTCACGTCTGCGGGCACGAAGCAGTCGAACTCCGCCCGCATGGTCCCGTCCACCCGGCGCAGGCGCAGATCGTGCACGCTCAGCCGGGGGTCGATCACCGTCACCCGGCCGGCTAGGTGCTCCCGCAGCCGGTTCTCCGCCGTGTCCGCCCCTGAAATGGGGTCGTACTGGAACAGGATGCGCAGCCCGTCGTTTTCCAAAAAGTCCCGGGCCAGCGCCTCCAGCGCCGACCGCCGGGCCATGGGGTCGCCCTCGGCGGACACCTCCACGTGCACCGAGGCGAACCGCCGGCCGGGGCCGTAGTCGTGCACCAGCAGGTCGTGGGTGCCCAGCACCTCCGGGCAGGCCAGTATCTTCTCCCGGATGTGGGCGATCTCCGCCTGGGAAGGCTTTTTGCCCACCAGCAGGTCCAGGGTGTCCCGCAGCGTGGAAAAGCCGCTGACCAGCACGAACACCGCCACCGCCGTGGCCAGCCACCCGTCCAGGGCGATGCCCCACCGCCGGGCGGCCAGCATCCCGGCCAGCACCGCCGCCGTGGCCAGCGCGTCGTTGCGGCTGTCCGCCGCCGACACCAGCAGAGCATCGGAGCCGATCTTCCGGCCGGTGTGCCGGTAAAAGGCCATCATGCCCAGCTTGACCGCCGCCGTCAGGGCCAGCAGCGCCGCCATGGGCAGGGAGAAGGCCACCGGCGTGGGATGGGCAAGCTCGCCTATCCCCTCCCGCAGCAGCTCCACGCCCGCCACCAGCACCAGCACCGCCACCGTCAGCCCGGCCAGGTACTCGTACCGGCCGTGGCCGTAGGGGTGCTCCTCGTCCGCCGGCCTGGCCGAGAGCTGGAAGCCCAGCAGCGTCACCAGGTTGGAGGCCGCGTCGGTCAGGTTGTTCACCCCGTCGGCCACCACGGCGATGGAGCCGGATGCCAGCCCCGCCAGCAGCTTGAGGACAAAGAGCAGCCCGTTGCAGGCCATACCCAGGATGCTGGCCCGCCGACCCTTCGCCAGCCGTGTTTTCCCGCTATCCGCCAAAAATAACATCCCCCGCCTCATATGGTTAGACCATCATATGCGGCAGGGGGCGTTTTCGTCAATTCTAACTTTTTTAGGGTATTGCTAACTTCTCGAAGGCCGCCAGGTCCACCGTCCGGCCGCCTTCCAGCCGGGAGCGCTCTGCGGCAAGTGCCATCACGTGGCTCTCCACGGAGGCCTCCACCCCGGTCAGCGCCTGGGTGCCGCCCGACGCCAGCAGCGCGAACAGGCCGTGCAGCAGCCCGAAGTCTCCGCCGCCGTGGCCGGAGAACTCCCCCTGCTCTTCCTTCAGGTCGATGATACGCGCCGGGCCGCCGAAGGGGATCACCGTCAGGGTGTTTTTGGCCGTGTCGCCCTCGATGGTCCCCCTGGTGCCGGTGAGCTTCACCGTCCGGTAACAGGTATCGGTGAAGGCGCTGACGGTGAAGGATGCGGTCAGACCGCCCTCGAACAGGGCGTTCACCGTCTGGTGGTCCGCCACGTCGTTGTCGCACCGGAACACGCACCGGCCGTAAGGCCCGGTCTTCAGCGCCGCGCGCAGCTTCTCCGGCGTGGGGTCTGTGGCCACCACGTCCACCGGCCACTGGGGCCCGATGTGCTCGATGCCGCAGTGGGGATCGGAGAAGTACAGCTTGCCCGCGTCGTAGATGCACCCGTCCCGCGCCGGACATTCGCAGCAGCGCTCCGCCGCCCCGGCGGGGGCGTTCTCCGGCCGGAAGAAGTCCAGGGAGCCGAAGCTCTGCACCGCCAGGCACTTCCGCCCGGCCAGCCAGCGCAGGATGTCCATGTCGTGGCAGCATTTTTGCAATATCATGGGGCTGGTCTCGTCCTGCCGCCGCCAGTTGCCCCGCACGAAGCTGTGGGCAAAGTGCCACCAGGCCACGTTCTCCGACGCCTCGATGGTCACCAGGGCGCCGATCTCGCCCCGCTCCACCAGCTGGTGCAGCGCCGCGTAGAACCGGGTGTAGCGCAGCACGTGGCACACCACCACCGCCCGGCCTGTCTGGCGGGCCTTCTCCCGCAGGGCCAGGCACTGGCCCAGGTCCGGGGAGATGGGCTTTTCCAGCAGCACGTCATAGCCCCTGTCCAGGGCGGCCAGGGCGTTTTTCACGTGGGTCCGGTCCAGGGTGGAGATGATCATCACGTCCGCCAGCTTCGGCTGGGAGAGCAGCTCCTCGTCGCTGGAAAAGCACCGCTCCTCCGCCACGCCGTAGGTGCTGCGCAGCTTCTCCAGCCGCTCGGGACGGGGGTCGGCCCCCGCCACGATCTTCATCAGCTCCGGGTGGGCCGTCTGGAAGGGAGCGTAGGCGTCCAGTCCCCGGCTGCCGCAGCCGCATATCGCCACCGTAAAGGGTCCTGCCATCTGTGCGCCTCCTCGCGTTTTTTCTCTATTATATCGGCAGGCCCCGGCCCCTGTCAACGGTTTACAAAACCGGCCCGATGTGGTACAGTGATACGGCTCAGATCACAGAAAGGCATGCATCTATGGCCATCAAGCTGATACTATTGGACCTGGACGGCACCCTGCTGGACAGCGAAAAGCGCCTGCCGGAGGAAAACAAAAACGCCCTTATCCGGGCTGCGGAAAAGGGCGTTTTGATAGCCCCTGCCACCGGCCGGTACTTCGGCGGCATCCCCGCCGAGATACGCGCCCTGCCCTTCATCCGCTACGCGGTGCTGGTAAACGGCGCCCAGGTGTACGACGCGAAAGAGGACCGGACCCTGCACCGGGCGGAGATACCCCTGCCCCTGGCCATGCGGGTGTTCGACCGGCTGGACAACCTGCCGGCCATCTATGACTGCTACCTGGACGGGGCGGGGTACATATCCCGTGACTTTTACGCGAAGATCGACGAGTACATCACCGACCCCATCATCAACCGCATGATACGCGGTATGCGCACCCAGGTGGACGATTTTAAGGGGTACCTTGCCCAGCGGGGACAGAGCCTGCAGAAGATCCTCATGTTCTTCAAGGACCAGGCGCCCCGGCTGGAGGCGCTGCGGACCCTGCCAGGGGAATTTCCGGAGCTGGCCGTGACCAGCGCCATCGCCAACAACATCGAGCTGAACATCGCCTCCGCCACCAAGGGAAACGCCCTGACCGCCCTGTGCCGGCACCTGGGGCTGGACCGGTCCGAGGTCATGGCCGTGGGCGACGGCAGCAACGACGCCTCTATGCTCCAGGCGGCGGGCCTGGGAGTGGCCATGGCCAACGCCGACCCGGTCACTCTGGCTGCGGCGGACTGGGTGGCCCCCTCCAACGATGAGTGCGGCGCGGCCCGGGCCATCGAGCGGTTCTGTCTGTAAAATGCGCGCACCCCTCCTTCTCGCAAAACACTTGACATATTTGTCCCCGCCGGACTATAATATCTACCGTAAAGGGGAGTAGTTTGCGCGGGGCCCCGGCCCTGCGTCCGGCGCTTCGTCAGTACGGCCTCACGGCCCGGAGCGCCGCAGACCGCCCGGTCTGAAACGAGACTTTTACCGCGTTTTCGTCATGCGGTAAGAGTCTCGGTTTTACTTTATTTAAGGGGTCTTCTGCCATGTCCGTCACCGCTCTCTGCCTGTTCATCCTCACCTACTGCCTGATGATCGCCCTGCCCAAGTACCGGCCCTGGGTGGCGCTCACCAGCGCGGTGCTGTACGTGGCGCTGGGCTTCGTGCCCCTGGGTGCGCTCTTCGGGGCGGTGGACTGGAACGTACTGCTGATGCTGGCGGGCACCATGGGCACGGTGAGCCTGTTCATCGAGACGAAAATGCCCAACCGCATGGCCGAGGCGCTGCTGAAAAAGACGCCCAACGTCATGTGGGTGGCGGTGGCCATGTGCCTGTTCTCCGGGGCGGTGAGCGCCTTTGTGGACAATGTGGCCACGGTGCTGATGCTGGCTCCGGTGGGGCTGGCCATCGCCGCCAAGCTGGGCACCTCGCCGGTGCCGCTGCTGATCGCCATCGCCGTCAGCTCCAACCTGCAGGGCGCGGCCACCCTGGTGGGCGACACCACCTCCATCATGCTGGGCGGCTACGCGGGCATGGACTTTCTGGACTTCTTCTTCATGGACGGCCGGTTCAGCATCTTCTGGGCGGTGGAGCTGGGGGCCGTTATGACGGTGCCCATCATCCTGTGGCTGTTCCGGGATCAGAAGGGCAAAGTGGACATCCAGGACCGCACCGAGGTGACCAATTACGTGCCCACGTATCTGCTGATAGGCACGGTGGCGCTGCTGATCGCCGCCTCCTTCATCCCCGGCAAGCCCGCCGTCACCAACGGGCTGATATGCACCGGGGTGTTTCTGGTGGGCGCGGTCCACTCCCGGCTGCGGGAGCAGAGCTGGCGCAACGTCAAGCGGGCATTCCTGGAGATCGACTACCAGACCCTGCTGCTGCTGGCGGGGCTGTTCGTGGTCATCGAGGGCATCGAGCGGGGCGGGGTCATCGACGCCATCGCCGCGCTGTTCGTGCGGATAGGCGGCTCGAACACCTTCATGATGTACACCATCATCGTGTGGGGCTCGGTGCTGATCTCCGCTTTCGTGGACAACATCCCTTACGTGGCCACCATGCTGCCCGTGGTCACCGGCATCGCCGCCAGCATGGGCTGCTCGCCCATCCTGCTGTACTTCGGCCTGCTCACCGGGGCCACCCTGGGCGGGAACATCACCCCCATCGGCGCGTCGGCCAACATCACCGCCATCGGCATCTTGCGCCGGCAGGATCACGAGGTGCGCACAAAGGACTTCGTACGCATCGGTCTGCCCTTCACCCTGGCGGCGGTGATGACCGGCTACCTGTTCTGCTGGCTGGTCTGGCACTGATGCGGGCGAAAAACAGTTGCCAGCGCCGAAAACTGTGGTAAAATAGTGGCAAAGCCGCTATTTTACATCAAGATACCGGTCGTGCTCCCGGCTTGCGCCGGAACCGCACGACATGGTACAATAGAATACAGAGCAACACATCACCGGGGGGACGATATGAGCCAGCTGGTACATATACCGCCCTATGAGGGCGCGGAGGATTACATATTCATCAGCTACAGCCACCGGGACATGCAGGCCGTCCTGCCCATCCTGTACCGGCTGCGGGATGCGGGCTTCCGGTTCTGGTACGACGAGGGCATCGACCCGGGCACGGAGTGGCCGGAGTCCATCGCCAGCCACCTTCTGGGATGCCGGGTGTTCATCGCGTTCGTGTCTGGGGCCTTCATGGATTCCCACAACTGCCGCCGGGAGATCCACTTTGCCCTGTCCAGGGGCAAGGACTTCCTGACCGTCACGCTGGAGCCCACCAGTATGACGCCGGGGATGGAGATGCAGCTGGCGCCCTATCAGTCGCTGAACAAATTCAAATATGACGACGAGGAGATGTTCTTCCAGCGGCTGCTATCCCTGGAGCCGCTGGCCTCCTGCCGGCAGCCGGAGCCCGGACCGGAGCCGGAGCCTGTGCCCGAACAGGACCCGGAGCCGGAGCAGACGCGGGAGCCCGCGCCCGGACAGGACCCGGAGCCGGAACAGGCACAGCCCGAGGGCGGCAGCGGACGCGGCGGTCACGCGCTGCGCAACGCGGCGGCGGCGGTCGCGGCCGGCGCTGCGGGGTTTCTGGCGGGGCCGGTCGCAGGCGTCCCTGCGGCGCTGCTGGCGGCGGCGCTGTTCAAAAGCGGCGGGGAACAGCAGGACAAGCCCTCCGAGCAGGACCCGGACGCTCCCGCCGGGGACGGAAAATGACATAGGAAAACATCATGGCCTCCCCCGCCTGGGGGAGGCCATGATGTTCATTACAGCCCCGCGTGCTTTTTCCGGTACTGCATGGGGGTCATGTGGTACTTCTCCCGGAACAGCTTGGTAAAGTAGCTGCCGGAGGAAAAGCCGCAGTCGGCGGCGATGTCTGTGACGGACTGGCCGGTGGACACCAGCCGCCGGGCCGCTGTGCCCAGCCGCCAGTCGATGAGATAGCGGATGGGGGTGGTGTGCAGCCGCTGCTGGAAATCCCGCAGGCACTCCCGGGGGCTGATGCTGGCGGCCATGGCGATCTCGTTCAGGGTCAGGCGCTCGGCGCTGTGCTCCTGGATGTACAGCATCATCCGCTTGACCCGGATCTCCGTCTGGTCCTCCTCCCGGCCGCCGTCCAGCGCCCCCTGGGGCAGCTCCCGCATCAGGCCCAGCCAGGCCATGGAAAGCTCGTTGCGTGCGATGATCTCATAGCCCTCCGTCTCGCCGTCCGCTGCGTCGTAGGAGGCGTTCACGTGGCCGATGATCTGCCGCTGGTTGGTGCTGGCCAGCCGCAGGGGCAGCAGCTCCAGCTGCCGGCACTCCAGCACCGGGTCCACATACTTGCGCTGGAACACGCTCCCCTCGGCTCCGGCCAGCAACCCGGCGTCCACCAGCTGGGTCATGTATATCGGTTTGTCCCCCTTCTCTCCCTGGACCCGGTGCAGCACGTTCCGGTTGAGAAAGTACCCCTCCCCCGGCGCCAGCACACAGTCCTGGTGGGAGGTGTACACATGCAGCCGCCCCTGGAGGACGACGCAGAACTCCAGCTCCCGGTGCCAGTGCCAGGGCACCGCCGGCGTGGCCCACTGGCCCAGGTCGGTGTAGTGGGCCGTCAGCGGGAAGTCCCTGCCCGCGTTGGCCGGGAACTCCTGCCGGTTTTGGTCCAGGGTGATATTTTTTATTATCATATGGCCATCTCCCTGCACATGTTGGCGATATATTGATAAAATATGTCGCGATAATGCTTTTATTCGCTCTCTGAAGGGGATATTATCATAGCGCTTTGGAAAAAGCAATACCACTTCCTTCGGAAAGGAACGAACTGCCATGAAACTGACCAATATCGACGAGCTGACCCGCCTGAACGAGCTGTTCGACCAGTGCCAGGGCGAGGTATATATCGGCACCCCCGACGGGCGCACCTTCCTGGACATGCGGGACCGCACCGCCCGGCTGCAGGGCCTGGTGGCCCTGACCGGCGAGAAGGCCGACCTGTACGGCATCTACGCCTACCGCCGGGAGGACGAGGCGCTGCTGATGCGCTACATGGTCCAGCAGATGAGAAAGACGGCATAAGGTCAGCGCAAGGACCTTGTCACAGTACCCGGCGGAGAAGGCTCGTCCCTTCCCCGCCGGGCGTTTTTCTTGACAGGGCCTTTCGGCCGTATTATACTGTCACCACGAGGTATTTTTATCATGGCATTGCTGGCGTAGAAAACAAAATGATCCACGGAGCAAAGGCAAGCTGAGGCTTGTCTATTGGCCGTGGTCTTTTTGCGCCCATTTGGGCACGTCATTTTGTTTTTTACGAGGTCAAAGCACCATGAAAATAAAACGGAATATTTGTCTTTTGTACGCCATCGCCTTTCTGCAGGGCATGGTGTTCTACGCCCCTGTGGCCTCCCTGTACCGGCAGGCCCGAGGCATGACCCTGGGGCAGATCGCCCTGCTTGAAAGCATTTCCTTCATCATTCAGCTGGCCATGGAGCTGCCCTGGGGCGTCGCGGCCGACCGCATCGGCTACAGGCGGACCATGATCGCCGGCTGCGGCATATTCGCCCTTTCCAAGCTGGTGTTCTGGCGGGCGGACGGCTTTATGGACTTTTTCTGGGAGCGGGTGCTCATCAGCGCCGCCGTCGCCGCCCTGTCCGGGGTGGACGAGAGCATCCTCTATCTGAGCTGCCCCGACGACGAGAGCCAGAGGGTATTTGGCCGGTGGGGCGCCTTCTCCACGGCGGGGCTGCTGGCCTCCTCCGGGGCCTTCGCCCTCTGGATGGCGGACAACTACGCTCTGGCGGCCCTGGCCACCTTCATCGCCTACGCCCTGGCGGCAGCGCTGACCCTGTTCCTCACGGAGGTCCGCCCGCCGGAGAGGGAGCGCCGGGAGCCGGTGCGCGCCTTTTTCCGGCTGCTGGGCTGCACCCTGCGCCAGAGGCGGTTTCTGCTGCTGGCGGTCTGCTGGGCCCTGTATGGGGTGGTGCTGAGCATGGTGTGCACCTGGCTGAGCCAGAACCAGTATCTGCGCTGCGGCATGTCCGGCCAGGCCATGGGCTGGGTGTTCATCGCCGTGTCGGTGGTGTCCCTGTCCGGCACGTTCTCCCAGCGGTTCACCGACCGGGTGGGCCGGGCCCGCTCGGCCCTGGGCACGATGGCCCTGACAGGCCTTGCCTGCCTTACGCTGACCCTGACCCGCTCGGCGGCGCTCTCCGTGGGGTGCATCCTGTTCATGGAGGGCTCCAGCGCGCTGATAAATCCCCTGATGGATCAGGTCTGGAACCGGCAGGTGACCCACGCCGACCGGGCCACCCAGCTGAGCATCTACGCGGTGCTGGACGAGGCCGTGGCCGCTGCCGGCACCCTGGTCCTGGGCCGGGCGGCGGACCTGTCTCTGGACACGGCGTTCTGGCTGGGCGGCGCGGTGTGCCTTATCTGCGCCCTGGCCGCCGGCCTTTTCTGCTGCCGGTTCTTCCAAAAAGACTGATAAAATGCCTCCCTCTTTCCGAGGGAGGCGGCTCGTTCGGTACACAGTCCTCGTCGGCCAGGGGCGGATGCGTTCTAATGGCGCGGGTCCAGCGTATCCGCCGCCACCAGCGCGGTGCCGGCGGCCATGACGGCCAGGGCGGCCAGATACATCCCCGTCAGCGGCTCGCGCAGAAAAACGAAGGAGAAAAACGCGCCGATGAACGGAGCGACCGCATAATAGGCGCTGGTCTTTGCCGCTCCAAGGGCGCTCTGGGCGCGCACATACAGAAAGATGCTCAGGCCGTAGGCGACGAATCCCAGCAGCAGCGCCAGCAGGATATAGACGGGCTGCGGCATGGCCTCCCCCTTGATGACCGCGATGACAAGGGAGCCAAGCCCGGAGAAAATGCCTTTTAGGATGACGATCTCATAGGTGCTTTTGGAGGAGAGCATCCTGGTGCAGTTGTTCTCAAAGCCCCAGCAGACCGTCGCCAGCAGCACGAACAGCGAGCCATAGGAGAAGCGGAAGCTGTCCGTGCCCTCGAAGGAGAGCAGGATGCTCGACAGGGTGATCAGCGCTATGGCCGCCCACAGCCGCCGGGACACGGCCTCTTTGAATACCGCCAGCGCGATGACGGTCGTGGCGACGATCTCAAAGTTGCCCAGCAGCGAAGCGTTGGACGAGGAACCATAGCTGATGCCCAGCATCAGGAAAATGGGCGCGGCGATGTCCAGCACGATCATCCCCGCCGCGAACGGCAGGTCTTTGCGGTCCAGCTTCGCGCTCTGTGTCTGCTTGTTGAACAGGGACATGGCGCCTATCCCGATCCCGGCGCCGAGATACAGCAGCGCCGCCATGGACGTGGTCCCCACATGCTCCAAGAGGAGCTTTGAACAGGGCACATTGACGGCGTAAAATGCCGCAGCGAGCAGCGCGTATGCGATCGCCTTCGTTTTCTGCATTTTCATCGCCCGTCCCCCTGCAAACACCGATGTGACGTATCCATTATACATGCCGCCGGGGGCAGTGTAAAGCGCGCGAAAAGGCCGCGCAGGAGAAGTCCTGCGCGGCCTTTGCTATGCCGTTTTCTTACTCGTCGGCCCGGTCGATGGGCAGGCCGGCCTGCTGGCGCTCCTTGATGGCGTCCTTGCGGCTGAGGTTGACACGGCCCCGGTCGTCGATCTCGCTGACCTTGACCCAGGTCCAGTCGCCCACGTTCAGCACGTCCTCCACCTTCTC
>CANPXW010000067.1 GCA_947587025.1 uncultured Oscillospiraceae bacterium
GTCTACTTCTTTCCTCGCTAGAAGCTCTTTTCTCCCACTAGCATAGCTAGTGGTTCTCTTTGCTGCTAGCAATAGGACGCTATGAAAAAACTGCTTTTCATAGCGTTTTTTCTTGTCTGTGTTTGGCAAAAATGCAGTTTTCAGTGTTGTAGGGAGTAAAGGAGAAAGTTTCATAGCAAGCATAGGAAAGGGGTACCCTTTGGCATAGTGTAACCGTAGTCAGCGGCAAACAGCCGGACGCATGGTGCAGAGCATTTTCTATGAGGTGTATTATTATGAACGATGAAACTTCCCGATGGGTGCATTGTCCTGTTTGCAGGAGCAAGACGAGGGTAAAAGTGAATCCAGATAGCGTTTTACTAAACTTTCCGCTCTTTTGTCCGAAATGCAAGCAGGAACACAATGTCAGTATCATCCAGATGAAGATGGTGATAAATGACGAACCCGAAACACCACCCCGGCCACGTTTCCAGTATAAGTACCCCTAGCAGAAGCTGCCGCTGCTGTCAATGGTCAAAATGAACGGCTCTCCGAGCCGCCATTGACAGCCTCGCCCGCTTCCGCTCTCCCTGTCTGTAAGAGGGGCGACAGCCATTTCCGCTGTCGCCCCTCTCGCAGTATCTTTTCCTTACCTCACACATCAGTGGTCGATGTCCGCATTTAGGCGCTCTGGACCCCTTCTGCCGCAAGGGGCGGGAGCCGTTAAACGTAGGGGGATAATGGTAGTATATGGCGACACTTGAAAATGGGGGTCTATATGCGGACATACTTAAAAAACTTAATGATTTGCTGCTATATGTGTGACCAAGTGAAAACAAGGGTTCGATGTGACGCTTTTGGCCGGTCAGACCCCTTGCGCCACAAGGCTTTCAGAGCGCCAAAGTTAGGGGGGTAAGGGTAGTATATGGCGCACCCCGAAAACAGGGGTCTATTGCGTAACATACTTCAAAATATTTAATTACTTATCGCGGTACTTGTAATGCCATAAGTTCATGGGGGCCTATGTCACGCTTTAGGGCTTCTGAAACCCTTACGGCGCAACGGGTTCAGATCGTCAAAGTCACAGGGGTAAGGGTAACATACGGCCCCCTCAAAAACCGGGGTTCATTGCGTGACATGCTTCAAAGTTTTTAAGCAATTCAAAACAGGCAGCGGATGGCGCATTTCAGCACCATCCGCTGTCTGTTGTTCAATTCCAATTCCGTAAGGCAGTTGCCAGATGTTCATTTTTCGGGGTCATACTGTCTTACGAGCACCGGGCATTCCCTGCGTGTTTTTGTGCGGCATGAACGAGGGCGTGTTCCCCTCCCGGCGGACGAGGACGCTGCCGGCCATGGAGGAGGAGCGGCGGCTGGCATTCGTGGCGCTGACGCGGGCGGAGGGGCGGCTGTACCTCACCGGGGCGGAGGGCCGGGCCCTGGACGGCTCGCCCCGATACCCGTCCCGGTTCGTGCTGGACATCGACCCGGCGCTGCTGGAGTACGCCCGGCCGCCCCATGAGGGGCTCGTCGCGGACGCGCGGGAGTACATCGCCGCCAGCGAGCGGAGCCTGCCGGAGAGCCAGACGGTGTTCGACGTGGGGGACCGGGTGGAGCACCCGGTGCTGGGCCCCGGTACGGTGACGGAGGTGGATACGGGAAAGGGCGTGCACATAGTCAAGTTCGACCGGGTGGCCACGACCCGGGCCATATCCTTCCGGGCCAGGCTGAAACGGCTGTGAGGGCTGAATAAAGCGTCAGACGCGCCATTTCCGGCGCGTCTGACGCTTTTTTGTTTATGAATACCGCTCCAAAATGCGGGCCACGGGATAGTAATAGCTCTCTCCGAACAAATTCAGGTGATTGAGCAGATGGTATAAATTATAGATGTCCCGCCGCCGGGCATAGCCGCTGTCGATGGGACAGACCTCGTTATAGGCGGCGTAAAAGGCAGGGGGGAAGCCGCCGAACAGCTGTGTCATGGCCAGGTCCGCCTCGTGGTGGCCCACGTAGACCGCCGGGTCGATCAGCCACATCTTCCCGTCCGGCCCCCGCAGGGCATTGCCGCTCCACAGGTCCCCGTGCAGCAGGGAGGGGCGCTCCGGCTCCGGCAGATATTCGTCCAGCCGCTCCAGCAGCCTGTCCGCCTGCCGGCGCGTCCGGCCGTCCAGCCAGCCGGACGCCAGGCGCAGCTGGGGCGCGAGCCGGCAGCCCCGGAAAAAGTCCGACCACTTTTCATGGGGCGTGTTGACCTGCACCGTGGAACCGGCATAGTTGTCAAAGCTGAGGCCGTAGGACATCTCTCCGGCCAGACCGGCGGTGTCCGCCATGTGCAGCGCCGCCAGCTGCCGGCCGAAGGTCTCCCAGCAGCCGGGCGCAGGGGGCGCGGAGGACAGGTGCTCCATCAGCAGGAAGGACATGCCCAGCCTTGCGTCGGTGCCCAGCGACAGGGCCTTGGGCACGCCGATGACCCCCGGCCGGGCCAACAGCGCCAGACCGGGCGCCTCCGCCTCGAAAAGGGCCAGCTGGCCCGGTGTATTGGATTTCATAAACACCGTCTGCCCAGCCGAGAGGGTGAGGCGATAAGCCCGGTTGATGTCCCCGCCGTATACCGGCTGCCGGTCCGTGATGACCGTGTTGGGCCCGTAAAGCGCCTGTAGCGCCCCTTCCAGGCTGTCCGCCCGTATAAGCTCCATGTCGTCGCCTCCTTCGCTCCTATCATATCCCATCCGGCCCGCCTGGGCAAGGGGGAACGCCGGCGTTTTTGGCGGGGCGGGGCACGCCGGACGCGTCAGCAAGGCGGTAGGGGATTATCAACAAAATTTCCCGGGAAAACTGTGCACAATGGGCAAAATGTAAATGGTCAAAAGAAAAAACTTGTGCGGTTCTGCGAGCTATGTTATAATAAACACAAATCGGAAACGTTTGCGAAAACGTTTCCGTCTGGCATTTCCACATCGCTCAGGAAAGAGAGGGGATGAGCGCGCGATGAGACCTGCGGAGCAGAATTACTCAAAGACGCGGCGGCTGAAAAACCAGATCAAAGCAGTTGTGACCAATCCGTACAACGTGATCGTACTGATCGCCATCATACTGCTGACGTATCTGATCGTGTTCCCGCTGGTGGATATGCTCTCCACCACGTTCGAGCTGTCACAGCGCGATCTGCGGTCGGTCCGCGGCGGCGTGGCGGGGGAGTTCACCTTTTATTACTGGCAGCGTCTGCTTGCCAGCGACCTGACCTGGAGCATGCTGGTGCGGCCGCTGCTCAACTCGCTGCTGGTGGGCGCGTGCGTGTCCGTGTGCGCCATCGTCATCGGCGCGGTGCTGGCCTGGCTGATGGTACGCTCCGATCTGCCGTTCAAGCCGTTCTTCTCCCTGGCGGTGATCATCCCCTACATGATCCCCTCCTGGGTGAAGAGCCAGGCATGGCTGTCCATGTTCAAGACGCCGCGATTGGGCGGCGCTCCGGGCTTTATCGCCTCCATGCTCACGTCCATGGGGATAAGCAATGAGAGCATCGAGGCCATCCTGGGGCCCATCGCCTACGGCCCGCTGGCGGTCATCATCGTGCTGAGCCTGCACTATTACGCCTATACATATCTGCTGGTGTCCGGCGCGCTCAACTCCATCAACTCCGAGCTGGAGGAGATGGGGGAGATACAGGGCGCCAGCAAGACCCTGATCCTGCGCAAGATCACTCTGCCGCTGGTGCTGCCGGCCATGCTGTCCGGTGTGATACTGACCTTCTCCAAGGCCATCGGCACCTTCGGCGTCATCAACTACCTGGGCAGCCCCGCCGGGTTCCGGACCCTGTCCAGCGAGCTTTACTCCAACATACGCTCCCTGAACACCCAGACCGGCTTCGCCATGGCCATCCTGATGATCGCCATCGCATCCCTGGCGGTGTTCGTCAACCAGAAGATCATCGGCACCCGCCGCTCCTACGCCACCATCGGCGGCAAGGGAGGACGCTCCATGCCCATCGGCCTGCACGGCTGGAAGCCGGTCATCACCGTCATCCTGTTCATCTTCTTCATCTTCGCCATCATCATGCCGGTGATCATCCTGGTGGTGGAGAGCTGCATGCTCAAGGAGGGCACCTACTCGCTGGCCAACTTCACCCTCCACTACTGGATCGGCGACGGCGACCCCAACATCATGGAGGGCGTGCCCGGCATCTTCAAGAACAGCAACTTCCTCAACTCCCTGAAAAACTCCCTGATGCTCACCTTCGTCAACGGCATCTTCGGCACCATCATCGGACAGATCCTGGGCTACATCTGCGCCAAGGGCCGGGGCACCTTCCACGGCAAGCTTGTGGAGCAGCTGGTGTTCATCCCGTACCTGATCCCGTCTGTGGCCTTTGGCGGCATCTATCTGAGCATGTTCTCCAAGCCCCAGACCCTGTTCGGCGTCACGCTGCTGCCGCCCCTGTACGGCACCTTCGCGCTGCTGACCATCACCAGCGTGGTCAAGCACCTGCCCTTCGCCTCCCGGGCCGGCACCTCCAACATGCTGCAGATCAGCGGCGAGCTGGAGGAGGCCGCTACCATCGAGGGTGCCGGCTTCTTCAAGCGGTTCATCAAGATCGTGTTCCCCCTGTCCAAGGGCGGCTTCCTGTCCGGGTTCATGCTGATCTTCGTGTCCATTATGAAGGAACTGGATCTGATCATCCTGCTGATGACGCCGACCACCTCCACGCTGCCGTACCTGGCGTTCCAGTACCAGAACCAGAACTCGCCCCAGGCCTCTGACTGTGTGGCGATCGTGATGTTTTCCATCGTCTTTTTGGTGTACGCGCTGGCGAATATCTTCGGCGACGCCGATCTGGCCAGCAGCATGGGCGGTTAAAAGAAAGGAGACTGAGCAATGAGTAGGATAGAATTGTCCCATATCGATAAATTTTACGGCAAGAACCATGTGCTCAAGGACCTGAACCTGGTCATCGAGGACGGCGACTTTATGACCCTGCTGGGCCCCTCCGGCTGCGGCAAGACCACCACGCTGCGGGTGGTGTCCGGCCTGGAAAAGCCCCAGCACGGCAACATCTACATGGACGGTCAGGAGATCGTCAACGCCGCCGAGGCCAACTTTGCCCCGCCCAGCAAGCGTAACCTGAACCTGGTGTTCCAGTCCTACGCCCTGTGGCCCCACATGACCGTCAACGACAACGTGGGCTTTGGTCTGAAGATCCGCAAGGAGCCGGCGGACGTGATCGCCAAGAAGGTGGCGGGTGCTCTGGAGCGGATGCAGATCGCCGAGTTCGGCAAGCGCTATCCCACGGAGCTGTCCGGCGGCCAGCAGCAGCGCGTGGCCATCGCCCGGGCCATCGTGTCCGAGCCCCGGCTGCTGCTGCTGGACGAGCCGCTGTCCAACCTGGACGCCAAGCTGCGGGTGGATATGCGCTCGGAGCTGAAGCGGCTGCACCACGAGACCGGCACCACCATCATCTACGTCACCCACGACCAGGTGGAGGCGCTGACCATGTCCACCAAGATCGCCCTGTTCCGCCTGGGCGAGCTGGTGCAGGTGGCCCCGCCCCTGGAGCTGTACGACAACCCCTGCAACCTCTATACCGCCGACTTCATCGGCAACCCCAGCATCAACTTCGTCAAGGGCACTGCTGAGGTCACTGCCGCCGGCATGACGGTGGAAAGCCCGGTGGGGCAGCTGGAGTTCAAGCGGGCCGATATGACCGAGGCCGCGCCCCAGTCCGGCAAGCTGGACATCATCCTGGGCATCCGTCCTGAGCAGCTGAGCATCAGCCGCCAGAAGGACGAGCAGCACTGGGTGGAGGGCCACGTCTACTCCGGCATGCCCGCCGGCTCCGAGACCCTGGTCAGCGTCAAGGTGGGCGATCAGACCATGCTCACGGTCAAGGAGCTGGGCTCAACCCACTACGGCGGCGACGAGAAGGTATACCTTGGCTTTACCCCGGCGCACATCAACGTCTTTGACGCCGCCAGCGAGAATCTGATCAAGTACTGCCGCTGAATTTGTGACCCCGCGGCTGGGTCGCATCAAATATCGAGGAAGAAAAAATTTAAGGAGGAAAAACAATGTCCAAGAGCAAATTCTGGCTTTCCCTGCTGCTGGTGCTGACCATGGTCCTGAGCCTGGCGCCCATGGCCTTCGCCGACGCCGATTATGAGGCGTGGGAAGAGGCCTCCGGCATCTTCAACACCGAAGAGACCGATGAGGAGCTCTACCAGCAGGCCCTGGAAGAGGGCGCGACCGTCACCCTGTACTCCATCTCCTCCCGCTGCGGCAAGGTAGCGGACGCCTTCATGGCCAAGTACGAGGGCATCGAGTGCATCCCCTTCGACATCTCCACCAACGATCTGCTGGAGAAGGTCACCCGTGAGTGGGAGTCCGGCTCTCCCACTGCCGACGTGGTCCACATCAAGGACCAGGACGGCTCCATGTACATCGAGAACATCCAGCAGAAGCACATGTTCTACAATTACCAGCCGGCCGACATCATGGCTCACGTCACCGACGAGTCCATGAAGGCCACCCAGACCCCGCTGTACATCGAGCTGACCCAGCTGTTCTACAACGCCGAGGCCTATCCCGACGGCTCTCCCGTCACCAACATCTGGCAGGTCACCGAGCCCCAGTGGAAGGGCAAGATCATGATGCAGAACCCGCTGGACAACCTGTCCTGGGGCTCCTGGATCGCCGGCTTCTGCGTGGGCGATGAGCCCGACCGCCTGGCCGAGGCCTACAAGGAGCTGTACGGTGAGGACCTGGTCCTGTCCGACGGCTGCGAGAACGCGGGCTATGAGTTCCTCAAGAGGCTGCATGACAACGAGCCCGTCTTCACCTCCTCCTCCGACGAGATCGCCGAGTCCGTGGGCACCACCGGCCAGAGCGATCCTCCCATCGGCTTCTGCGCTTCCTCCAAGCTGCGCAAGAACGAGGATAACGGCTGGGTCCTGGCTCCCGTGAACCTGGAGCCCGATACCGGCATCCCCGCCGCCAACACCCTGTACATCGTCGAGGGCAGCGAGCACACCGCCGCGGCCAAGCTGCTGGTCCGGTTCATGCTGGGCGGCATCGACGGCGATACTTCCGGCTATGATCCCTTCAACACCCTGGGCGGCTGGCCCGTCCGTGACGACATCGATGCGGCCGAGGGCTCCGTCCCCTACGAGGAGATGAACGTGGCCGGCTTCGACGCCGAGGAGATCTACTACAACTACAACACCGTCCGTGACTTCTGGCAGATGCTGGGCTGAGAACGGAACGGCGCGTAAAAGACCTTAATGCAAACGGCGACGGGCGCTTCTCCGCCCGTCGCCCTCCTTATGACCCACGCGGAAGCGGGGAGAGGTGTTTTCATGGCCTTTTTCATCGATAAGAACGGCCGGCGCAAAAGTCCCGTGGCCCTGGCCGCCTTCGGGGCGGCAGTGGCATACCTGGCCGTGTTCGGGCTGCTGTACGCGTTTCTGGCGGAGCCGCTTTATAACACGGTGCGCTTTGAGAGCGTATTTGCCACCAACGCGGTCCACTCGCTGATCGTCGCTGTGTGCGGCACGGCGGTGTGCTGCCTTTTCTTCCTGCTGCCGGACAAGCGGGTGGCGCCCTACGGCTTCGCTGGGCTGGCGGTGGCGCTGGGGATGTTTTACGCCGCGTCTATGCTCCAGGAAGGGCTGGCAAGACAGAACCTGCTGTACCTGGTCACCAGCTACGGCCTGGCCCCCGTGCTGGTGGGCAATGCCGTTGCCTGGCCGATATACTGGCGGATGAAGCGGGCGCGCCCGGATATGAACCAACGAAAGACCGTGGCTCAGGAGCTACGCCAGGCCATCGAGAAGCAGAACGCCAAAAAGCCCCCTGCGCCGGAAAAGACCCCTGCGCCGGAGACGCCGTCCCAGCCGGACATCCCGCCGGAAGAGGCCCTGTTCGGGCCCGAGGCCGGCGTGAGCCCGAGGGCGGCGCGCTCTGCCCAGGAGGAGGCCATGCTGCTGTATGAGGACGAGGACGAAGGATGAGGAAGGAGAGAGCGCAGGCATGAACGGACTGCCCAATGAGGAGCGCCAGCGCCTGGGCGCGCTGCTGGACCACGCCTCCCAGGCGGAGGTCATGGCGCGGATACCCCAGTTTTCCCAGGCGGAGGTACACAACATCGTCAAAGCGCCGGACGCCGCGCCGGAGAGCCTGGGCGCGCTGGTGTTCAATATGGAACGAGGGGTGCATCTGGACGAGCTGGGGGACTTTTTGCTGGACTGCCCGGCCATACGGCCCTATGACGTGATCCTGGCCAACGAGCTGGACGACGGCTGCGTTCGCTCCGGATGCCGGGATACGACGGCGGAGCTGGCCCAGCGCCTGGGCATGAACTACGTGTTCGGCCTGGAGTTCATCGAGCTGGTCAACGGGGAGGACCCCAAGGGCTGCCACGGAAACGCCATCTTCTCCCGCTGGCCCATCCGGCGGGCACAGATCGTGCGGCTGCCGGAGAAGTATAACTGGTATTTCGACCGGCAAAAGCGCATCGGCGGCCGCCTGGCCATCCTGGCCCAGCTGGACGTGGGCGGAAAACCCCTGGGCGTGGGCACCATCCACCTGGAGAACCGCACCGACGGCCCCGGCCGGCAGGCGCAGCTGCAGACGATCCTGGACGCGGCGGAGGCCATGTTCCCGGGCATGCCGGTGGTGCTGGGGGGAGATCTGAACACCAACACCTTCGACGGCAGCGACAAGCAGGCCATCAACGCCGTAGCGGCCGACCCGGCCCTGCAGCGCCGCTGCCTGGAGGACGTGGCCGCCTGGGAGGGCGCGCTGGGCGCGGCGGAGGTCATGGGCTACCGGGCTGTGCCGGAGACGCCCATCCTCACCCGGCGCAAGCCCCTGCCGGGGGGAGAGCACCTGGATCTGCGGCTGGACTGGCTGCTGGTGCGCGGCCTGGACGTGACCGACAGCCGCACCGTATCCACCCGGCGCACCGACTGTGGATTTGCCCGGCCCGGCAGCGCGCTGGCTGCCTTTGAAGGCGCGGAGCTGAGCGACCACAACGCGGTATGGGGGCATGTGGATATATAATGCATATAGATGATTTCATCCAATATTGTTCTGTATATATTTGAAAATTCTTTTTATTTCATGAAAACACGACTGATTTCATTCAATGGTAACAAATAGAAACATACGAAAAAGCGCCGGATGTCTCCGGCGCTTTTTCGTATGTTTTGACGTCATTCCACGATCTCGTTCTGGTCCCGGCCCATCATGTGCATATACTCGTCGTAGGTGCACATCCGGTCGACGCAGCCGTCCTCTGTCAGCTCGATGATGCGGTTGGCCACGGTCTGGGTCAGCTGGTGGTCGTGGCTGTAGAAGAGGATGTTATAGGGGAAGGCAGCCATGCCGTTGTTGAGCGCGGCGATGCTCTCCAGGTCCAAGTGGTTGGTGGGCTGGTCGAACATGAGCACGTTGGCGCCCGCCAGCATCATCTTGGAGATCATGCACCGTACCCGCTCGCCGCCGGACAGTACGTTCACATGCTTATATACGTCGTCCCCGGAGAAGAGCATCCGGCCCAGAAACGTGCGCAGATAGCTCTCCCGCTTGTCCACGGAGAACTGGCGCATCCAGTCCATCAGCTCCAGCTCACAGCCGTCGAAGTAGCGGCCGAAATCGTGGGGGAAGTAGGCCTGGGTGGTGGACACGCCCCATTTGATCTCGCCCTCGTCCGGCTCAAGCTCGCCGGCCAGCATCTGGAAAAGGCAGGTGATGGCGTTCTCGTTGGCGCCGATGACGGCGATCTTGTCCTCCCTGCCCATGATGAAGGAGACGTTGTTGACCAGCTTTACCCCGTCCACGGTCTTGGACACGTTGGTGACGAACAGCCGGTCTTTGCCCGGCTCCCGTTCGGCCTTGAAGCCCACCCAGGGGTAGCGGCGGGAGGAGGCGGGCATCTGCTCCACGGTGATCTTCTCCAGCAGCTTCCGGCGGCTGGTGGCCTGGCGGGACTTGGACTTGTTGGCGGAGAAGCGGGCGATGAAGGTCTGCAGCTCCTGTATCTTCTGTTCGGCCTTCTTGTTCTGATCCTTGACCAGCTTCTGCATCAGCTGGCTGGACTCGTACCAGAAGTCGTAGTTGCCCACGTACATACGTATCTTGCCGTAGTCGATGTCCACGATGTGGGTGCAGATGTTGTTGAGGAAATACCGGTCGTGGCTGACCACCAGCACGGTGCCCTCGTAGTCCATGAGGAAATCCTCCAGCCACACGGTGGAGGCCAGGTCCAGGTTGTTGGTGGGCTCGTCCAGCAGGATGATGTCCGGGTGGCCGAACAGTGCCTGGGCAAGCAGCACCTTCACCTTCTGCCGGCCCTCCAGCTCGCTCATGCGCTTTTCGTGCAGCGCCACGGGGATGCCCAGCCCCTGCAGCAGACGGGAGGCGTCAGAGTCGGCCTCCCAGCCGCCCAGCTCGGCGTATTCCTCCTCCAGCTCTGCGGCCCGGATGCCGTCCTCATCGGAGAAGTCGGGCTTGTCGTAGATGGCGTCCTTCTCCCGGCCGCAGTCGTACAGCCGCTTGTTGCCCATGATGACCGTCTCGCGCACGAGGCAGTCGTCGAACATGGTCTGGTCCTGGCGCAGCACGCTCATGCGCCGCTTGGGGTCTATGTAGACGTGGCCCTTGGTGGGCTCCTCCTGGCCGGACAGCAGCCGCAGGAAGGTGGACTTGCCAGCGCCGTTGGCGCCGATGATGCCATAGCAGTTGCCGGCGGTGAACTGCAGGTCCACGTTGGAGAACAGGACCTGGCTGCCGTATTGGATGGTGAGGTTTTCAACGGTTATCATAGCGAGCTGCCTCCGAAACGTGAAGGATATAAACGCGCCGGAGCAAAGGTACCTTTGCTCCGGCGGTTGGCGGAGAAGGCGGGATTTGAACCCGCGCTGCGCTCATCACGCACTACTCCCTTAGCAGGGGAGCCCCTTCGGCC
>CANPXW010000068.1 GCA_947587025.1 uncultured Oscillospiraceae bacterium
CCCCTTTCAGGGGCTACGTCCGTATCTGCCCCTTCTAGGGGCTAGTCATGCCACCAGTTTACTGGTGGTCATGACTGATTTTCTCTCCCTCCGTCGCGGCTGACGCCGCGCCACCTCCCTCGTCAGAGGGAGGAATATTCTCCGCCAGGTCCAACAATTAGGCCCCCTCTGACGAGGGGGCTGTCAGCGCCTTTGGCGCTGACTGGGGGAGAGATATGCCAGACAGTATTTTTTCAAAAAACATGATATTTGTGTTGAAATCTCCGGGGGGGGGGTATGGTATCATACACTTACCTATAGCATCGGAACGGATTCGGTTTTTTCAAACCGAACGGCGGTGCGTTTCAAGGGGGTCTACATAATGAAAAAAACAGGAAAGCGGCTGCTGGTCCTTGTCATGGCGTTGTGCCTGACCCTGGCCCTGGGGACGACGGCATTGGCGAGCGGGGGGCTACCTACTACTATCTCTGTTACCCAGCCGGTGTCACCTAAAGCCGGTACGGAGATTACGTCGATCACTCTGAAAGTGGACGAAGGGTCCTTTGCCGACAGTTTAGAATCGGCTACCGCGCTTTTTACCATCAGTGGCGGTGAGAGCATAGGGGTGTCGAGTGCCAGTGTGACCACCGCTGCCAAACAAGATGATGCGACGCAAGTCGTGCTGACTGTGACGGGCTGTACTCCTACCAAGGCGGGTGATTTGACAATCACGGCGATGAATGATGCCTTTGCGGAGACAAAACCAGGTAAATCCCTGGAAACTACCCTCCACATAGAACCTGCGGCTGCGCCTAACGTATCCGCCGAAGTACAGACCGGGATGAAAGCGGGCGAAGAAGGCGGCACAGTCAAGCTCACCATCAGCGGCAATAATACCTTTGTCGCCACCAGCAGCATGGCTAATTATTCTATTGATGCCGGCAGCACGAATCTGTCTCTTATCGGTGTGACGGCCTCGGGCAACAATGAGGCAATGCTGTCCTTCTCCGGCAAGCCGACGGCCTCGGGCTCCATCACTGTGAATATGCAGCCTGATGTGTTCGGGTTCCAGCCTGAGAGCCAAAAAACCGCTAGTGTCGACATTGCCGCAGCGGAAAAGCCTGTTGTCACCGCCAGCGCCGAGCCTGGTCTCTCGGCCGGCACGCAGGGGACTATCAAGCTGCAGGTCAGCAACAACACGTTTGCCAGTTCCTTGGACAAGAATATGTTCACTGTAGAGGTCGGCGGGGTGGCGCAGCAGGACGTAACCGTCGGCGCTGGGGAGAGCAGTGAAACGACCCTGACCTTTACCCCCACCCAGGCGGGCGCCGTGACTGTCAAAGTCAAACAAGGGGCGTTTGCATACACGCCAACGGAGTCTGAAGTAGAAGCTACCGGTGAGATCATCGTCAGCGCCCCTACTGTCACCGCCAGTGCCAGCGGCGAGTTGACCCAGGGTGTTGCAGACGGCCAGATCACAGTCAATATCACCGGCGGCAACGTCAATTTCAAGGACAGACTTTCTGCTAGTGACGCCAATTTGTTTACTGTCAAGGTAAATGGTGAGGAAGAGACGCTGACCGCGACAGCGATAGCCGGCGGCGGCAGTAAAACGGCTACCCTGACGATGTCTGCGCCTACCAAAAAAGGCACTATATCGGTCGAGATTGACACGGGCGCGTTCAGCATCCCGGCGAGCGGTAAAGTCACAGCTGAAAGTACTGCTAAAGTCAGCGCCCCCACGGGAACGCTCAGCGCGACGGTGGAGGATGGGCTTAAAAAATTGTACGTCGATACCCCGATAAACGGCGAGAAGATCAAGCTCAGCATCAGCGACGGAACGCTGAAATTCAAGTCTGATGCCAATACAAGCGATTTCGCAGTGGGCGACAATCTCAATATCACCAATGTGTCCGTAGATGCTGCGTCGAATACGGCGACTTTGACATTGTCCGGCACTCCCAAAACACAGGGGACGCTTACCATCACGGCCCAGACCAACGCCTTTGAATATGCGCCCGACGGGCCCGCGCCCACCGCCAACGTCACCGTCGAGGCGGCCCCTGTGGTCACGCTGAACTTGACGAGTATTGTGGCGGGCACGACCAACGAGGTCAAGATCACCATTGGTTCCGGAGACGCGAATTTTGCCTCTGCTGTGACCCCCAGCACGCTCACAGTCGGCGGCGACGAGTTTTCTGGTCTGACGGTTAGCGAAGTCACTTCTGAAGGCAAGAACGCCACTCTGACCCTGAGTGCCGTGCCAGACAAAACGGGCAACATGACCATAATCGTGCCGAAGAATGCTTTCAACCCCGTAGCGTCCGCAGCAGTCACAGCCACCATCGAAGTCCAGGCCCCCAGCGGTCCTGTCAACGCGGCGCTGAGCGGCAGCCCCGGTACCCTCACCGCCGGTGTTGAGGCGGGCGGTACCACGATCCAGCTCACCTCCAGCGGCAGTGTGAACTTTACGAATGACCCCAGCAACGGTTATTTCACCCTGGAAAACGACACAGGAGAGATAGGTACTCTTGCGGTCTCCGGCGCTACGGGCAGCGGCAAGACTGTCACCCTCAGTCTCACCGGCATTCCGCAGAAACAGGGCACCTTCAAAGTCAAGATAGATCAGGCCGCATTTGTGGCCAGCCCTGGGGAGGATTTGACGGCCACTGGCCAGCTTAACATCGAATATCCCACGATCTCTCTGGAAGCGGACCCCAACCACATCGCGGAGGAGGACGATTCGGTCCACTCCATCAAGATCAAGGCCTCGGGCGGCACCTTTAAGGAGGTCAGCGGCGAAAGCGATAACTTCTCTTTCAGCACTAACATCGTAGGCATCAAGCTGACCGGCGTCACGGCCGGCGAGGGCTCCACCGAGGCCGTCCTGGCCTTCTCGGGCATGCCGGAGTCGACCGGCGAGCTGACCATCACGGTCCAGCCCTCCGCTTTCCAGTATCGGCCTGAGGACCCGGTCACTGCCCAGGTCAAGATCGGCAAGCCGGAGGGCGAGGTATCCGCCACAGCGGGCGGCAGCGCCCTCTACAATGGCACCCCGGTCACCGACCAGACCGTGGTGCTGAATATCACCGTGAGCCACGGCCTGCATTTCAAGGAAAGCGGCTACACTCCCTCCAGCGACTTCACCCTCACCGGCGATTACACGGGTCTGAGCATCAAGGAAGTCACATACAATAGCGCTTCCAAGGTCACCCTGACCCTGCAGGGCACGCCTAGCGTGACGGGCTCCTTCGGTGTCCAGGCCAACACCTCGGCTTTTAAGATGGCTCCGGAGGATGCTATCGCCGCCTCCGGTACTATCAACATCAACGCGGCCCCCACAGTCACAGTCAGTGCGGACGTTAGCACACCGCTCTACGCGGGCACCTCAGCGGATGGCGTGACCATCACCCTGGGGATCACGTCCGGCGACACAGCCTTTGCTGCCGCCGATAAGAGCAACTTCACCCTCACCGGCACTTATGCGGACATGACCATCACCGGCGCGAAGCTGGCCGGCGGAAAGGTCGTCCTGACCCTCTCCGGCACCCCCAAGGCGAAGGGCGATTTCCAGGTGCAGGTCCAGCCGGCGGCCTTCACCATCCGGCCTGCGTCTGCGGTCACGTCCGGCGTCATCACCATTGGCGCGGCCAACGTCAAGCTGACGGTGTCGGAGAACACCCTTCAGGCCGGTGTGGAAAATGGGACCGTCACCCTGACCCTGACCGGCAGCACCTTCGCGTCCGACCTCAGCGGCGTCACCTTCAACGGCGGCGAGGACTTTGCTGAGCTGACCCGGGGTGAGGTGACGAGAAACGGCGATGGCTCCGTCACGGTGACCATCACCGGCAGGCCCGAGGTGGGTGGCGAGATCACCCTCACCTTCCCCGCCGCAGCGTTCAGCCCTGCACCGGAACAGCCTGTAACGGTGAAAGTGCCCGTGGCCAAGGGCGAGCAGGCGGCGGACCCCGTGACCGAGGAAGGCGCGCCCGGCATCAACATCGGCACGCCCATGGGTACCCTGGCCGGCGCCGTGCTCGACGATGACGAGCTGGAGCTCTATGAAAAGGGCGCGGAGGTGCTGATCGAGCTGGTGGAGTCCCCGGAGGCTCAGGTCCCGGCGGGCGACAAGACCCTGGTGGAGGAGGCGGCCGGAGATTACACCGTGGGCGAGTACCTGGACGTGAGCCTGTATAAGACCATCAACGGCGACACAGATTCCGTCAGAAAGACCAAGACGCCCATCCGTGTGGTGTTCACCATCCCCGAGGACCTGCGGGCGGCAGGACGGCAGTTCGCCGTCGTCCGGGTGCACGAGGGCAAGGCTGAGCTGCTCAAGACCGTGGCCAGCAGCGCCAGCACCATCACGGTGGAGTCCGATCTGTTCTCCACCTACGCCATCGTGTATCGGGAGGCACCCAAGACGGACGCGCCCGGCAGCACCAACGCGCCGGGGACCGTCGTGCCCGGTACGGGCGACGGCACGGCCCTGCTGGGCTGGGCGGCTCTGCTGCTGGGCTGCGGCGCGGCCCTGGTCCCGGCGGTGTTCGTCCTCCGGCGCAGGGACCGTGGATGAACCCATAACAACATAACGACGCCCCGGCTCCACCCGAGCCGGGGCTTACTATATCGTTGGCCCCCTTGTGTAAAGGGGGCTGTCAGCGTGAAGCGCTGACTGAGGGATTGTTGTGTCGATTCTGCTGCGCAGTAACAACCCCTCCGCCTCGTCGGAGCACGCAAGCCAGGTCTCCCCATGCCGCAAGCGGCATGGCTCGAATGGCTCGCGGCTCCTCCTCTTCCCAAAAGGCAGGCGTGCCTTTTGGGGACCCCATAGGCCCACCTCCCCCTTGCACAGGGGAGGCTTTTATTTATTTCTTCTTCCCTCCGGTGTTCAGCAGCACGATGGCGAAGAATATCAGCCCGATGCCGGCGGCGTTGAGCAGGTGCAGCGGCTCGTGGAACACCAGGATGCCCGCCAGGGTAGCCACCATGGGCTCGGCGAAGGCCAGCACCGACGCCCGGCCCGCCTCCACGCTCTCCAGGCCGGTGGTGTAAAAGATGTAGGGCATGAAGGTGGACACCACTCCCAGCCCCAGCGCGTACAGGGCGGTCCGGCCGCCGCCGGCGACGACGGACAGGGCGGCGGGGATGCGCGCGAAGGGGGCCAGACAGACGGTGGACACCAGGAAGGTATAGAAAATGAGGGTGAAGGTGTGGTATTTTTTCAGGGCGAACTTGCTGAAAATACTGTAGGTGGCGTAGCCGAACCCGGCCCCCACGCCGGTGAGCAGCGCGGCGGGGGCGATCTGCCCCGCGCCCAGGCCGCTGACCAGCACGCAGCCGCCGAAGGCCAGGAAAAGCGCGGCGATCTTCCGGCCGGTGATGGGCTCGCGGAAGAACAGCGCCGACATGAGCATCACGAAAAAGGGCGCGGTGTACAGCAATATGGACGCTGCCGCCAGGGTGGTGCGGGCGATGGTGGAGAAGTAGCACACGTTGAAGAACACGATGCTCACCAGCCCGGTGCCCAGGAACATCCACCCGTCCCGCAGGGAGATGCGGAACAGGGACCGGTCGCGGACCAGAAGCCACAGCCCCATGCCCGCCAGGGTGACCACGCTGCGCACGAAGGTCACCTGCATGGAGTCCAGGCCGGCGGCGTTCAGCGGCCGGGAGAACAGGCCGATGAGCCCCCAGCCGGCGGCGGCCGTCAGGATCATGGCCACGGCCAGCGCGCTTTTGTTTTTCATCCCATCGCCCCCTATACGGCGTTTTCCGCAGTATAGCACAGCGCGGGGACAAATTCCAGAGCGGACATGACGAAAAACGACCCTCTGACGCCGCCTTTCTGTTGCCAAAAGACGGTTTTACAGGTATACTATAATATTGGAAATGACCATCTTTGTGAGGCTTTGCGTATGTATATCAAGAAAATGACTGCGGATTTCGGCGCCCTGGAGGGCCGGACGCTGGAGCTGGAAAAGGGGCTCAACGTGCTGTACGCGCCCAATGAGAGCGGCAAATCCACCTGGTGCGCCTTCATCCGGGCCATGCTGTACGGCGTGGACACGTCCCAGCGGGCCCGGCAGGGCCAGCTGCCCGACAAGACCAGGTACCGGCCCTGGTCTGGCACGCCCATGTCCGGCGTCATGGACCTGGATACGGCGGCGGGCGCGGTGACCCTGCGCCGATGGACGGAGCGGGCGGACCAGCCCATGCAGGCCTTCTCCGCCACCGTCACCGGCACCGCCGAGGCGGTTCCCGGCCTGACGGCGGAGGACGCCGGCCGCGTGCTCACCGGCGCGCCCAGAGAGGTGTTCGAGCGCAGCGCCTTCATCCACCAGGCGGCCCTGGGCTTCACCAGCGACCCGGAGCTGGAAAAGCGGTTCGCGGCCATCGTGTCCGCCGGGGACGAGGAGCAGTCCGGCACGGAGACGGAAGCCCGTCTGCGCGCCTGGCAGCGCCGCCGGCGCGCCGGGAAGAAGGGGGCTATCCCCGAGACGGAGCAGCAGCTGGACCGCATCCGGCAGGAGCTGGACGGGCTGGACCAGGCCGCCCAGGCCCTGGAGCGCCTGGACGGGGAGCTGGCCGCTGCCCAGGCCCAGCAGCGGCAGCTGATACAGCGCCGGGATGAGGCCCGCGCCGAGGCCCGGAAAAAGGCCCTGGAGGACTACCGGGCCGCCAAGGAGCGCACCGAGGCGCAGGCGGCGGAGCTTGCCCGGACCGAGGAGCGGAAGGCGGCCGCCGTCCAGGCGCTGAAGGAAAGCTGCTTTGACGGCGTCAGCCCCGAGCAGGCACGTCAGCAGGCCGCCGCCGACCGTGACGAGGCGGAGTCGCTGGCGGCCCAGGCAGACGCGCTGCCGGCCTGGTGGCTGCCGATCATCCCCCTGGGACTGGGTCTGGCGCTGACGGTGCTGGGGCTGCTGCTGCCCTGGAAGGCGGCGCTTTTGGTGGGTGGCGTGTCCTGCTACGCGGCGGCAGCGGGGATGTATTTCTGGCTGCGGGATACCGGCCGGAAGGGCGACGAGCTGCTCCAGCGGCGGCTGGAGATACTGGATAAATACGACGCGCAGTCCGCCGAGGAGCTGGACGAGACCCTGGCGGAATACGAGCGGCTGTGCGACGAGGCCAAGGCGGCGGTGAAGGACCAGAGAGAGGCCGCCCAGGCGCTGGAGACGGCCCAGCAGGAGCAGAAGGATCTGGAGCAGACCGTGCTGGGCGGGCTGGATTTCGTCGGCGGCGACAGCGAGGCCGCCCGTGCCTCCCGTGCCGTCACCGAGGGCCAGGCCCGCATGGACGCGCTGCGGGAGCGGCGTGCCCAGGCCCAGGGCCAGCTGCGTGCCATGGGCGACGCGGCGGCGCTGCGCTCTGAGCAGCGGACCCTCACCGAGCGCCGCCAGGCTCTGCAGGAACAGGAGAGGGCTCTGACCCTGGCTCTGGACGCCCTGGGTCAGGCGGATATGACATTGCGGGAGCGGTTCTCCCCCGTGCTGGCCAAGCGGGCGGCGGCTCTGTTCGCGGAGCTGACCGGCGGCCGCTACGATGAGATCACCCTGGCACGGGACCTGTCCGCCCGCGCCCGCCGCACCGGCGAGACGGCGGACTGGGAGACGGATTACCTGTCCCTGGGCGCCCGGGACCAGCTGTACCTGGCCCTGCGGCTGGCGGTGTGCGAGATGGTGCTGCCGGCGGAGCAGAGCTGCCCCATCATCCTGGACGACGCCCTGGCGGCCTTTGACCGGGAGCGGATGGGCCGGGCGCTGGACCTGCTCAAGCGGATGAGCGCGAAGCGGCAGATACTGCTGTTCTCCTGCCAGTGGCGGGAGAGCGAGTACCTCTCCGGCCAGGACGGCGTGTCGGTGCGGGAGCTGTAAATGAACGGGACCTTTGAATTTGTCGTGCCGTGCCTGTTCGGGCTGGAGGGGCCCTGCGCCGACGAGCTGCGGCGGATGGGACTGGAAAACGTCCGGGCGGAGAATGGCCGCGTCCGCTTTACCGGGGACGGGTCCGCCTGCGCCAGGGCCGATATGCGCCTGCGTACCGGCGAGCGGGTGCTGCTGCGGCTGGGCGGCTTTGAGGCCAGGACCTTCGACGCCCTCTTCGAGGGGGTCCGGGCCATGCCGCTGGCCGACTTCATCCCCAAGGACGGGCAGTTCCCCGTGAAGGGCTACAGCCTGGACTCGGCCCTGCACTCGGTGCCCGACTGCCAGCGCATCATCAAAAAGGCCGCCGCCACCGCCCTGGGCCGGGCCTATCACACCCAGTGGCTGCCGGAGACCGGGGACATGTACCAGCTGCAGTTCTCCCTGGTGAAGGACCGGGCGGAGATATACCTGGACACCACCGGCGCGCCGCTGTTCAAGCGGGGCTACCGGCCGGGCCACGTGGCCGCGCCTCTGCGGGAGACCCTGGCGGCGGCGCTGGTGGGCTTTGCCCGCTACCGGGGCCGGGACGGGTTTTGGGACCCCTTCTGCGGCAGCGGCACCATCCCCATCGAGGCGGCGCTGATCGCCCGCAACCGGGCCCCCGGCCTGCAGCGGAGCTTCGCCGCCCAGAAGTGGGGCTTCATACCCCGGCGGGTCTGGGCTGACGAGGCCGCTCTGGCCCGGAGCCTGGAGTACCAGGGGGAGTACCACATCTTCGCCTCGGACATCGACCCCAAGGCCGTGGCCCTGGCACGGGAGAACGCCCGGCGGGCCGGCGTAGAGGTTGACATAACTTTCTCTACTGCTGACGCTCGCACCGCCCCCGCCCCCTGGGAGCGTGGCGTGATCGTGTGCAACCCGCCCTACGGCGAGCGTATGGGCGAGCGGCAGGAAGCCCAGGCCCTTTACCGGGACATGGGCCGGACACTGGGCCGGCTGGAGGGCTGGAAGCAGTATGTCATCAGCTCCGAGCCGGACTTCGAGCGCCTCTACGGCCGCCCGGCAGCGAAACGCCGAAAGCTCTACAACGGCATGATACAGTGCTATTTGAACATGTACTATTGAGGGAAAACGATGCTGACACCGCTGAAGAAAGAGGATTTTGACAAATACATAGACTTTGTATACGCTCTGGCCCTGGACCCGGCCCGGTCCGGCTATCCCACCTATACGGATGGGATCAAGACCAGGGCGGATTTTGTGGAACGGGCCCAAAAGGCCTTTGAGCGGGAGAATGAGCAGATATTGCTCTATGAACGGGACGGGGAGACCGCCGGGTGGATACACTATTATTACCTGGCGGCGGACAAATATCTGGACACCTGCTCCTTCTGCATCGCGGACGGGATGGCCGACGCCATAGCGGAGTTTACCGCCTTCGCCCGTGAGCATTTTCCCGGAAGCGAGCTCTATATGAAATTTCCGGGGGAGAACACCCAGGCGGAAGCGGCGCTGGAGGCCGATGGCTTTGCCTGCATCGAGCGGGACTTCAACGACGTGTTTGAGATGGACCGTTACGAGCCCCGGCAGTCGGACCCGGATGTGGTGCCGGTGACAAGGGAGAATTTTGACCTTTTCCGCACTCTCCACGCCCCGCACGAGGATATGTACTGGAACTCGGACCGGCTGCTGGCGGACATGGACGAGTGGCGGCTGCTGCTGTATATGCCCGGCGGCGTGCCGATGGGAGCTCTCCAGGCCCGGAGGGACAGCGAGATGGGGGAGATATTCGGCATATTCTTCCCTGGGGAGTACGACAACCGGGCGTACCGGGCGCTGGTGACGGCGGCCCTGAACGGGGCCAAGGCCGACGGGGCCGGGTCTATGGTATTTTTCAACGACGCCGAGACCCAGGCCGACGCCCTGGCCCTGGGCTTCCGCTGCGTGGGGGAGTACATGTGCTACAAAACGCTGCTGTGACTGGCGGAGAGGTCCGATCGGAAAGGAGAGAGGATGCGGATGAAGAAAAAACTCGTGCAGGCGATGCGGACGCTGCGGTGGCGGAATTTCCCGCTGCTGTTTCTGGCCGGGTGCATCAACGCCTTCGGCGTGACGGTGTTTCTCGCGCCGGTGAAGCTCTATGACAGCGGCATATCCGGCACGTCCATCCTGCTTTCGCAGATCACCCCGGAGAAGCTGAGCCTGTCCGTGTTCCTGCTGCTTTTGAACATCCCCCTGTTCCTGTTCGGGGCGCAGCGGCTGGGCGCGGCCTTCACCGTCTACTCCATCTTCGCGGTGGCGGTGTACTCAGGCGCGGCCTGGCTCATCACCGACGTGCTGCCCATCGACGTGAGCATGGCCTCGCCCCTGGCGGGGCAGGACCTGCTGCTGTGCGCGCTGTTCGGCGGGGTCATATCCGGCGCGGGCAGCGGCCTGACTATCCGCAGCGGCGGGGCCATCGACGGGGTGGACGTGCTGGCGGTGATATTCGCCAAGGGCCTGAACGTCACCGTGGGTACCTTCGTGATGGTCTACAACGTGCTGCTGTACATCGTGTGCGGCTGCGTCATCCACAGCTGGATCCTGCCGCTGTACTCCATCGTCACCTACGCCGCCGGCCTCAAGACCGTGGACTTCATCGTGGAGGGCTTCGACCGCTCCAAGGAGGTGGTCATCGTGACGGATAAGCCGGGCGCGATCAGCGACGCGCTCATCGACGCCTTCGGCTGCGGCACCACCAAGATCGCCGCCGTGGGCGGCTACTCCAACGCGGACAAGACCATC
>CANPXW010000069.1 GCA_947587025.1 uncultured Oscillospiraceae bacterium
GATGGCCACGGAGATGTTGGTGCACTCGGAGCCGGTGCCGCAGGTGGTGGGCACGGCGATGACGTCCTTCTCGTGGACGACGGGGAAGCGCTTGAAGTACAGGTTGTGCACCGTGTCGGGGCGCTTGCAGCCGAGGAGCTTGCACAGGTCCATGATGGCGCCGCCGCCCACGGCCACTACGCGGTCATAGCTCTCGTAGGGGATGGCGTCGTACATGGTCTGGATCATGGCCTCGGAGGGCTCGCCGGCGCCGAACTTCTCCTGGAACACGTACTGGCAGGGAAGGCCAAGCTGCTCCATGAAGGGATGATAGATGAACTCGTTGGTGAGCACCACGTCCCGCGCGCCCAGCTTGAACTCCTCGGCCATCTGGGCGAAGGTCTGGAACTTGTAGACCGTGGGGGCGAAGATGATCTCTCTCTTGTCCGCCATCAGGGAGGCGGAAAATGCATCCATTGCCATTTCTTGTTACTCTCCTTATATGAAATAGATTTTACGCTTACTTGCGGGCGACGGCCTTCTTCACCGCCGCGACGATGTTGGCGGCCCGCAGGCCGTACTCGTCCATCAGGAAGGCCTGGGGGCCCACCTGGCCGAACTGGTCCTGCACGCCCACGAACTCCATGGGCACGGGGCAGTTCTTCACCAGGCAGTTGGCCACCACGGAGCCCAGACCGCAGCAGGTGTTGTGGTTCTCGGCGGTGACGATGGCGCCGGTCTCGCGGGCGGCCTTCGCCAGCAGAGCCTCGTCCAGGGGCTTCCAGGTGAACATGTCGATGAGCCGCACCGCGATGCCCTCGGTCTGCAGGGCCTCGTAGGCCTTGAGGGCCTCGTCCACCATGATGCCGGAGGCGACCACGGTGCACACGTCCTTGTCAGACTCGTGCAGCACCACGCCCTTGCCGATCTCGAACTGGGAGCCGTCGGCATAGACCTGGATGATGTCCTTGCGCACGAAGCGGGTGTAGGTGACGCCCTTGGTGATGCCGGGCAGCTGGCGCACCACGCTCTCCAGCTGGGCGTAGTCGCAGGGGTCCGTCACCGTGGCCTCGGGGATGCTAAGGTACATGGCCCCGTCCTCCAGAGGCATGTGGGTGCCGCCGTTGAAGGCGGCGGTGACGCCCGCGTCGGAGCCCAGCACGTGCACCGGCAGGCCCGCGTAGGCTGCGGACATGTAGATCTGGTCGTAGCAGCGGCGGGAGGAGAAGGTGCCGAAGGAGTGGAAGAAGACCTTCTTGCCCGTGGCGGCCAGGCCCGCGCAGATGCCCGCGCCGTTGCCCTCGGCGATGCCCGCCTCAAAGGCCCGGTCGGGATAGTTCTTGCGCAGCTGCTTGGTGTTGACGCAGCCCATCAGGTCGCAGTCCACGTAGCAGATGGACTTGTCCTGGGCCATCATCTCGTTGAGGGGCAGCGCCATGGCGTCCCGGCTGGCCCGGGCGTCCTTTTCGTGTTTTCCGATCAAAGTCACGCTCATTTTCTCACGCCTCCTTTAAGCCTTTTCCGCTTCCGCCAGAGCCTTCTCGGCCGCAGCGATGGCCTCGGCCCACTGCTCCTCCTTGGGCTGGGAGCTGTGCTCGTGGGAGGGCTCAGCGAAGGTGGCGCCCTTGCCCTTGCAGGTGTCCAGCACGATGCAGCTGGGCACGCCCTTCTTCGCGTAGGCGTTGACGATGGCGTTGTAGATGGCCGCGATGTCGTGGCCGTCTATTTCCTGGGTGTACAGGCCGAAGGACGCGGCCTTGGCGGCCAGATCGCTGTGGGCCAGCACGTCGGCGGTGGTGCCGTCCAGCTGGTAGCCGTTGTTGTCGATGAAGTAGACGATGTTGTCCAGCTTATGGGCGTAGGCAAAGTGCAGCCCCTCCCAGACCTGGCCCTCGTCCGCCTCGCCGTCGCCGATGACGCAGAACACGTGGCTTTCGCGCCCGTCGATCTTGTTGCCCAGGGCCGCGCCGGTGGCGGTGGACACGCCCTGGCCCAGAGAGCCGGTGGTCAGGTCCACGCCGGGGGTCAGCTTCCGGTCGGTGTGGCTGGGGAAGCGGGTGTGGGGATGGTTGAGGGTGTAGGCCTCCTCCATGGGATAGTAGCCCATGATGCCGAAGGTGGCGTAGGCCACCGGGCCGGCGTGGCCCTTGGAGAGCACCAGCCAGTCACGGTCCGGCCAGCGGGGGTCCTTGGGGTCGTAGTTCATGACCGCGCCGTACAGCACCGCCATCAGGTCCGCCAGGTCCATGGACCCGCCCACGTGGCCGAAGCCCCGGGAGTGGATGACCTTCAGGGTCTCCAGCCGTATCTTCGCGGCCAGGACCTGGAGCTCTTTTACGTTCAGTTCTTTCAAAACATATCCTCCTTACCGGCCGTACCTTACATGTACAGCGCGGGCTTTTCCATGGTCTCGACCTTATAGAACTGGGAGGTGCCCCGGGAGGCGTTGAGCGCGTCGCCCGCCACGCAGGCCACGTAGCCGTCCCAGGCGGAGGGGCCGGTGAGCTTGCCGGCGTGGACGGACTCCACCCACTTGCAGAACTCGATGTCGTAGGCCTCGATGAAGCGCTCCTTCCAGTCGGTCATGATGGGCATAGACTCGGCCGGCTGTACGGTGTCCCAGCCGGCGGGACGGGACCGGCGCACCACGGCGTAGGGGTCGGGCAGCTTCACGGTGCCGTTCTCGCAGACCACCTCGCACTGGATGTCATAGCCGTAGCCGTCGGCCACCTGGACCTCCACGTCGATAAAGCAGCCCTTCTTGGTCCGCATGAGCATGACCTGGGGGTTGTCATAGCCCTTGTCGGAGTTGGCGCTCTGGCGCACCTTCACGCACTGCACGTCCTCGTACTCGTCGCCGAGGAGCCACCGGCAGATGTCCAGCTCGTGGATGGCCACGTTGGTCACGCCGTTCTCGGTCTTGAAGCCCGGGCCCTGGGAGACGTTGCGGTGGCAGGCCTTGATCAGCAGGGGAGCGCCGATCTCGCCGGAGTCGATGATGCGCTTCATCTCCGCGTAGCCCCGGTCATAGTGGCGCATGAAGCCCACCTGGACCATCCGCTTGCCGATCTCCAGTTCCCGCTTGATGATGTCCTCGCAGTCGGCGGCGTTCTGGCTCAGGGGCTTTTCGCAGAAGCACCACTTCTCCTCGGCCAGGGTCTTCATCACGTAGTCGTGATGGGTGGGGTCGATGGAGGTGATGACCACGGCCTCCACCTCGGGGTCCTTTATCATCCCGTCGCAGTCGTTGGCGAAGGAGCGGATGCCGTACTTGGCGGCCAGATCGTCCGCCGCCGCAGCCACGTAGTCGCTCACGGCCACCACGGTGGCGCCGGGGACGGTCTCGATGATGCGCCGGCAGTGGTCCTTGCCGATGGCGCCGCAGCCGATGATGCCGATCTTCAAAACTTTGTCCATGATATGTATGCCTTTCTTAAAAGTTTATTTATGAGATCAATACTTGCGGGCGGTCTTCTCGTGGGCCAGATGGTCCTCGTAGGCGGCCACGTTCTCCGGCCGCTCGGAGACCTCCGTGTCGCCCACGCGCCACCAGGAGCCGTAACCGTCGGTCATGGTCTTGGGCAGCACCTTGATGTCGAACAGCACCGGGCGGTTCTTGACCTTCTTCGCGTCCTGGAAGGCGGCTACCAGCTCGTCCATGGTGTGCACAGAGTAGCTCTTGCAGCCGTAGGCCTCGGCCACCTTGGCATAGTCGATGTCCATGAAGTCGCCGAACAGGCCGTCCTTGTTGCGGTAGCGCAGCTCGGTGACCAGGGTGACGTTGCCGTGGCCAACCTGCAGATTGTTGATGCAGCCGAAGCTGGCGTTGTCGAACAGGCAGATGTTGACCTTCTTGTGCTCCTGCACGGCGGTGATGAGCTCGCCGTGGAGCATGTTGAAGGAGCCGTCGCCGCAGAAGGAATAGACCTCGTGGTCCGCGCCGATGGCCAGCTTCACGCCCAGGGCGCCGGCCACCTCGTAGCCCATGGTGGAGTAGCCGTATTCCATGTTGTAGGTATCCTGGCCCACGGCCCGCCACATGCGCTGCATGTCGCCGGGCAGGGAGCCGGCCGCGCCGATGGCCACGTCCTCGTCGTCCATCATGGCGTTGATGGCGCCCAGGGCGGCGGTCTGTGTAAGCTCCGCGCCCAGGTCGTGGGCGAAGCGGCGGGCGGAGCCGGCGTTGGCGTCGTTGATCTCCGGCTTCCAGGAGTCCTTATCCTCGAACTTGATGCCGTCCAGGCGCTCCAGCTCCTTGAACCACTTGGCCTGGGCCTTGGATACCTCGTCGGTATAGGGGGCCTTCCAGCCGTCCAGCTTTTTCAGCAGCCGGGGCAGGGCGTCCTTGGCGTCGGCCACCACAGGGATGGCCTCCATTTTCAGGGCCTGGAACTCGGAGACGTTGATGTTGACGAACTTGCAGGTGTCCTTGAACAGCCACTTGGAGCTGGTGGTGAAGTCGGTGTAGCGGGTGCCGACGCCGATGACCAGGTCCGCCTTCTTGGCGATCTCGTTGGCGGCGGAGCCGCCGGTGACGCCCAGGCCGCCCAGGTTCAGCGGGTGGGTCCACTCGATGGCGCTCTTGCCGGCCTGGGTCTCGCCGAAGGGGATGCCGGTGGCCTCGGCAAAGGCCCGGAACTCGGCGTGGGCCTCGGAGTAGCGCACGCCGCCGCCGCACACCAGCAGGGGGCGCTTGGACTTCTTGATGGCCTCCGCCGCGTCGTCCAGAGCGGCCTCGGTGGCGGGACGGCGCTCCAGCCGCCAGACGCGTTTGGCGAAGAAGCTCACGGGGTAATCATATGCCTCACCCTCTACGTCCTGGGGCATGGCCAGGCACACCGCGCCGGTGTTGGCCGGGTCGGTGAGGGTGCGGAAAGCGCTGATAGCCGCGCTCATCAGCTGCTCGGGCCGGACGATGCGGTCCCAGTAGCGGCACACGGCCTTGAACGCGTCGTTGGTGGAGATGGACAGGTTGTTGATGTGCTCCACCTGCTGCAGCACCGGGTCGGGCTGGCGGCAGGCGTAGGTGTCGCCGGGCAGCACCAGCACGGGGATGTTGTTGGCGGTGGCGGTGCCGCAGGCGGTGACCATATTGGCCGCGCCGGGGCCCACGGAGGAGGTGACGGCGAAGATCTGCTTGCGTTTCATCTGCTTGGCGAAGGCCACGGCCGCCTGGGCCATGCCCTGCTCGTTCTTGCCCTGGTATATCTCCAGGTGCTTGGCCTCCTGGCTGAGAGCCTGGCCGAAGCCCACCACGTTGCCATGGCCGGGGATCATGAACACGCCCCGCACGAAGCGGCTCTGCTTGCCGTCCACCTCGATATACTGGTTCTCCAGGAAGCGGACCAGCGCCTGGGCCATGGTCAAGCGTACAGTTTTCATTGGGACAGTTCCTCCTTATTAATTATTGTAGGGGCCCTCAGCCCTGATATATATGTTCGTTGGCGTCCGGCTTCCACAGCCAGGCGTGCTCGGGGTCGTCGATGCGGGTCTTCTTCCAGGGGTCGCCGTCCAGGTGCCGGATGCCCCAGGCGTAGCACATGGCGTAGCCGGGCGCGGCGGCCTGGGAGTGGAAGCCGCTGTTGATGACGGCGCAGCCGTTGTGGCCGGTCTTGTATATCTCCCCGTTGGCAAAGCCTGCGCCGAAGCCGTCGGGGTAGTCGAAGCGGTAGAAGTAGACCTCCGGCTGGGGATGGTGGTGCGGGGGATAGGAGGACCACTTGCCGGGGAAGTTGAGCACCTCGCCCAGCACCATGTTGGAGAAGGGGGCGTTGTCATAGTCGAAGAAGGTCTTGATCTCCCGGCGCATGCAGCCCATCAGCTCGCCGTTGGCGCCGGCGTGCTGCACCTGCACCGTCTCGGGGGTGTACATCACCGGCTCATAGTCCCGGTCGTTGAGCGTCTTCTGGATGTAAAGCTCGCTGTGCTCGTGGGCGGTGAGGACGATCTTCGTCTTCCGGGGGGCCAGCAGGCAGAAGGCCTCGTGGTGGAAGCAGTCCGGCCGGTCGGCCTCCACGCTCTGCCCGTTCCAGGCGATGGTCACGCTGCCGGCGAACAGCAGCACGGCGCACTCCTTTTCCGGCTCGTCGATGGCGTAGGTGTCGCCCGGCTCCATCAGGAGCAGGCCGATGTCCATCTGGGTGCCCATGTCGTCCACGGCCGCGTCGATGTAGGCGTTATAGCCCCGCTGCAGCTGGCCGTTCTTGGAAAAATAGCTCATGGCAGATGCTCTCCTTTGCTCTCAGAGTCCCGTGTGCTCGCGGATGTATTTGCGGCCCTTCATGGCGTACTCCAGCGGCTCGGCCTTGGCCGGGTCCTGCTCGGCCTCCACCAGAAGCCAGCCCTGATAGCCGGCGTCGGCCAGGACCTTGAACACCGGGTCGAAGTCCACGTCCCCGTCGCCGGGCACGGTGAACGCGCCGTTACGGACGGCCTGCAGGAAGCTCCAGTTGTTGGCCTTTACCTTTTCCACCACCGGCAGGCGCATATCCTTCAGATGCACGTGGCCCACCCGGTCCACGTACTTTTTCAGCATGGCCAGGGGGTCCTCCCCGGCGAAGGTGAAGTGGCCGGTGTCGTAGCACAGGAACACGTACTTCGGGTCGGTGTTGGCCATCATCCGGTCGGTCTCGGCGCTGGTCTGGACCACGGTGCCCATGTGGTGGTGGTAGCACAGCTTGAAGCCCCGGTCGGCGGCGACCTTGCCCAGGGCGTTGAGCCCAGCGCAGAACCGGTCCCACTCCGCGTCGTTCATCACGTACTTGTGCCCGCCGGTGAGGATGGGGGTGTCCGTCTTGCCCTGGATGGAATAGCTCTGCTCGCTGACGTTGATCCGATTGGCGCCTACGGCTTCCAAAAAGTCCAGATTGGCGGTGAAGTCAGCGATCTCCTCTTCCAGCGGCCGGGTCAGGATGAAGGACGAGTACCAGCGGCTGGCGATGCGCATGCCCCGCAGGTCCAGGGCCGCTTTCAGCTCGGCGGGGTCCTTGGGGTACTTGTTGCCGATCTCGCAGCCGGTGAAGCCGGCCAGGGCCATCTCGCTGACGGTCTGCTTGAAGGTGTTCTCCGCGCCCAGCTCCGGCATGTCGTCGTTGCACCAGCCGATGGGAGCGATGCCCAGGGATACGGTCTTGGGGTCAAACATAGTCCAAAAGCCTCCTTAAGAAGTGACAAAACCACCCACGGCGGGTGGATCGCGCCCGCCATGAGACGCCTGCCCGATGAGGGTGTTTTTATTCCTATTAAAAATACATCTTTTTCCCTGAAAAAGCAACGGTTTTCCCATAGGAGAGCGGGGACGAGAGAAAGATTTATCACTTTTTCCCAAAAATCACGGGTCGAAATGTTGCATACTGTAAAGAGAAAAAACGTTGAATTCATTATGCAACTGTGATAAAATAACGACATACGACCGGGAAATTTTCGGGTATTTTCCGGGCGCGTTTAGGGATTATACATAAAACGTCCAAGGGGCGCCCCTTGGTGCTTGTATCACAGATACAAGCAATGGATTTTCGGAACGTCGGGAACGGAGCGAAAGCCCGCCCTTGTTCAATATTTTTTTATGAAGGAGAAGAAACCACAATGAAGAAGATCCTTGCGCTGATCATGGCACTGTGCATGGTGCTGAGCCTGTGCGCCATCGCGTCCGCGGACGCTGAGGAGGAGTACAACATCTCCGTCATCCTCAAGACCACCGCTTCCGAGTACTGGGGCTACGTCCAGGCGGGCGCTATGGCCTACATGGAGGAGCACCCCAATGTCACTGTCACCGTCACCGGCCCGTCCTCCGAGACCGCCTTTGACGAGCAGCAGAACATGATCGAGACCGCTCTGAACGACGCCGATGTGGACGCCTACATCATCGCCCCCCTGCAGTCCGATACGGTCGTGAACCTGATCGCCGGTCAGGAGAAGCCCATCATCGCCGTTGACACCAACATCACCGTGGACGGCGAGCTGGCTCCCGAGGTCCTGGCTTTCGTGGGCACCGGCAACGAAGAGGCTGCCAAGCTGGGCGGCGAGGCCGCTTACAAGCTGGCCGAGGAGCGCGGCTGGGAGACCATCGAGTGCGTCGAGATCGAGGGCGTGCAGGGCGATCCCACCAACGAGGCCCGCAAGGCTGGCTATAAGGCTGGCGTGGAAGAGGCCGGCGGCACCTTCCTGGATGAGTCCTATCCTGCCAATGCCGTGGCCGACCAGGCCGTGACCTGCATGGAGGCCATTGTGCAGGCCCATCCCGACGGCATCGCCATTGTCTGCGCCAACAACGACGACATGGCCGCCGCCGCTGCCCGTATTGTTGCCGGCAACGACGCCTTCAAGGACACTGTGTTCCTGGGCTTCGACGGTACGCAGGGCGCCTGCAACTCCATCCTGGCCGGTGAGGAGACCATGTCCGTCGCCCAGCAGCCCTATGAGATGGGCTACAAGGCGGTCGAGGCCGCTGTCGCTGCCCTGAGCGGCGAGGAGCTGGATCCCTTCATCGACTCCGGCGCCGGCATCGTTGACCCCGACAACGCGCAGGAGCGTCTGGACCAGCTGAAGGGCTATCTGGGCGAGACTGACGAGGCCGCGGAGACCGAGGAGGCTGAAGAGGCCGAGGCTGCCAAGTAAGCAGCAGCGCATCGCAACCAAAAAACAGAATGGGCCCCGCCCCGGACTGACTGGGCCGGGGCCCATTTCCTATTAGGGCCGCCGCCCTGCGCGGCCCCGGACGGGAGAGCGTTCCCGTCCTTTATAAGTAGAGAGCGGAGGTGATACACAGGTGGCAGAATACGTAGTTGAACTGAAAAACGTGACCAAGCGCTTCCCCGGTGTGCTGGCCCTGGACAAGATGCAGCTGGCCGTCAAGCCCGGCGAGATACACGGTCTGATCGGCGAGAACGGCGCGGGCAAGTCCACGCTGATCAAGGTGCTGACCGGCGTGCATCCCGCCGACGAGGGCGAGATATACGTCAACGGGAAGAAGATGGTCTTTCATAACCCCAACCAGTCCGCCGCGGCGGGCATCGCCTGCGTGTATCAGGAGCTGAACATCGAAAAGCTGCTGAGCGTGACGGACAACATCTTCATCAACAAGTGGAAGAAGAAAGGACTTCTTCTGGACTACCCGTCCATGCACGAGAAGGCCAAGGAGGTCATGGCCAGCCTGGGCCAGGACATCGACCCCCATAAGGCGGCGGGCACCTTCGGCATGGGCGTGCAGCAGATGATAGAGATCGCCAAGGCCGTGCTGATCGACGCGAAGATGATCATCATGGACGAACCCACCTCCTCCCTGGGCGAGCGGGAAGTGGAGCAGCTGATGCAGACCTGCCGGGAGCTGAAGAGCCGGGGCATCGGCATCCTGTTCGTTTCCCACAAGCTGGAGGAGCTGTTCGAGCTGTGCGACCGGGTGACGGTCATCCGTGACGGCCAGTACATAGATACCCGGGACATCAAGGACTGGACCAACGACTCGCTGATCACCGCCATGGTGGGCCGGACCCTGGAGAACCAGTACCCCAAGGAGTTCGGCGAAAAGGGCGAGTGCATGCTCAAGGTGGAGGACCTGGAGATCGGCGGCGTGCTCCACGGCGTCAGCTTCGAGGCATACGGCGGCCAGGTGCTGGGCATGTCCGGCCTGGTGGGCGCGGGACGCACCGAGGCGGTGCGGGCCATCTTCGGCGCGGACCCGCTGGACGGCGGCAGGATATTCATCCACGGCAAGGAGGTCAAGCTCAAGAGCCCCAAGCAGGCCATCAACGCGGGCATCGCGCTGCTGACCGAGGACCGGAAGGGCTCCGGCCTGGTGCTGCCCGAGTCCATCCGCACGAACCTGGTGCTGTCCAGCCTGAAAAAGCACTCCAACGGCCCCTTCCTGGATGAAAAGCGCATCGAGCAGAGCGGCCAGGAGAACATCGAGTCCCTGCGCATCAAGACCCCTTCCATCGACGAGATCGTGGGACAGCTGTCCGGCGGAAACCAGCAGAAGGTGGTCATCGGCAAGTGGATCAATGCCGACGCGGATATATACATCTTCGACGAGCCCACCCGCGGCATCGACGTGGGCGCCAAGGTCGAGGTCTACAACGTTATGAACAGCCTGGTGAAGGCTGGAAAATGCGTCATCATGATCTCCTCCGAAATGCCGGAGATCCTGGGCATGAGCGACCGGGTGGTCGTCATGCGCGGCGGCCGGGTCATGGCCACCGTGGACCGGGACAGCAAGCATTTCAACCAGGAGGACATCATGAAGGCAGCTTGGGGAGGAAGTTTAGATGACTAAGACGAAGAAAAAAGGCAATTCCAGCATTTCTCTGGGCACTGTCGGCGCGCTGGTCCTGCTGTGCGTGGTCATTGCTGTCCTGAACAAGAACTTTTACAATGCCAGCAACATCATGAGTATTCTCAAGCAGACTGCCTTCAATGCCTTTCTGGCCACCGGCATGCTGCTGTGCCTGATCACCGCCGGCATCGACCTGTCCGTGGGCGCCAACGCGGTGTTCTGCGCC
>CANPXW010000070.1 GCA_947587025.1 uncultured Oscillospiraceae bacterium
GTGTGCGTGCTGCTGTTCATCCTGGTCTGCTATATCATCGCCAACAAGTTCGGCGCGGATATAGGCAAGGCGTGGTAAGTTGAAGTTGAATCAGAGAAAGGGAAGGTTTATAATACAATGAGCAAGATCGTTTTGAGCCATATCGATAAATTCTACGGCGACAACCACGTGCTGCGTGACATCAACCTGACCATCGAGGACGGCGACTTCATGACCCTGCTGGGTCCCTCCGGCTGCGGCAAGACCACCACTCTGCGTGTGGTGTCCGGCCTGGAGCGGCCTCAGAACGGCATCATGACCATCGACGGCGAGGAGATGATCAACGCCGACCTGGCCTACTACGCCGAGCCCAGCAAGCGCGGTCTGAACCTGGTGTTCCAGTCCTACGCTCTGTGGCCCCACATGACCGTGCGGGGCAACATCGCCTTCGGTCTGAAGATACAGAAGCTGAGCAAGGAGGAAGTGGATAAGCGGGTGGCCGACTCCCTGCGCATGATGCGCATCGAGGAGTACATCGACCGGTATCCCAACGAGCTGTCCGGCGGCCAGCAGCAGCGCGTGGCCATCGCCCGCGCCGTGGCCTCCAACCCCAAGCTGCTGCTTCTCGACGAGCCCCTTTCCAACCTGGACGCCCGTCTGCGCGTGGATATGCGCTCGGAGCTGCAGCGCATCCACCGGGAGCTGGGCACCACCATCATCTACGTCACCCACGACCAGGTGGAGGCCCTGACCATGTCCACCCGCATCGCCCTGTTCAAGGCCGGCGAGATCAGTCAGGTAGCCACCCCCATGGAGCTTTATATGAACCCGGTGGACCTGGAGGCGGCAGACTTCATCGGCAACCCCCGTATCAACTTCCTGGAGGGCACCGCCCACATGGACGGGGCCAAGCTGGTGGTGAAGTGCGAGCTTGCCGAGTATGAGTTCGATAAATCCGACATGACCGACCAGGAGGTGCCCGGCGGCGAGTTCCCGGTGGTGGTGGCCATCCGCCCCGAGCAGATCCACCTGACGAAGGAAAAGAGCACCGACGGCATCGCCGTGAAGGTGTACGCCAACCAGCCCGCCGGCTCCGAGACGCTGGTCTCCCTGCAGGGCGCGGGCGGCACCGATTTCCTGGCCAAGGAGATCGGCCTGGCCCAGTACGAGATAGACCAGACGGTGTACGCCCACATCGCTCCGGAGAAGATCAACATCTACGACGCGGCGAGCACCCGCCTTATCAAACGCACCCGGTAAGGTTTTCACCGCCGCCTGAGCGCGGCGTGGAAATAGCAAGACGTAAGCAATCAGCCCCACATATTTTGAAAGGAGATCGCAAAAACATGAAAATGAGCAAGATCCTTGCCCTTGCCCTGGCCGTGGTCATGGTGCTGGCCCTGTCCGTCCCCGCCTTCGCGGACGACGAGTTCATCGGCCCCATCTATGACGACTGGAGCGAGATGACCACCGACGAGCTGTATGAGGCTGCCAAGGAGGAAGCCGACGGCGAGCCCATCCGCATCTACGCCACCTCCTCCAAGATGCTCAAGGTGGAGGAGGACTTCGAGGCCGAGTTCCCCGAGCTGGACCTGGAGATCCAGGACCTGGACAACGACGAGGTGCTGGAGAAGTGCCGCCTGGAGGTAGACGGCGGCAACGTGTACGGCGACGTGCTGCAGGCCAAGGACGTCAACGGCGACGTGTTCTTTGACTTCTATGAGGACGGCTACTGCGAGGCTTTCTATCCCAAGGACATCTGCGAGCACATCGCGGACACCGCCCTGCAGTATGGCTATCCCCTGTACACCTCCCAGAGCTTCTGGTACTACAACACCGAGGAGTATCCTGACGAGCAGCCCATCACCAACTGGTGGCAGATCATCGAGACCAACGAGGACGGCACCCCCAAGTGGAAGCTGTTCACCAAGGAGATCGCCGAGGAGACCGCCTATATGTCCCTGTTCACCAGCTTCATCGTGAACGCCGACCAGATGGAGCAGGCCTACGAGGACCTGTACGGCGAGCCCCTGGAGTACACCTATCCCACCGACGGCAGCTGGGAGTTCGACTTCAGCCAGTATGAGAACAACGCCGGCGTGGAGTACCTGTGGCGCTTCACCCAGCTGGCCGACACCATGACCTTCATCGGCGACGGCGACGAGCTGGTAAAGGCCGTGCACGAGTCCCTCAACGGCCCCACCCTGGCCCTGGCTTCCGCCGGCAAGATCGAGAACAAGGAAGAGTCCGGCTACAACATCGGCTGGCTGGTGAACCTGGAGCCTTACACCGGACTGCAGAACTATGAGTGCCTGTACGTTGTCCATGACTGCCCGCACCCTGCGGCCGCCCGCCTGTTCATCCGCTGGCTGACCGGCGACGCCGACGGCTCCTCCGCCGGCCTGAAGCCCTTCCAGAAGACCGGCAACTGGGTCGTGCGCGACGACATCGAGGACGAGGACAACCCCGTGCCTCTGAAGGAGACCGGCGCCGTCGACTCCGACCTGCAGGCCATCTACGACAACTTCCTCAACGCCCAGGATATGTGGCATCGGTGGGAGGACATGGCTATCAACGGCTGAGTCTGAGCACACAGCAAGCAAAACCTGAACGGACCCCGCGCGGCAGACCAAGCCGCCTGCCGCGCGGGGCTTTTTCTGTAAAGGAGCCCGGTGCATATGGCCAATGGGAACGACTTCGACCGCCAGATACGCGACGCGGAGAAAGAGCGCCGCAGCGAGGAGCGGAAGAAGACATGGGAAAAACGGGAGAAGAAGTTCTGGCGCACCTTCCTCTTCACCGAGGAGGGCAGGCCCAAGAGCGGCTTCGGCATCTACACCTTCTGCCTCAGCTTCGTGTTCCTGGCCTTTTACGTGCTGGGCTTCCATCTGGTCACTGAGTACCTGACCGGCCCCATGGCCGGCTGGCCGGTGAAGCTTTCAAATCTCTGCCAGGCCATGCTGGCCGGCGCCTTCGGCGCGGCTGTCGCCTGGATATTCCACCTCATCTTCAAGGACAAGCGCCTGGCCTTCGCCGGCCACCTGTGGCTGGCGGCATACGCGGTGCTGGTGCTGGTGAGCATGCTCGTCATCCTCCGGGGCTCCGGGGCCATAGGGGCGTTCCTCACCTTCTACGGCTGGTTCGTGGTGATACCCCTGTGCCTGGGGCTGCTGGCCACGTATATCATGTACCGCCGCGACTGGCGTCCTCCGGTGCAGCCGGTGAAGGAGCCGGAGTGGCGCAAGTACACCAAACGGCGGTGAGAGCATGCTGATGCTGCATTTCATCAACGTGGCCGACGGAGACGCCGCGCTCATAGAGGACCGGCAGGGGGATACAGTTTTCCGCCTGCTGGTGGACGCCGGCCGGGAGAAGCCATCCGTCAGCCCGGGGTCGCTGTGCTGCACGGCGGCGGAGTATCTGCGGGAAAATGGGGTGGACCACCTGGACGGGGTGGTGATCACCCATCTGCACGTCGACCACTTCGGCGGCCTGCGCAATATCCTGGAGCAGGTCTCCGTTTCCGACCTGTACGCTGGCTTCATCCCGGAGGGGCCCTCTGCCCTGGACCGGGAAAAGCTGGCGGACTTAAAGACCGTCCGGGGCCTGGCCGACTGCCTGGAAAGATGGGCGGAGGACTGTGAGCGGATGCGCGCGCTGGGCTGCCGGCTGCACACCGTCACGGAGACGGAGCCGGTGCGCTTCACCCCCCGGCTGAGCGGGCAGATCGTCTGTCCGGACGCGTCCGCCGCGGCCTATCAGCGCCAGGCATACGCGGGGCTTCTGTCCGGCGCCGATGTGCCGGAGGGCTTGCAGTACTGGTCCGCCAAGTACCGCAATCCCGGCTCCCTGCGGCTGCGCCTTGTCTACGCCGGGCGGCAGATAGAGCTTGCCGGGGACTGCTATGGCGCGGCCTGGGAGGACGAGGCCGCCCCCTGCGACATCCTTAAGGTGCCCCACCATGCCGACGCCAAGTCCCTGACGGAGACGCTGGTGCAGCGGCTGCGGCCGGCCTGGGCGGTGGTGTCCTGCGCGGCGGAGTATAATCCCAAAAAGGACCGGCCATCCCGCGCCGCCGTGGAGCTTTTGCAGCGGCAGGGGGCGCGGGTGCTGTTCACCGACAGCTTCGGCGCGGACTGGCACGCGCCGGCATATCGGCGTAGCGCCGATCTCATCATCAAAGAAGACGGAGACATCCTGTCTCCGGGGAGGCAGACATGATCACATCCGTAATGTTCGATATGGGCGGCACGCTGGAGGACATCTATGTGGACGAGCGCTCCCAGCGGGAGGCCGTCGAAAAGCTGCAGGCCATGCTGGCCGAGGCGGGCCTGGATACGGGCGTGGGGCTGGAGGAGCTGAAAAAGCGGGTGGACGCCGGCTGGGTCCGCTACGGCCAGTTCCGGGACCCCACCAATATCGAGCTGAAACCGGAGCAGATCTGGTGCGACTATGTGCTGACGGATTTCGGCTTTCCCAGGGAAAAGCTGGCCCCGGTCAGCGAGAGCATCGCCCACATGTGGGAGGTCACCCATTACCACCGCGCCCTCCGGCCCCGTGTGGCCGAGATGCTGGAGGGACTGCGGAGCCTGGGCATGAAGCTGGGCGTGGTCAGCAACACCGCCGCGCTGTATCAGGTGTTCGACATCCTGGAGGAATACGGCATCCGGGACTATTTCCAGGACGTGACCCTATCCTCCGTAACCGGATTCCGCAAGCCGGACCCCAACATCTTCCAGGTGTCTCTGCGGCAGCTGCAGTCCGAGCCGGAGCAGTGCGTATATGTGGGCGACACGGTGTCCCGTGACATCATCGGCTCCAAACGGGCCGGCTTTGCTGCGGCCATCCAGATAGGCTCCCAGCTGACGAAGGAGAAGGACAAGGGCATCCGGCGGGAATTCGAGCCGGACTACCTGGTGGAGGACATCTACGAGGTGTACCCCATCGTGAAGGGTCTGCTGGGCTGAACAAAAAAGGGACCCCTACGGCGCGGAGCGCGCTGTAGGGGTCCCTTTCTGTCCAGTTCTCTTACTCGGCCCGTCCCGCCGCCGGACCGGGGGCGCAGGAGCTGCGCTCCACCAGAGTGGGCGTCAGGATGCGGTGAGAGTAGCCGGCCATCTCGTTCTGGATGCGGTCCAGCAGACTGTCCACCGCCACCGAGGCCATCATCTTCTTAGGCTGCTCGATGGTGGTCAGCTCGATGCGGGGCAGGGCGCTGTAGCGGATGTTGTCGAAGCCCAGCAGGGACAGCTGGCCGGGGATGCCGATGCCCAGCTCCTCCGCCGCCTGCATCACACCCAGGGCGTTGGTGTCCGTGGCGGCGAAGATGGCGGTATAGGTGGGCTTCTGGCTCAGCAGCTGCTTGGCCAGCTGGTAGCCGTACTTGATGGAGGTGGCCGGGAAGGCGTTGTTGCAGTACTGGGCCGTCAGATGCAGGTCCCGGCAGGCGGCGGCGTAGCCCTCGGCCCGGAGCTGGTGGGTGGTGCTGCCCCGGCGGCGGCCGAAGTAGAGGATGTCCCGGTGGCCCAGATCATAGAGGTACTCCACCCCCATGTACGCGCCCCGGTAGTTGTCCACGGACACATAGCTCTCCGGGGCCTCCCGCAGATTTTCCCCGATGAACACGGTGGGCAGGCGATTGAGATAGGGCCGCAGCGTCTCGTAGCTCTCCGGCCCGGAGGGGAAGAGCATCACTCCGTCCACCTGCCGGCCGATCATCAGCTCGAACAGCTCCCGCTCCTGCTCGGCATTGCGGGAGGAGTTGCACAGGATGATGTTGTAGCCCCGGGCCCTGGCCTGCCGGTCGATGTGGTAGGCGATCTCCGACATGAAGGGGTTGTTCACGTCCGTGAGGATGAGCCCCAGCAGCTTGGTGCTCTTCATCACCATGGCCCGCGCCACGGTGTTGGCGGTGTAGTTCATCTCCTTGCACAGCTTCAAAATGCGCTCCCTGGTCTCCGCACTGATCTCCGGACTGCCGGACAGGGCGCGGGAGACGGTGGAATAGGAGACGCCGGCAGCGTGTGCCACGTCTTTGATGGTGACGCTTTTCATGGGGGAGCCTCCTTTTTGCGGAAATTTTGCGTACTATTTTCGTAAATTCATTGTAAATCTTCGCACAGAAAAATGCAAGTGTTATTTTTGACGAATCTCGAAAAAACGGCGGAACAGGCGAAGAAAAACGCAAAAAAGCGCCGAGGACGCGCAAGACGCGCCGTTTTCGCGGCGGGAAAGGCGCTGAAAAGCGCCGATATTCACCGATTTCCGGGGCATTCCCGGTGCTTTTTCCGGAAATGACCGGATACGGGCGCAAAGCGTTCAGACTGTGCGCAAAACGCCGAAAAAACTCTGGAAGTATTGACAGTGGCGCGGCGGCCGTGTAGAATGGTAATCGCAAAAAGTTCGGAAACGTTTTAGTTATTTACATCGACATTTCAAGAAAAGGCGGTGCGGAAAATGATCAAAGCGGTGCTCTTTGACATGGGCGGGACGCTGCATGTGTCCGACTCCCCTCCCGGCAGGGCGGAGTGGTTCGCCCGGCGGCTGCTGGACCGGCTGGAGGACTACGACATCCACATCGACGCGGACCCGGAGACCCTGGCCCGGAAGCTGCATGAAAACGCCGAGGCATACAAGCACTGGGGGGAGCAGAACCTCCGGGAGCTGCCCCAGGCCCAGGTATGGCAGCAGTGGTATCTGCGGGACTGGGACGTGGACCCTGAAAAGCTGGAGCCCATCGCGGAGGAGCTGAGCTTCCTGCACGACTACGAGCGCACCCGCACCATCCGCCGGCCCCATCTGCGCCAGTGCATGGACCAGCTGCGGGATATGGGCATGCGCCTGGGCATCATCAGCAACGTGATGAGCTCGTCGGTCATGCCCCACTACCTGAAGGAGTACGGCCTGGATACCTACATGGACTGCGTGCTGCTTTCCTGCACCGCCGGGGCGCGCAAGCCCGATCCGGCCATCTTCCGCCAGGCAGAGCGGGCCATGGGGCTGGGGCCGGAGGAATTCGCCTACGTGGGCGACACCCTCAGCCGGGACGTGCGTGGCGTGCGCAGCGCCGGCTGGCGGCTGGCCATCCAGATCAAAAATCCCTCCGTGGCCCATCGGGACGCGGGCCTGGAGGGACTGTACAGCCCGGACTGGCTCATCGAGGACCTGGCCGAGATACCCGGCATCATCCAGAAGGAAAACGCGAGATAACGAAGAAATAAGGAGGACATGAACGTGAATCCCAACATCGACACCATTTTCTTTGACGTGGGCGCCACGCTGCGGTACGTGGTGGAGGACCCTGAGTTCGCCATGGCGGCGGACATGGAGCTGATGCGCCTGGTGGGCGCGACGGAGAGCCACGACGAGTTCTTCGCCAAGCTGAACGAGAACTGGAAGGCATACCGCAAGTGGGCCAAGACGGAGCTGCTGGACGTGTCGGAGATGGAGCTGTGGCTGCAGTACCTGCTGCCGGACTACCCCTCCGAGCGCATCGCCCCCCACGCGGCCAAGCTGACCCGCCTGTGGCGGGACCATGACGGACGCCGGGTGCCCCACGACGACGTAAAGCCCACCCTGCTGGAGCTGCAGCGCCGGGGCTATAAGCTGGGCATCATCGCCAACACCATCACCGAGACGGAGATACCCGACTGGATGTGCCACGATGAGGTGGCCGGCTGCTTCAAGACGGTCATCCTCTCCTCCAAGGTGCGTCTGCGCAAGCCCGACCCGGCCATCTATCTGCTGGGCGCCCGGTGCATCGGCTCCACGCCGGAGCAGTGCGCCTACGTGGGCGACAACCCGGTCCGGGACGTGGAGGGCGCGCTGGACGCCGGCTACGGCGCCATGATCCTGTACGAGGACGCAGGCACCGCCGACCGGGAGGGCAAGGCTCCCACCAAGCTGCCCGACTACACCATCAAGTCCATCGGGGCGCTGCTGGACCTGTTCCCGCCCCGCAGCTGAGGCACGGCCATGGAGAAGATCAAGGGCGTATTTTTCGACCTGGGCGGCACGCTGCGCATCCTCTACGACGACGCCGAGCACCAGACCAGGGCACGGGCCCGGATGGCCCAGCTGGCCGGGGCCCACGACGTGGACGCGTTCATAGACATGGTGGAGGAGCGCTATAAGCCCTACCGGGACTGGGCGCTGGGCGAGAACCGGGAGAGCGGCGACTATGAGCTGTGGGCCAAGTGGCTGCTGCCGGAGCTGCCGGAGGAGCGGCTGCGCCAGATCTGCCACGAGATGACCTTCCAGTACCGGCAGATCAAGGGCATCCGCCGGCTGGTTGAGGGCGGCCTGGAGGTCATAAGGACCCTCAAGGACCGGGGCTACACCCTGGGCATCATCAGCAACCTCATCGGCGAGAACGAGATCGCCGACTGGCTGCGGGACGACGATCTGGAGCAGTATTTCGACACGGTGGTGGTCTCCTCCATCTGCCACATCCGCAAGCCCGACCCGGAGATATACCGCATGGGCTGCCGGGAACTGGGCCTGGAGCCGGCCCAGTGCGCCTCCGTGGCCGACAACCTCAGCCGGGACTTCACCGGGGCCAAGGCCGCCGGCATAGGGGCCAACATCCTGTTCATCAGCCCGGAGAAGCTGGCCAAGAAGACCATCACGGAGGAGAACCGGCCGGACTACATCGTGCACAAGTTCATCGACATTCTGGACCTGCCCATATTGCAGTAAAGGAGCAAAAAGATGGATAGCAAAAATATCAACACCATATTCGTGGACCTGGGGGACACCTTCCGGGTGATACGCCCGGACGAGGCGTACATGCTCCAGGCCAAGACGGAGATCGTGGACCTCTTAGGCGCCGACGCGGACCCCATCGAGTTCTATAAGACCGTCATTGAGCCCAGGTACGATAAATACCGGGAGTGGGCGCTGCACTACTACTGCGAGGCCCCGGAAAAGGTGCTGTGGACCCGTTGGCTGGCCTACGACTTCCCCAAAGAGCGGGTGGAGGCTGTTGCGGGCAGGCTCACCTACGCCTACCGCCGCACCAAGGGCGAGCGGGTGGTCACCGAGGGCGGCGCGGATACCGTCAAGGAGCTGACAAAGCGGGGCTACACCATGGCCATCGTCAGCGACCTGGTGGGCGTGCACGAGGTGGACGAGTGGCTGGACCGGGACGGTCTGCGGCCCTATTTCAAGTCTGTGCAGCAGTCCTCCCTGTGCCTTATACGCAAGCCCCATCCGGCCATTTACTACTACGCTCTGGAGGAGACCGGGGCCGACCCGGCCCGGACCTGCTTCGTGGGGGACAACCTCAACCGGGACATCGTGGGCGCCAAGGCCGCCGGCCTGGGCATGACCATCGGCGTGCGCTACCCCGGCAAGAAGCACCAGGAGGTCACCGAGGAGAACAAGCCGGACGCTTTCATCACCCATTTTACCCAGCTGCTGGACATCTTCCCGCCGCTGGTCTGAGGAGGAGAGGACATGGATAAGGATTTTCACGGCGGAGAGGCCCTGGCTAAGGCGGTGGAGGCCGCCTACGCCGCCGGCCAGACCGATTACAGCATGCAGCCGCTGGCGCTGGAGGACGAGAACGGCCAGCCCGTGGGCCGCATCAAAAACGGGGACCATGTGATATTCTGCTGCCGCCGGGGCGAGCGGGAGGTGGAGCTGACCGAGGCATTCACCGACAAGAACTTCCCCCATTTTGCCCGGCCGGACATGAGCGAACTGGAGTTCGCCATCATGACCATGTACCACGAAAAGCTCAAGGACCTGCCCATCGCCTTTGCGCCCGAGCGGGTGCAAAAGCCCCTGGCCCAGGTCATCTCCGAGGCGGGCCTGCGGCAGTTCCACTGCTCCGAGTCGGAGAAGTTCGCCCACGTGACCTTCTTCTTCAACGGCGGCGTCAACCAGCCCTTCCCCGGGGAGACGGACGTGCGCGTGCCCTCCCTGAAAGGCATCCCCTTCGACCAGAAGCCGGAGCTGAGCCTGCCGGAGGTGGCGGAGAAGGTGAAGGGGGCTGTGGACGAGGGCTATGACTTCATCCTGACCAACTTCGCCAACGGCGACGTGATCGGCCACACCCAGAACACCGAGGCCAAAATAAAGGCCGCCGCCATCGTCAGCGAGCGTGTGCGTGACGCGGCGGAGTACGGCAAGGCCCACGGCTACGTGGTGGCGGTCACCGCCGACCACGGCAACATCGAAAA
>CANPXW010000071.1 GCA_947587025.1 uncultured Oscillospiraceae bacterium
ATGTTTATTTACCTCCATTGTGGTGCTTCTATTCTACACCCTCTGTGGAAGTTTACACATTTTTCGGGATGGTCCCTATCACGCTGAAAGAACTGACGCCGTATGCGCTGCATGAACTAGTGAAGGCCATCTACATTGAGGCCCCGGACAAGAGCAGCGGCAAGCGCCGCCAGAACATCCACATCTCCTATGACTTTGTGGGCATCATCCCTATCTACGAACTGATGCAAGAGGAAATGGCATGAACCGTGTAGCCATGCCATTCCCAAAAACTGATATTGTACTGTCTTATGAGAGCGCGCCTAAACTCCAGCCCCTTGGCCGCGTGGACGGTCATCAGCTTCACCTTGTCCCCCGCCTCAGCGGTGTCGGCGTTGGTGAACAGGGCCACGTGGCTGAGGTAGTGCTCCAGCCCGGCCTCCTCCCCGCAGCTGGTCTCGTACTCGTACACCGACTGCTTCAGCTCCGCCAGATCGTCCAGCCGCTCCTGGGCCCCCTCTGTGCGCAGGGCCAGCTCATAGCCGCTCTCGTTGAGGATGGCGGCCAGCACCTCCGACACCGGCCGGCCGGACCAGTCCGCCGCGAAGCGCTCTATGAGGCTGACGAAGGCCGACGCCTTCGTGCCCCGGAATATCTCGTCATCCAGATGACGGACCAGGGCCTCGTAGAGGGTGCGGCCCTCCTTCTCCGCCTGCTGCTCCAGGTACTGCATCCGCCGCTTGCCCATGTTCCGCTTGGGCCGGTTCACCACCCGCCGGAAGGCCAGATCGTCCCGGTAGGCGATCATGCGCAGATAGGAAAGGGCGTCCTTGACCTCCATCCGGCCGAAAAAGGGCACGCCGCTGTAGATGGCGTAGGGTATTTTTTCCTTCAGCAGCGCGTCCTCCACCGGACGGGTCACGTAGTGGGCCCGGTACAGCACCGTCATGTCCCGGTAGGGCACGCCCTGCTCATGCAGACGCTGCATCTCGGACGCCATCCACGCCGCCTCCCCCTCGGGGGTATCGGCGTCACAGCACACCACGCCCGGTCCGTCCGGCAGCGTGGGGACGAGGTCTTTCTTGATGCGGGTGCGGTTCTTCTCGATGAGGGAGTTGGCCGCAGCCAGTATCTGGGGCGTGGAGCGGTAATTGTCCATCATCAGGATGGTACGCGTGCCGGGATGGGATTTGTCGAAGTCCAGCAGATACCGCACGTCCGCCCCCCGCCAGGTGTAGATGGTCTGGTCCGGGTCGCCCACGATGAACAGGTTCTTGTGATAGCCGCACAGCGCCTCCATCAGCTCGTACTGCAGCGAGTCTATGTCCTGGAACTCGTCGATCATGATGTATTCCAGCCGCTGCTGCCACTTGAGCCGGATATCCTCGTGCTGGCGGAAAATATGCAGCGTGAGGATGATAAGGTCGTTGTAGTCCAGCCCAAAGCACTTCTTCTCCTGGTAGAGGTAGCCGTAAAAGATGATGTCCCGGGCGGACGCGGCCTGCTCGTACTTCTGCCGCAGGGCGTCCAGGTCCATGTCCAGCATGTCCAGATAGTAGTCCGGGCGCTTGAAGATCTTGAGTATCTCGATCATGTCCCGGGCAGCGGCAAAGGTCATGTCCCGCAGGGAGAGGCCGCGCTCCTCGTAGATGATGCGCAGCATATCGTCTATGTCGGAATTGTCCAGCACCAGAAAGCTCTTGGGGTACTGCACGGCATAGCTCTCCTCCTGGAGCACCGACACGCAGAAGCCGTGGAAGGTATTGATGTAGCCGGTGTCGTTGTCGCCGGTCAGGCTGTGGATGCGCTGGCGCATCTCGTTGGCCGCCTTGTTGGTGAAGGTGACGCACAGGATGTTCTCCGGCAGGATGCCCAGCTCGTTGACAAGATACGCGAATCGGTACGTCAGCGCCCGTGTCTTGCCGGAGCCGGCCCCGGCGATGACGCGCACGTACCCCTCCGTGGCCGTGACCGCCTCCCGCTGGGCCGCGTTGAGCTTGTCCAGAGTCATGAAAAAAACACCTCCCGCTGGTGAGATACGACCATTGTCCGCTGATCTCTGTCCCATAAAAAGGACTTCAGCGCGCTCGCAGCTGCCAGAACGCCACCGCGCCTGCGGCGGCCACGTTCAGCGAGTCCACGCCGTTTTGCATGGGGATGCGCACGGTATGATCGCAGGCAGCCACCGTGCGGGGCCGCAGGCCGTCTCCCTCCGCCCCCAGTACAAGCGCCAGCTTCTCCCGGGCCGCCAGGGACGCGTCGTCTATGTCCAGCGCGTCCTCGTCCAGGGCCAGGGCTGCCGACACAAAGCCCATCTGCCGCAGCTCTTCCAGCCCATGCTCCGGCCAGCCGTCTATATGCGCCCAGGGCACCTGCAGCACCGTGCCCATGCTCACCCGCACAGCCCGGCGGTTGAGCGCGTCGCAGCAGTCCCCCGTCAGCAGCACCCCGTCCATGCCCAGCGCGGCAGCCGAGCGGAAGATGGCCCCGATGTTGGTGGCGTCCACGATATTCTCCAGCACCGCGATGCGCCGGGCGTTGGCGCACACCTCGTCCACAGTGCGCTCCTTCGGCCGGTGCATGGCGCATAAAATGCCCCGGTTGACGGTGTAGCCGGTGAGGCCCTCCAGCACGGACCGGTCCGCCGTGTAGACGGGTATGTCACCGCACCGGTCCATGAGAAGCGCGCCCTGGCCGGCCAGATGCCGCCGCTCCATGAGCAGCGACAGCGGCTCATGCCCCATGCGCAGGGCCACGTCAATGACCTTGGCGCTCTCGGCGATGAATATGCCCTTTTCCGTCTCCAGACGGTTCCGCAGCTGCGCCTCGGTCAGCCGGGCGTACACATCCAGCTCCGGGGCGGACAGCGCGTCCAGCTCCACGATATGCGCCATACGCGTCACCTCACTTCCCCCACAGTGTACCATATCCCGGAGAAAAACGGGAGAAAAAGTTGCCCTGGACGGAAAAAGCATGTATACTGCTCCAGGGAGATGATGATATGCACGCTAGACGCATCCTGGCTCTGCTGCTGGCCCTGCTGACGCTGGCGCTGACCGCCTGCGGCAGCGCTGTGGACGAGGCCGCTGCCGTTCTGGACCAGGTCCAGGATGAGCGGACGCTCCCGAAGGACGACCGGCTGCCGGAATACGGCCAATATTACTACGACGTAACGAACGTGGTGCTGTATCTGGAGGCATATGGGGAGCTGCCGCCCAACTACATCACCAAGCACGAGGCCCGGGCGCTGGGCTGGGAGGGCGGCTCCGTGGAGCGGTATAAGCAAGGCGCGGCCATCGGCGGCGATACCTTCGGCAACCGGGAGGACAAGCTGCCCGAGGCCCCCGGCCGGCACTATACCGAGTGCGACATCGACACCTACGGCTACGGCTCCAGGGGCTCCCGGCGGCTCATCTTCTCCGACGACGGTCTGTATTTCTATACCACCGACCACTATGACACCTTTCGCGAGGTCACGGTGACGGAGGACTGGGAGGTGCGCTGGTGACGGTGTATACGATCAACTGCGAGCGGCTGCTCTTCCCCGAGACGGCCCACGAATATCTGGCCCAGGCACTGGAGCTGCCTGGCTATTACGGGAAGAACCTGGACGCGCTGTACGACTGTCTGTCGGAAAAGGGCCCCTGTACCATCGTGCTGGCCGGCGCAGAGGTGCTGCGCCAGTGGGGCGGCTTCAGCGCGAAGGTCCTGGCCGTCATCGAGCAGGCCGCCGGGGACAACCCCCACATAGAGCTGGAGTATAACGACGACGCCTATCCGGACGAGGACGGCGAATAAATGCACATGACCCCCTCCGCATCGCTGCGGAGGGGGTCATTATCTGTCATTCACGCCCGTGGATGGGCCTTGTTGTACACGTCCTTCAGCTGCTTTTTCACCAGCTGGGAATAGATCTGGGTGGAGCTGATGTCCGCGTGGCCCAGCATCTCCTGGATGGAGTGCAGATCGGCGCCATTCTCCAGCAGATGGGTGGCGAAGCTGTGGCGCAGGGTGTGTGGCGTGATGTCCTTCTGGATGCCCGCCTTCTGCTGGTAGCTCTTGACGATCTTCCAGAAGCCCTGGCGGCTCATGCGCTCGCCGCTGACGTTGACGAACAGCGCCCTCTCGCTCGGGGAAGCGATCATCTCCGGCCGGATGAACTCCACGTAGTCCTTCAGGGCCTTGACGGCCTTGGGATACAGGGGGATGGTGCGCACACGGTTGCGGCCTCGGCAGTTGATGATGCCGGCGGACAGCACCACGTCGGTCACGTCCAGGCCGATCAGCTCGCTGACCCGGATGCCGGTGGCGTACAGCAGCTCCAGCATGGCCCGGTCCCGGTAGCCCTTGCGGTCGGTGCACTCCGGCTGGGCCAGCAGCAGCTCCACCTCCTGAGCCGTCAGGATCTCCGGCAGCTTATGGGTGGCCTTGTCCGGCACCAGCTTGCCGGTGGGATTGTGCTCCACGTAGCCGTGCAGCTTCATCCACACGTAGAAATTCTTCAACGATGCGATGTTGCGGGAGACGGTGGCGATGGACTTGCCCTCGGTGCGGAGCGTCTGTATGTAATCGCACAGCTGCTCCTCCTCCGCGCTGTCATAGCTCTCCCCCTGGGCCATCAGGTACGCGCCGAACTGGCGGATGTCCCGCATATAGGAGCTGAGGGTATTCTTGGACGCCTTTTTCTCGTCCGTCAGATACCGCTCATATCTCTCCAGGCATTCTGAATTTGTCACCGTGGCCACGCCCCTTCATGTCGTTTGACATAATCATCGTGACATAACTATAATACAAATTCAGATAGTTATCAAGAGTTTTTTGCAAATAATGTCATTTTTGTAACTTTTGACGGGCGTTATGTTAAGAAATTTCACTTATAAGTTACATTTTGTAATTATTATGTTCCCCGATTTTCTGACTTTGCCCCATAAATGGTATCAAAAATTACAATTCACAACGATATTTAGTGTCATTGTAACCATTTATGTCCACTGGCCAGGCGATGACATATAGTTATCAAAAATGACTAACGGCGCCGTCTTTTATGTCTATTTTGCCGAACGGACAGCAGTGCGCCGGCCAATGCGCCCGCCCCCACAGCGGCGGCGAGGATGCCCAGCCACGGGCCAAAGGCGCATTTTGCCCCGCCGAGGGCGCATACAAGGGCCGCCAGCAGGATGTAGCCGCCGGCGATGGCTCCGCCCATAGCCAGCGCCTGCCGGCCCCGGACGCGGCCGATGGCGGCGGTAGGCGCCAGCACCGCCAGGCCTGCCGCGATATAGGGCAGCGGCAGCCCCGCCTGCAGGGGCAGCGCCTGGGCCGACACCGCCCATGCCGCCGGGAGCAGCAGCAGCGCCGTCAGCGCGAGAGCGCACCCCTCCCCCGCCGTGACGCACAGACCGAAGGACCACTTTTTGAGAAACGACATAAAGACCCCTCCGTGGATAAGACTGGTACAGCCTATTCACGGAGGGGTCAAACTATGTCAGTTCAGTCTTACTTCTGAGGCTCCTCGGTCTGCTTGCCCACGCTGGACACGGACCACTTGGTCAGCTGCATGCGCACCCGGTCCTCGCTGGTCTCGATGACGATGGCGTTGTCCTTGACGTTGACGATCTTGCCGATGATGCCGCCGATGGTGGTGACGGTATCGCCCACGGACAGGTTGTCGCGCATCTCCTGGGCTTTCTTTTTGCGCTTGTTCTCCGGACGGATCATGAAGAAGTAGAACACCGCGATCATCAGCACCAGCATGATGATCATGCTCATACCGCCGCCGGCGGCGGCAGCGGTGCCATCAGCGGCGGCGGCGCCGTCCGTCGCGGCAGGCGCGCAGCCGGATACCATCAGCGCGGCCAGCGCCACCAGCAGCGCCAGCGCGAAAACCTTGTAAAGGCGGGAAAGTTTCATTTGAATACCTCCAAATAAGTTGCCTCTATTATAAATGCGTTCATATCCTCGTGTCAAGGATTTTGGCGTATTTTGCCCGGTAGGCGGCAAAGTGCCCTTCGTCCAGGGCGGCACGTATCTCCTCCATCAGGTGGTTATAGAACCACAGGTTGTGCATCACCGCCAGGCGCAGGCCCAGCGCCTCCTCCGCCTTGAACAGGTGGCGCAGATAGGCCCGGCTGTAGCGCCGGCACACGGGACAGCCGCACTCTGGGTCGATGGGGCTCTCGTCCCGGGCGTACTTCTCGTTTTTCAGGTTGATGATGCCGGCTTTCGTGAACAGGTGGGCGTGCCGGCCGTTGCGGGCAGGCATAACGCAGTCGAACAGGTCCACCCCGCGCCACACGCCCTCGATGATGTTTCCCGGCGTGCCCACGCCCATCAGGTACCGGGGCCGGTCAGCCGGCATATGCTCCTGCACCAGCTCGATGGTGTCGTACATTTCCTGGTGGGTCTCCCCCACCGCCAGCCCGCCGATGGCGTAGCCGGGCAGGTCCAGCTCGGCGATGGCCTTCATGTGCTCTACCCGCAGGTCGGGATATATGCCCCCCTGGTTGATGCCGAAGAGCATCTGGCAGGGATTGACCGCGTCCGGCTCGGCATTATACGCCGCCAGGGCCTTTTTGCACCGCACCAGCCACCGGTAGGTGCGGCCGTTGGCCGCCTGGAAATACTCCCGGGGGGATGGTATTTTGACGCACTCGTCGAAGGCCATGGCCACGTCGCTGCCCAGATTGGCCTGGATGCGCATGCTCTGCTCCGGGCCGATGAACAGCCGCCGGCCGTCCACATGGCTCTGGAAGGACACGCCCTCCTCCGTCACCTTGCGCAGCCCCGCCAGGGAGAACACCTGGAACCCGCCGCTGTCGGTGAGGATGGGGCCGTGCCAGCCCATGAACTTATGCAGCCCGCCCATGTCCCGTATCAGCTCGTCGCCGGGACGGACGTGCAGATGGTAGGTGTTGGACAGCTCCACCTGGGTGCCGATGTCCTCCAGGTCCTTGGCGGACAGCCCGCCCTTGATGGCGGCCACGGTGCCCACGTTCATAAAGGCCGGCGTCTGCACCGTGCCGTGGGGCGTGGTGAACTCCCCCCGCCGGGCGTGTCCCTCTTCCTGCTTCAAAAGTCTGTACATATGCCCTCTCGCTCGCGTGTCATATCGCCGCGCCAGGCCCCTTCCAGGTCCCGTCGGCGTATTTTTCCTTCCATACGCTGTCCTGGGGTACGCTGCCATCGTCCCGAAAGAGGTCGTCCGCGATCTCCAGGATGACGTCCTTCAGCTCCAGCTGGTCGGTGAACTTTTGCGGGATGGCGTCCAGGCCCAGGTATGCCCCCAGGATATTGCCGGCGATGGCGCCGGTGGAGTCGCTGTCGCCCCGGTGGTTCACGGCGGCGATCAGAGCCCGCTCCAGATCGTCGCTGTATTTGACGGCGCAGTACACCGCGATGGCCAGCGCCTCGTCTCCGACCCAGCCCTCACCCAGCTGGTGGATGGCCTGCAGATCGTCGGCGGCGGAACCGGCCAGGTCCACGGCCTTTTCCACGAGCGCGGCGAACTGGCCGATGTGGGGCGCGGCGGAAAACTGCCGCTCCACCGCTTCCAGCGCGTCCGCCGCCGCGCTCTCCGGCGTGAAGCCCTCCCCGTGGACCAGCACGCTCACCATATGGGCGAGCATGGCTGCGGGCAGCCAGGCCAGGTCGCCGCCGTGGGTCAGCGCGGCGCAGCGCGCGCCCAGCTCGTCCACGTCATCCTGGCTGACCCCCGCCTGAGCGGGCATCCAGAGCCCCACCGGCGCGACGCGCATCACGCCGCCGCAGCCCCGGCTGCTGTTCTGCGGACGGTCCATGCTGCCGGGGCCGCCCGCCAGAGCGCCCATGCAGGTATTGCCGGGCGCGCGGGGCGACCAGAGCGCCGGCACGTTCATCAGCCAGGTGTGGCGGCCATGCCGCTCCGTCTGCCGGCCGGTCTGTGTGCGCCGCCAGTCCTTATAGCTGGCCCACACGGAATCCGTCAGCGAGACCCCCTGGGCCTTTGCCGCCAGCAGGCCGGCGGCGGTGAACAGGGTCATCTGGGTGTCGTCGGAGATGAGCGCCAGGCCGCCGGTCAGCGCATACGCGCCGATGCCCTGCCGGCCGTAGCGGGAGAATATCGACCCCTCGCCCATGAACTCCACCGGGTAGCCCAGCGCGTCGCCGGCAGCGCCCGCCAGCAGGCATCCCCGGTATTTGGTCAGTTCCTTCATATTCCTTACCTGGTCCGCAGCACCATCTGCACCGCCGTGGTGCCGTCGGGCTTCTGTACTAGCAGGTGCCAGCCTTCCTCGTCCCGACGTCGGTAGACAGAGAGGGTCTCCCCCTCCCGGCAGGCGGCGCTGTAGGCGATCTCCGCCTCTGCCACGTCCATGGCCTCCAGCTCCGAGACGGAGAAGGTGCCCATGAGCATGCGCACATAGGCCACGTTGTTCATGTGTCGGCCGGTGTCGATGTCCCGGGAGCCCACGGTGTAGGTGGTCAGCAGGTTAGCCGCCTCCGGCTTTTCCCGGAACCGGGTGAAGGGGCCGTCGCACACCCGCTCCGGCAGGGGCTCCATATCCAGCGGATAGCCGAAGGCATCGGTCTTGAGCATACGGCCGTCGTCGATGTTCTGAGCCACCCACTCGGTGCGGCCCTCCGCCAGGGTCTCGCCGTCCATGGTCAGCCGGTAGAACCGGTCGCACTTTACCAGCCCCGGCTTGCCCGGCCAGGTCTTCACCTTCACCCGGTCCAGCAGCCCCGGCACTTTATAGACGCGCACCCTTGTGCGCACCGCCAGCCAGAAGGCCCGGTGGGCCAGCATCTGCTCATAGCCCACGTTCATGTACGCCGCCTGCTCCGCCGCCAGGTCCATGAACAGGTCGAACAGTCCCGCCAGCTTCAGCCGGCCTGTGTAGTCCAGCTTGCTGCTGAGCAGCACTTCCTCTTTCTCCAGAAAATTCTGCATTTGCTCTCCCCCACAGTAAAACCGGCCCCCTTTCCAGGGAGCCGGGAAATGGATGCGCTTCTCAGTCGTCCCAGAGGACGACCCGGCCCTGCTGGCGGGTCTTGTTCATGTCGATGAGCCGCTGGTTGGTGGAGCCCCGGAACCGCAGCCCTACCTCGTGCTTCTTCTCCAGGAAGGGCCCGTCCACCAGCACGTCCACCAGCGCCAGCATCTCGTCGGTGACCTCGCAGCGGGGATGGCTGCCATCCCGCAGCAGGTCCTCGTACACAAAGCCGGTGAAAGCCCACACGGTCTTGTTCGGATACAGCGCGTGCACCCGACGCAAAAACGGCGCCAGCACTCGCTGGTTGGGCGGCTCGAAGGGGTCTCCCCCCAGCAGCGTCAGACCGTTGATATAGCTGGGCGCGAGCATCTCCAGCAGCTTGCCCTCCGTCTCCACGGTGAAGGGCTCGCCGTAGTCGAAATCCCACGTCTCCGGCTGAAAGCAGCCGGGGCACCGGTTGGTGCAGCCGGACACGAACAGTGTCACCCGCACGCCGATGCCGTTGGCTATATCGCAGTTTTTGATCTCGCCGTAATTCATATCTTACAGGTGCAGGACCCGGTCCTTGATCTCCTGGGTACGGCCCTGGTTCCAGAACTGGGTGCCGATGTAGCCGCAGGTGCGCCGGGCCACGTTCATCTTGTTCTGGTCGGTGTTGCCGCACCGGGGGCAGCGCCAGATGAGCTTGCCGTCGTCCTCGGCGATCTCGATCTCACCGTCCCAGCCGCACACCTGGCAGTAGTCGCTCTTGGTGTTCAGCTCCGCGTAGATGATGTTGTCGTAGATGAACCGCATCACCTGCAGCACGGCCTCCAGGTTGTTCTGCATATCCGGCACCTCCACGTAGCTGATGGCACCGCCGGGAGACAGATGCTGGAACTGGGCCTCAAACTTCAGCTTGGTGAACGCGTCGATCTTCTCGGTGACGTGCACGTGGTAGGAGTTGGTGATGTAACCCTTGTCGGTGATGCCCTCGATGATGCCGAAGCGCTTCTGCAGGCACTTGGCGAACTTGTAGGTAGTGCTCTCCAGGGGGGTGCCGTACAGGGAGAAGTCGATGTTGTGCTTCTCCTTCCACCGCTTGCAGGCGGCGTTCATGTACTGCATGATCTCCAGGGCGAAGGGCGTGGCGGAGGGGTCGGTGTGGCTCTTGCCGGTCATGTACTTGACGCACTCGTAAAGCCCCGCGTAGCCCAG
>CANPXW010000072.1 GCA_947587025.1 uncultured Oscillospiraceae bacterium
CTGATGGAACCGGCGCAGCTGGAGCTGTACTTTGGCCCGGAGTGGGCCGGCGCGCAGTTCACCCTGGAGACCGACGTGGGTAGCTACCCGGGCACCATTCCCGTCGCCAATGACGGCTCCATGCGCATGGAGATAGGGGGGAGCCACACCTATGTGCTCCGCCTGGTCTCCGGCGCGACTGGGACTCAGTCCGGTACGGTCGCCATGACCGGAACGGAGCAGACGCCGGCTCCTCTGCCTGAGGGGTCCGAGAGTGAGGTCGGCGTGCAGACAACGGCGCCCGCGGAAACCCAGACGGCCGAGGAACAGTCCGGCGGCGTGCCCCTGGTGCCGATCATCATCTTCCTGGCAGGCCTTGTGATCGCAGCTGGGATACTCGTGGCTGTGCATTTTCTCACAAAGCGTAAAGCGGAAGATGAGTATGACGATGACGACGAAGAGGAGTGATTTTTCTCCCAAACTGACATTTATGCAAGGATTCGAGCATTTTTTCTAATAATCATCAAAAAGAGACAGAAAAATTGCAAAAATCCTTGACATATTTGTGATGGCTTGCTATACTGTAGCCGAAGCAAGGGCTTGCGCCCAGGCTTTCGGTACTTCGGAAGCATGCCCGGAGTCAGACCGTCCCAAGGGGGATAGGGAACCGTTACGGATCATGCGCATTGAGCTGATCTCTAACGACGCAAGCCATCTTCAATCTCATAGGCCGGAAGGCTGACCAATAACGTACAGAGTCAATTGCTGGATGAGATATCGTAATTTCAGCATTTGGCTCTGTTTGTTTTTTCGTCAGTCTTCCGGCCGCTTTTTTGTTTGAAGGCACTATGAAAAGGAAGTCTAAAACTGATAACGCCAGGAAGCGCAATGAGATGCGCTGCCCGTACTGCGGAGCGCCGGTAGTCTTTAAAAGCGCGGATGGCATCTACAGGGACAACAGCAATAATACCATGTTGTATGTGTGCGCCAGGTACCCGGCATGTGACGCCTATGTCCGCACGCACCCGGGGACGACGATTCCGGTGGGGGAGATGGCGAACGGCCAGCTGCGCGAGCTCCGCCGAACAGCCCATCGCTACTTTGACCAGCTGCACCAGGCAGGGTATATGAGCAAGAAGGAGGCATACCGCTGGCTGGCAGCCACGATCTCAGCTACGTTGTCCCAGGCCCACATCGGCTATCTGGGAGAGTATTACTGCCGGCAGGTCATCTTTAGGAGCAAGGCGTTCCTGGAGGCGAGGGGAGTTTGTATCATGAACAGGGAGGAGATGAGTGCGTGAAAGAAATGAAAAAACCTACGGATAGGCGAAAACAACGAGGCTGGGTGATCCCAGTCCTATGCGCGGCAGTGACGCTGCTGATTCTCAAGACGGTGCTGCTGGTGGGCTATGTGCCCAGTTCCTCCATGGAACCGACACTCCACAAAAACAGTATTATCCTCGGCCTTCGACTCCATGGGGAGCTGAAGACCGGGGATATTATCATTTTCAGGCATGATGGAGAGCTTCTGGTGAAGAGGATCGCGGCGAGCGGGGGAGAGGAGATTGAACGGAACGGCGAGATGATCACCGTCCCGGATGGATGCTTCTATGTCCTGGGCGATAATGCGGCAGACTCCTACGACTCGCGGTATTGGGAGGAGCCGTTTGTGGAGGAGGAGGATGTGGTTGCTGTGGTGCTGTAGTTGATAGTTTACGTATGATTGTCATTATTTCTGACTAGTATTTCAAACAGTATAGAAGGAATTTGTTTTAGGAGATAGATATAGAAAATGCTTCTATTCCAGTTGAACTTTACTGCCTGTTTACATGAAGGCCATCTTATTAGTTACAATTGTGCTACAATAATTAGGCCATTTTGGAGTTAAGGTATCCGGACAGGGGGTGGACGAGGTGCGAAGATGGAAGACGGACACAGGCCGTGTCATGGGCAACCGGAGGGCCGCTGCGGTGTTTGAGCTGGTCTATATACTGGCCAGCTGCTCTGGTCCTCGTTCCGCTCCTGTCCGGCAACCTTGCCCTGGCAATGCGCTGGTCGGGGCATCCATATCTGCCCCATGAAAATGTCTACCAGTTTCACCGGGAGCCCATCACCCTGCTGGCCGCGTGCGTCAGACTAACCGCGGTGTCGGGCGCCATGCTGATTGATGTCGGCGCCGTCACATTTCTGCTGGCCCAGTCCATGCAGGGAAAGCGGGTGCGACCGATGTAGGTGCTGCGCTTCGCACTACAAAACGCCGGGAGGGCGTTCTGGCCGAAAAACTTGCCCCTTGTCCTGCTGACGGCGCCCTTTGTACATCTGGGGACAGCGGCGGTGTTCTTCATGTCGGTATCTGTGCCGGCACCGGTGGCGGACTATCTGGCGCGGTGTTCCTCGCTGTTGCTGGCAGCAGGAGGAATCATCTTCGTGTTTCTGATGCTGGGCGCGCATTAGATATAGGCGTCTGCTTCACGCTGGAGGGTTGCAGTTTTCGCGGCGCGGGAAAGAGATGCGTCCTGCTGCGCAGAGGGCGTCGTCTGCATGACTTGGCACGGATGCTCGCTGCCGCCATATGGTATGCGGTCATGCTGACCCTGGCGCTCACGTTGGCGCTTGCCGTTCCAGCGGCATATGGCTGCGCCGGGCTCATATACCTTCCGAAAAGAGAACGGACAGGCGAGGGTTTCCCTGTGTCCCTGTGCCCGAGGCGCCCGTCCCGTCCGCCCGGCCGCTGGGGAGCCGGGTGCAGAAGGCAGCTGCCGTGGCTGTCATCGGCGCGGGCGGCCTGGCGATTCTGCTGCAGGCGGCCGCCGGCAGGTCCGGCCCGGAGGTGGAGTATCTGCACACCGCTGAGATCACCGCCCACCGGGGCGCCTCGGCCAATTACCCGGAGAACACGATGTCCGCATTTTATAGGGCGGTGCAGTATCGTGGGGGAGATCTTCGTCAAATATTCCCCTTGGGCAACAACAACTTGGAGCGGTTTCTCATCCGGGAGAGCGCGGAGATCGTGGAGCCGGGGGTTCTGGACTTCTGCCTATTCTGCGCCAACAACGACATCATGGACCAGGCGCTCTACCGCCGGGGCGGCCTCTGGTACCCGGCGGAGAAGGCCGCTTTCCAGTTCCTGTGCCGGAAACGGCGGGAGATGAACGCGCTGACGGAGGGCGGCCTGTTCACCGGCGCTCCCCTTTCGAGGAAGTGGTGGACTTGGCCGGTGAGGTGAGCGGCCGGGCGGTGAAGATGGGCGAGGGGGGCTCTTGCGGCTGAGATGGTGGAGTTAAGCCGGTCGAGCTGCAAAAATATCGTCTGTACCCAGCCCTTCGGATGCCTGTTCCAACCACATCTGCGGCAAGGGCATGATGGTGCTGGTGAAGAAGCTCTTCCTTGGGTCCAACATCGTGGCTATCGACTACGACGCGGGCGTCAGTTGGGTCAATCAGGAGAACTGGCTGAAGCTGATGCTGGCCAACGCCGGCTGAGAGAGCTGGCGCGGCGCAGAGGAGAGCGGGACAAGGGGACTTTTGATGTTGGCATGTTTGTTTTTATCGCTCGGGGCTCAGATGAGTGCCGGAGATGTTCTTCCGGCGGTTCATCTACGTCACCGGCCAGTGTATGTGCTGCCTGTTTCTGGCGTACGCTGGATAAGGCAGACAGCCTCTTCCAGAAGGGACGAGGCCGCTGCGGAGGGCGCAAGGCTCATTATGGAGGCAGCTGACGAGGTTTCCTGGGCAGTTGACAGATAATGGACAGAGGAAGTCCCTCAGGAATATCATAAAGGGATGATTTCAGAAGCCAAGCGGGTAAATTAAAACGGACTGGGGTCCTACCTCCTAACCTTACGCGAGAGGGAAAACGAGTACCAATTAGGGATTTGCCGTCCCTTGTGAGTATTCATTGTTGATGCGTGCACTCTTTAATAATTTAGCAGCCTGACATGAAAAAGTGCATTTTAGCCAAATTTGATTCGTTTTTGAACTTCATTTTTAGTTGACAAAATGTAATTATTCTGTTATGATACGCATAAACTACTTCAACTTTTTTAGGAAGGGGAACAATGGCAAGGGAGTTCTTATCAACCTACGGTAGCCAGCTACAGCATGAGGTTGCCTATGTGACACAATCTGGGCGTCAAGACCGTCACTCGTATTGTGCAAATAGTGAATTGTTCCGGGACAATGCTGGCACCGTCTCTGATCGACAGCCAACGGCAGAGGAATTCAGGAAATTGGCTGAGTATTATAGCAAATGATATTTCTGAATAAGGTCAGGCCTGGAAAAACATTCCGGGCCTGGCTTTTACTGTCAGTTTCATGACGCTCATAATTATTCTATAGACAGAGAAGAGGAAAAATGGCTGTAGTCAAAAGAAAGCACACAATTAGTAAAACATTCAATATAATTGCATTATCATTACTGATCGTTGTTTTGCTCCGTCTTACAGTAAGGATCTTTTTTTGCAACGGAAGAATCCTGCCAAGCGCGTGTCCTCTGGTCATACTTGTGTCGAATAATTTCCAAAGCGATGCATTGGCTTCCGTTTTTACGGTTTGCGGCCTCATAAATTTCTCGCTTCCCTATATTATCGGGATCCGAAATACAACCGCATATAGTATTCCCCTCTCGCGGGTCATGTCCACCTTGTTTCCGAGGATCGGTTATTATTATGTCGTGTATGCTCTTCTGGTGATCACAGGTCTATATTGTAGCCGAATGGGATATTTGATGAGTGGGTTAGTTTGCTTGACAGGCGTTGCCTTCTCCTTCGCCTCAACCGGCATAGCCGCATTGATATATGTGTTTAACCAGAATCTGTATGCCGCAGAAACAATAGAAATGTATTTAGCACAAGATCGGAAAAAAACCGATGTAACAGAATTGCGGGAAAGGCTTTTGCTGTCAGGTGATTACATGCATGCGTATTTCCTGGCACACCACGCTCTACCGGAGGGATTTGTCTCCAAGATGCTGTGCACCTTTGAGAAGACTGGAAAATGCAGCCTTCCGGAAGACAGCAGCGGCTACTTTTTTTACACATATTCATATGGAAAGAATAGTACGGATACGGAGATTGGCAGAAACGATCACGCTTCCGTGAAGGATCCTTCCCCCTCATCGGACAAGCAGGCTCAGGATGCAGTGAGCAGCAGCGCTAAAGCCGTGGATTCAATACTTCTGGCGCGCTCTTTATCTGACAGAATCTTTGACGGGCTGGACAAATTTAGCCAAGCCGCTGTACTTCGGCAGCTTCTCTTTGAATTATCCAAAGACATACCGCTGAGCATTATACAAAAAGATGATATCCCCAGTCCGGCAGTAGTAAAACAGGATGTCAACGCCCGAAGCTTTGTTCTGCTATGCGGTCTGGGAGCTTGGAGACAGCATTTATTGGCAAACAAACAAGGAAATGAAGAACGCCTAGATACTTGGGAGGCACTTATCGATCAATTGCTGTCCGCGGACATGTATTCTGCTGCGGACGGCTGTGACAGTAGTGACGGTCGTTTTAAATACATGCTGCGGTTATTGGTCCTTATTTCTGTCGCAGCAGGGCTGGTGGAAGCGTTTTCCATGGGGCACGGCATAGTGGAGAGCACGCCTGAATATTGGACGCTGGTATCAAATCTGCTGAATAAATATGATATGGGGATCGCAGACGTAATGGGTTTCTTTTCCTGGGGTCAGTTGGTCTTGCTGGCGTCAGGAAGTACATATTATAATCCTGAACAAAGTTATATGAATGTCTTCCGTTTTCGGGAGAAGATGAACGACCTGCTGCCATACTGACGGATCGAGGTGAGCAATGTTGAGCAATACAGAAGAAGAAAAATACACCATTCGAGTGATAGAACTGATTAAAGATGCCTATAGTGTTGGTCTCAATGTGAACGATATGCCTGCCGATGACGATGCATATGCCTGCTTGGGCCATTTTGATGTTATGCGGGTACGTAAAATCGAATACAGCAAAATCAATACTGTCTTTTCCGCAATCGCCGCTGAATCGTGGGCAAAGGGGAATGAAGACTACTATTCCAGATGCGTGTACCCTTTATATGTTTTTCGTGAGAATAAGTATTCAAAAGAAGAGGAATTATTCTGGTCGGAAAAAACTCCCTTTATGTTTGTTTCCCGCGTTCATTTTGAATCATCCTGTGAAAACAGAAAATCAGACGATGCACTGATGCAGATCATAGAGAGGATATTTGGTAAAACCGCGTCAAAAGGCGGTGTCGGCAGAATAGGCGATTTGGACACAGAAATCAACGGTTATCCGGTCTATTGTCTTTTTGGGAAAACCCTTGAATTAGGCGATACGACAGTCATTTTGAAGAGCTGTTGTTTGAACGCATGTCTGAAGATCATAAAGGGTCTTCTTGAGAATGAAATTGTAGGGGATATTTATTCCTACTGTGGCCTTGACAGAGAGTTGTTCAAAGAGAACTATGGCGGTTTTTATAAAAACAGCCAGGCCATAGCCGGAATTAATACTAAGCTTCCTAAGGCGAGCATGCGTTTCTCTGTCCATTCTTCAAAAGTCGCTGATCTCTTTTTCGATAAACTTGGCCTCAAGGATAATGTTTTCTTTGTGACCGGGACGGCAGATGCGCTTGTTGATATCTCGGGAGCGCCTGCCGGTGTTCTAATACGTATCCTTCGCATTTTGTATGAAAAGCTGACGGAGGGTGAAGCCGCGTATACGGCTGCCAATGCATTCGACGACATTGTGACGCGCATCGGAATCAACGCAGCGGGGACGGACGACGGCGCCAAAGATCCCAAGAAGGTTTTGGAGGAAGACGGTAAAAGGCCGAATGATAACGAGGCGTTGCTCGTCCGCGTGCGTGAAATAGAGGATAAACTGCGCGATAACGCGTTCGACTGGCAATTGGCTTTTTCATCACAGATCCGTATGCTACTGACCATGAAGAGCAACTGCGTAATGGATGACCTGTCTCTGCTGATCTGGCCCAGTGCTAAAGCCTTTATAGACAGATTGTACTATCTTGTTACAACAGAGTACGAAGGCCTGACCGAAGAGCAACTGGAAAATACCCGGCTTTTTCTCAACAGCTGGATGAGCCTGGCCAACGATATCTTCCACTTGGAGAGCCAGCTGATGCAAAACCCCAAGCTTCAATCGCCCAGAGTATATGTTCCCGCTGCGCTTCTTGCATTTTATATGGCTTTTCTTAAACGGTTGGACCTGATGCTCAAGCAAATCGATATCCAAGCCACACAAGATGCGTCGAAGATCAGCTATGAACCGCTGATAGTGCATGATATAGGTCTGAGAGCCAACACCTTATGCGTACATGACCCAGCTGACGACTGGTCCCGTGACTATAATGAGAGTTGTGCGTTGCTGGTAACCCTTCCGGTTTCTCTAATGTTTCATCCGGAAAGGGTCACAGTTATTCTTTGTCATGAATACCTCCACTATTCAGGAGAGACAGGACGGCAGAGGGAAGACAGGCTGCATCGAATCATTCTTTCCTGTGCCGGGATTATTATGAACATGTGGCATCTGGATGAACGGACTGATCTGTGTATCCCAGAAGAAAATTTGCGCCGGATTAGAGGCCGTCTGGAATATGAAATTGAAAAAAGGATCAGGGGAAGCGGCCTGAATACCGGCATGTATATTCAGCGCCTGCAGCGGAATCTTCCTCTGGTACTCAAAGGCATCTATATGGACTGGGGCTTGCAGTCGAAGATTATCGTTGAAAACATTCCCCCTGAGACATTACAAACAGAGATGGTCAATTACCTGCAGAAATTTACGCCAGTGAATCAGTACAACAGTTGTGTAATACTGGAAAATAAGATTTATAATCTGTTGCATTTGTATCGGGAAAGCTATGCTGATTTAGCCGCAATAATATGCCTAAAGCTGACTGAAGAGACATATTTTAGGACGATCATTGAACCGGAATATGAAATACGAAACAAATATAGAAGCGGGACAGATAAAGACGCTCAGCTAAATATGCTGTGTCTTCAGGCAGCTTTGGTGTGTTGTGTGGAATGGGGCCCGTCGAGAAAGGGTATGGAGACCGACAGTCCCTGGAAGATGAAGATCGCTGGTTACATTGAGCAGATTGAAAACCAGAAAGATATATCTTCTGAAATACCGCCCAGCGTGGAGGTGTTTTCCCCTCAGTATGAATATCAGCCATTAAAGGCGTATTTGGAGAACTGCAGAAGAATCCTTGATGAAGAACTCAATAAAGGTAACGAGATAGAGCCACTCCGCGAGGAATTCAGAAAAATGTATCAGCTGGCATCAGAGAGCGATGTTCGTCCCAGCAGTTTTCGCCAAGATATAGATTGGTACCATAAAAGAGTATTCAAAGATATCGATAATATCGCCAAAGGAGTAAGAGAAGGCGGAGTCAAATCCTGATAAGCTTAGCCCTCCACCGGCCAAACCGCTTCCTCGCCAGGGGTTCCAATCCCTCTCACACCACCATAATTGGTAACGCAGTTGATGCAATGGTATCGACTGCGTTATCGTTATACTGCATTGACCGAAGGACGGCTTCTGAAAAAACTTTGACAAATGGGACTGGGCGTAATAGAATAATGTCAACAATTTAAAACATTAAGCCGGTGACACGGAGATAAAGGCGGTAATGCCCACACAGAGGGCCCCCTAAGCTGGGATCGGGGTGGGAAACAAGCCGTCAAATGGACCGCGTGTGAGGGCGCAGTAATGTGCGACTGGGCATACGTCAGTTGCCGGGGATATGCAGGTATCCTGTCAAGCGCACGGCTTCATAGCCGTTAATCAAGGTGGCACTGCGAATAAGGCTTTTATTCGTCCTTGACAGAAACTTCCGTTTCTGTCAAGGACGTTTTTTCATTCCCAGGCGTGATATTCCCGGACCGAAATACAAGGAGGCGCGTTTTATGGTCGTGAGACCCAGTTTGGAGGAAGTCAGGGCGATCGCCGCCCAGGGCCGGTACAAGGTCCTGCCGATGAGCTGTGAGATGCTGTCGAACATACGCACGCCCATCGAGGCGATGAAGATTCGGTAGTAGAGCGGGAGAAATGGGGTCGCTATACTTTATATCTGTTTTGCTGCTGTCTTGGGCTACAAAAGCCCAATTCAGACTTGCACTGAACTGGGCTTTTGATTCTCTGGTTGTTTCCCCTCATCTACTTCCCCTTGACCGCTGCAACACCCCGTGGAGGGCCTGGTGGCTTCGTTCTATTATCCTGCGGTGCGTCTTTCCACGAACCATCGGCCGATGACGTTGCCCGTCAGGTTGGTGCTTCTTTCGAAGAAGAGATAGCGCTCCTGGCCCAGCACCCTTATGGTATATCGGTCACCTTGGCCGCCCACATGGGATGCAGCCTGTCGGATGTCAAGTACCTTGTCTATTGGGTACTTCATGCCATCCTCCCAGGTGATCTCCCTGGGCAGCATTCGCCCATTTGCATCATGGTCAACGAGTACTTCTACATACACCTTCGGATTCATTTCGTGTTAGCCTCCTTATCTGTGGCACGGGCGGATCCTTCCTCTCCATGAAAAACTCATACTTGGGGATCCCAAGACCCTGGCAGATGCGTTCAATGGTGTCGACCGTGAGCTGGCCGTTGCGCTTGATGGTGTTCTTCAGTGTGGAATATGGGATATCGCATGTCTTTGCCAGCCTATAGAGGCTCATGTTCCGCTCCTCTACAAGCTCATTCACTCGCTTCATAGTGTCCATTTTCAGCCTCGCTTTCACAAACCATGAGTAGGCCAATACTGCATTCACGTTGAATGCAAAAGAGAAGGTAATATAAAATATCATCCCATGCATACAACGGCTGTTGTGTGGCCGAATACAGGC
>CANPXW010000073.1 GCA_947587025.1 uncultured Oscillospiraceae bacterium
TGAAGAGCAGTCTCCCCTCTATTGAGGAGATCGAAAAGGAGCTGGAACAAAAGTGACCGCCAAAAGTGCAACGGCCGCTGCACAAATGGGAGGCTATGCGCAAATGGCAAAAGAGAAGACTAAAGTTTATACCTACACACGGGTATCAACGGCCATGCAGACCGACGGGTACTCCCTGGACGCGCAGAAAGCCCGGATCAAGGCGTATGCCGATTACAACGATTATGAGATCGTCGGCGAATATGAGGATGCGGGCAAGTCCGGCAAGTCCATTGAGGGCCGGGCGGAATTCAACCGCATGATGGATGACATCAAGGCTGGAAAAGATGGCGTGTCCTTTGTTCTCGTCTTCAAACTGTCCCGCTTTGGCCGCAACGCGGCGGATGTGCTGTCCACCCTGCAGGTCATGCAGGACTTCGGGGTCAATCTGGTCTGCGTGGAGGATGGCATCGACTCCTCCAAGGACGCGGGCAAGCTGATGATCTCCGTACTGTCTGCCGTGGCGGAGATCGAGCGGGAGAACATCCGCGTTCAGACCATGGAGGGCCGCATACAGAAAGCTCGCGAAGGCAGATGGAACGGCGGCTTTGCCCCCTACGGCTATCGTCTCAATGACGGCAAGCTGGAAGTTGCCGAGGATGAAGCCTCCGCCGTCCGGACGATCTTCGACCAGTATGTGAACACCGAGATGGGAGCCAACGGCGTTGCCAAATACCTGGACGATCACGGCATCCGCAAGATCCAGCGGCAAAACGGCAAAAGTCCCCTGTTCAACGCCCACCTGGTGCGGATGATCCTGAAAAACCCGGTCTACTGCGGAAAGATCGCCTACGGGCGGCGCAAAACGGAGAAGGTCCACGGCACCAGAAACGATTACCATCTGGTGGCCCAGGACAATTATATCCTGGTGGATGGGCTGCACGATCCCATCGTCTCGGAGGAGCTATGGCAGGCCGCCCAGGTGAAGCTGCTGGCCCAGGCAAAGCGGTATGAGCATGTGAACAAAACCAAGGACGAACACATCCACCTGCTGTCCGGCATTGTGAAATGCCCGGTCTGCGGCGCGGGCATGTATGGCAACAAGAGCGTCAAGCACAAGAAGGACGGCACAAAATACAAGGACTTCTATTACTACGGCTGCAAACACCGCGCCATGGTGGGCGACCACAGGTGCGACTACAAAAAGCAGGTCCATGAGGAGCTGCTGGACGACGCCGTGGCGGAGGTCGTCGCCAAACTGGTCAGCAACCCCAAATTCGCCGCCATGATGCAGCAGAAGATCAACATGAAGGTGGACACCTCCGCTATCGACCAGGAGATCGGAAACTATGAAAAACAGCTCCGACAGCATTACGCAGCCAAATCCCGGCTGCTGGACGAAATCGACGCCCTGGACCCGGACGACAAGCACTACTTGAGGCGAAAGCCAGACCTTGATGAACGGCTCTATCGGATGTATGATAAGATAGAATCTGTCGAATCCCAGCTGATCGAGGCCCGGGCCAAGAAGACCGCCATCGAAGCGGAGAAGATCACAGGCGACAATATCTACAAGGTGCTGATCTGCTTTGACAAGCTCTACAGGGCCATGAATGACGCCGAACGCCGCCAGCTCGTGGAGGCGCTGATTGCAGAGGTACATATCTACGAGGAGCGGCAGCCCAGCGGCCAGTGGCTCAGATCCATCAAGTTCCGGCTCCCGATCATCGAAGAGGACATGCAAATGAGTTTGGTAAACAATGAGCACATCGAAAGGAGCGTGCCTATGCCGCCTGTCAATTTGATGATCAAGCCCGCGTCTTCCGCCTGCTGTCCCGGCAGATGCAGGAGAAAAGGGTCATTTTTTGAAGAATCTTGACAACACATACAATAATCTTTATAATATTTTGCCGGACCGGGAGATGACGACGCGTCCCCCGGCGGCGTCCTGTCTGCGGCTGCGGGCGGGAAAACAAGGGTAGCGGAGGAAACACTGGTGTCTGAATTTGTCAAGAAGCGGAAAAAACGGATCCTGCCCGTCGCGCTGGCGTCGCTGGCGCTGCCGGTGATCGTATGCGTGGTGGCTCCGCTGGAGCTGTACAGCAACAACCTCGATGAACTGGCGTTCTCTCTGATGGATTTTCTGCCCTTCGACCTTCTGTTCTGGCTGGGGGCAGCGCTCGTGTGCGCGGCAGTGCTGTTTCTCGTGCCGGAAAAGCTCTACCGGGTGCTGCTGCCCGTGGCGGCGGTGACGGGGCTGATGCTGTTCGTGCAGGGGACGTATCTGAACGTTTCCAGCTTCCTGCCGGGAGACAATATGGGGGAAGCGGACGCGTCCAGCACGGCCATAGCCGTGAATACCGCCCTGTGGATCGGAGCGGAGGCGCTGGCCGTGGGCTCCGCGTTCATCAAAAAGCGGGACATCGTGGAACTGGTGTGCGGGCTGCTGCCGGGCATCGTGCTGGGCACCCAGATCGTCGCCTCGGTATTCGTGCTGGTCACCACCGACCAGATCACCGTGCCGAAGCAGACGCGGATGGAGCAGCGGTATCCCGGCTACGCCCACGAGGCCCTGGTGGATGACGACCTGACCCGACTGGGCAAGGACGGGAACGTGCTGGTGTTCATCGTCGACCGCTTCGACGAGACCTATGCGGAGGCCGCCCATTACCGGGAGGTGCCGGGCATCTTCGACGAGCTGGAGGGCTTCACCTGGTTCCAGGACAACGTGTCCCTGTTCGGCCACACGTTCCCCTCCGTGGCGTGGATGCTCACCGGCACCCCCTATTCCTGCGACATGAGCCGCGAGGAGTATCTCAACGCCGCCTACGAGGGCGAGACGCCTCTGAAGAGGCTCCATGACGCCGGGTATTCGATCGACATATTCACAGAGGATTACTACGCCTTTACCGATGCCGGCCTGCTGCCGGATTACATCGAGAGCGTGGTGGACAATCCCCTGTATGACTCCGTGCCGCTCTGGAGCCAGGCGGCTACGTCCGCCAGAATGGCCCAGGTGGGACTGTACCGGTGCGTGCCTCTGACGATGAAGGATATGTTCGAGGACATGGACTCGGGCATCGACTATTTCTACCTGGAGGCTGTCCGGCCGGAGAACGCCTATAAGGTGGATATGAAGGCGGTCTACGACAAGGTGATGTCGGAGGACTTCACCGTGGAGGACGGCAAGCATTATCAGTTCGTCCACGTGGAGGGCTGCCATAACGTCAAATACGACGGCGACTGGAAAGAGCCGGTGGGCAACGACAAGTACAACATCTCCCTGTCGGTGGTCAACAGCTTCAGGATCATAGACCGCTATCTGGAGGAGATGAAGCGCAACGGCCTGTATGAGGACGCCACCATCATCATCACCGGCGACCATTCCGACGCCATCAGCGACGCCGACCCGCTGAGCGGGCCCCGTATCACCGCCCTGTTCGTCAAGCCCTCCGGCGTGGGGAAGGGCGAGCTGAAGATAAGCCAGGCGCAGACCGCCCACGAGGATCTGTGGGCCACGATCTTCCAGTCGGAGGGTCTGGACTTCTGGGAGGACTACGGCCGGTCGGTGTTCGACATCCCCGAGGGCGAGAGACGGCTGCGGGAGTATCGCTGGCATACATATATCAGAGGCGAGAACAAGAGCCTGGACGAGTATACTTACCAGGTCGAGGGCCTGGCCAAGGCGTTTACCAACTGGCATCTCGTGGAGCAGACCCACTATGACAAGTATCTGATGGATTGATCCAGGAAGGCAGCTGAAAGATCATGGCCAAAGTGCTTTATTATATCTGCATACCTCTGGGCGTGGTGATGAAGTGGTGCTGGCAGCTGGCCGGCAGCTACGGCGTGGCGATCCTGCTGTTCACCCTGGTCAGCAAGATCGTGCTGCTGCCCATCTCGATCTGGATACAGAAAAACTCCATCCTCATGGTGAAGATCCAGCCGGAGATCAACTTTTTGAAGGCCCGGTTCTACGGGGATACGGAGGCCATCGCTGAGGGGCAGGCAAAGCTGTTCAAGGAGCAGAAGTACCATCCCACTCTCTCGCTGATACCGCTTATCATCCAGATCGTGCTGCTCATGGGCGTGGTGGAGATCATCTATCACCCGCTCAGCTACCTGTTCGGTCTGTCGGAGCAGACCATCGGCGCCCTGGCGGGGCTCATCGGCGCGGACACGTCCGTGTCCTCCCACCAGCTGCTCATCGTGGAGGCCATCAAGGCCGGGACCATCGCCGCCAACGGCTCCGTGGCCGGCGTGACCCCGGAGCTCATCGCTGCGGTGCAGGGGCTGCGGCTGGATTTCTGCGGCTTTCATCTGTCCGCCATTCCCGTCCAGACGGGGGGGTATTATTATTTGATACCGGTGGCGGCGGGACTGTCCGCTTTCGTGATGAGCTTTACCCAGAACCTGTCCAACGTCATCCAGCATGAGCAGGGGGCGCTGAGCAAATACGGGCTCATGGCCCTGTCGGTGGGCATATCCCTGTATCTGGGCTGCTTCGTGCCCAGCGGCATCGCCCTGTACTGGATCGCTAGCAATCTGCTGTCGGTGGCGCAGATGTATCTGCTCAACGCGGCCATCAACCCCAAAAAGTACGTGGATTACGACGCGCTGGAGCGCAGCCGCAAGGAGCTGGCGGACATCGAGGCGCTGGAGGCGCCCGCCAAAAAGGACGCAGCCTACCGCCAGAACAAGCGCCGGGAGAAGCGGGACTATAAGGCCTTCTTCAAGGTCGTCAACAAGCACGTGGTCTTCTATTCCGAGAAGAGCGGCTTCTATAAATACTACCAGGCGGTGATCGACGAGCTGCTGGCCCGGTCGAATCTGACGATACACTACATCACCAACGACCCGGACGACGCCATCTTCCAGCTGGCCAAGCAGCAGCCCCGCATCCGGCCCTACTACATCGGGCTGAAAAAGCTCATCCCGCTGATGATGCTGCTGGAGTGCGACATGATGATCATGACCACGCCGGACCTGGACAAGTTCTATCTCAAGCGCTCCCGTGTGAAGGACGACATCGAATACATATACATGCCCCACGACGCGATGAGCATCCATCTGGGCTTCCGGGAGGGAGCGTTCGACAGCTTCGACACCATCTTCTGCACCGGCGAGCATGTGGCCGTTGAGATGCGCGCCACGGAGAAGTATTACGGCCTGCCGGAGAAGACGCTGGTGCCCTTCGGCTATCCGCTGCTCGACCAGCTGGTGGAGCAGGGAAAGCGGGAGCGGAGCACGCACCGGACGGATGGCAGGAGGAAGATCCTGATCGCCCCGTCCTGGCAGGAGGACAACCTGCTTGACAGCTGCGTCGACACCCTTATCGAGCAGCTCTACGGCCCGGACTATGAGCTGACGGTGCGGCCCCACCCGGAGTATGTCAAGCGCTACGGCGCCCGGCTGCAGAGCCTGGTGGAGCGGTATCGCGACAAGACCGGCGAACTGCTGCGGTTCGAGCTGGACTTTTCCCATAACGAGTCGCTCACCGCGTCCGATCTGCTCATCACCGACTGGTCGGCCATCTCCCTGGAGTTCTGCTTTGCCACGGGCCGTCCGGCGATGTTCGTCAACACGAAGATGAAATGCTCCAATCCGAACTGGGACAAGATCGGCGTGGAGCCCATAGACTTCCCCCTGCGTGACGAGCTGGGCCGGTCGGTGGACAAGCAGGACCTGGACAAGACCGCCGAGATCGTCCGCCAGCTGCTGGAGCAGAAGGAGCGGTATCGGGAGCAGATCGACGCCCGGTTCGACGCGCTTTTCTATAACCACGGCCACGCCGGGGAGGAGGGCGCCCGGTATATCCTCCGCTCTCTGACGGAAAAGCAGGAAAAAAGGAACAAAGCGCGGACATGACGCAGCGCGATAAAAATAGATAAGAACAAGGAAAGGAACAGTAAAATGAACGCTTTGGTATGGTCCACGGTCCTGGCTCCCACCCAGATGTACATCGACCCGTCGGCGGTGACGGTGGCGGTGTCCTCCATCAGCGGCATCGTGATCGCGGTCGGCGCGGTGGCGGCGATCTGGTGGACGAAGGCGAAGAAGAAGGCGGCGGAAAAGCTGCACATCGACGCCAACGCCCACAAGGAAGTGGAGGACGAGCTGGTCGTCAACGACGAGCAGAAGTGAAAAGAGCCCCCGGGACGGAAACGGTCCCGGGGGCTCTTTTTCTGTCATCCGGCCCATGCGCCGGGAAAAGCGGCGGCCGCCGTCCGGAACGGGGACATGCCGGTTGATTTTTCCGTATGGACGCTCTATAATGATAAGGAAAATTGACAGGGAGGCAATAAAATGACGCTGATATTAATACTTGCCGGCGTGATACTGGCGATATTGGCGGTCAGCTACGCCGCTTATCGCATCCCCTTTTATCATCCCGAGCACAAGGAGAGCCCCTACGATCTGCCCCCCGAGGACCAATACGACCCCTATCGGGCGGCCATGACGGCCCTGATCGCCGAGACGGACGCCGAGCCCTTCGAGCCGGTAAATATCGCCGCTTACGACGGGGCGACGCTGTTCGGCCGGCTCTACGGCGCGGACGAGACCGCGCCCCTGCTGATAGGCTTCCACGGCTTTAAGAGCACCGCCCTGCGGGACATGTGCGGCGGCGGCAAGCTGGCCCGGAAGATGGGGATGAACGCCCTGCTGGTGGATCAGCGCGCCCATGGAAAGAGCGACGGCAAGACCATATCCTTCGGCGTCAAGGAGCGGTTCGACTGCCTCAGCTGGGCCCGGTACGCCGCCGAACGCTGGCCCGGCCGGCCCATCGTGCTGATGGGGGTGTCCATGGGGGCCGCCACGGTACTGATGGCCTCCGACCTGGAGCTGCCGCCGGAGGTGCGGGGCATCATCGCCGACTGCCCCTATTCCGACCCCTCCGCCATCATCAAAAAGGTGGGGCGTGACAGCATGGGCCCGGCGTCCATCCTGCTCTATCCCTTTATTTTGCTGGGGGCCCGGCTGTACGGCGGCTTTGGCCTGACGGCCGCCTCCCCGGTGAAGGCGGTGCGCCGGACGAAGGTCCCCATCCTGCTCATCCACGGCGAGGACGACCGGTTCGTCCCCTGCGACATGAGCCGGCAGATATTCGACGCCTGCGCCGGGGAGAAAACGCGCGTCACCATCCCCAAGGCGCCCCACGCCATCGCCTATATCCTGGACCCGGACAAATACGGCCAGGCGGTGCGCCGGTTTTTGGACTCTGTGGGCGTGACGGTCAAGGCATAAAAACCATCGCGGCGAGGAGAGAAAAATGATCAGGATCGACAACGACTGGCAGTTCGTCTTTTCCTGGACGGACGCCTTTGGCCGGGGCGAGGGCGAGGCCCGGAGCGTGCGCCTGCCCCACACCGTGAGCGAGATACCTCTGCACTATGCCGACCCGGCGAGCTACGCCACCGTGTGCGGCTACCGGCGGCGGCTGGCTGTCCCGGCGGACACGGCAGGCAAGCGCCTGTTTTTGCAGTTCGACGGGGCGGCACACATCGCTACGGTTTACATAAATGGGGAGGCCTGCGCCCATCACCGCTGCGGCTACACCGCCTTCCGGGCGGAGATCACAGACCTGGTGGTCCCCGGCGGGGAGGCTTTGGTGGCGGTGAAGCTGGACTGCACGGAGAACCCCGCCGTGCCGCCCTTCGGCCACAACATCGACTATCTCACCTTCGGCGGCCTTTACCGGGACGTGTGGCTGGACGTGCGGCCGGAAAAGATGATCGAGGAGCTGTTCGTATATGCCCCGGACCTTAACACGGCGCGGGTCTCCTGTGCCGCCCCCGGCCCGGTGCGCTATGAGGTGCTGGACGGCAGCGGGGTCGTGGCGGGCGTTGGCGAGGGGACAGGAGAGGTTGACATAACTGTTCCGGACGCCGTGCCCTGGGACCTGGACCGGCCGGCGCTGTACACCCTGCGGGCCACGCTTTTGGACGGCGGGGACGTGCAGCAGACCACCTTCGGCTTCCGCACGGCACAGTTCCGGGCGGACGGGTTCTATCTGAACGGCAGAAAGGTGTTCCTCCGGGGGCTGAACCGGCACCAGAGCTGGCCCTATGTGGGCTATGCCGTCCCGGAGGCCCTCCAGCGGGAGGACGCCCGCATCCTGAAGCATGAGCTGGCCTGCACCGCCGTGCGCACCAGCCACTACCCCCAGAGCCATTACTTCCTGGACGAGTGCGACCGGCAGGGGCTGCTGGTGTTCACGGAGCTGCCCGGCTGGCAGCACGTGGGAGACGAGGCCTGGAAGGACCAGGCCTGTGAGAACGTGCGGGAGATGGTGCTGCAGTACCGCGATCACCCCAGCATCATCCTCTGGGGCGTGCGCATCAACGAGAGCCTGGACGACGACGGGTTCTATACCCGCACCAATGCCATCGCCCACGCGCTGGACCCCAGCCGGTGCACCAGCGGCGTGCGGTATCTGGAGCACAGCCGCCTTCTGGAGGACGTGTACGCCTACAACGACTTCTCCCACACCGGCGAAAACGCCGGCGCCCGCCGGAAGCAGGACGTGTGCCCGGACAGCGACAAGGCGTTCATCATATCCGAGTGCAACGGCCACATGTACCCCACCAAGCCCTCGGACCCCTGGTCCCAGCGGCAGGAGCAGGCCCTGCGCCACGCCCGGGTCATCGACGCGGCCATGGCCGACGGGGAGCACGCGGGGGCCTTCGGCTGGTGCATGTTCGATTACCCTACCCACCAGGACTTCGGCTCCGGGGACCGGGTGTGCTACCACGGGGTGACGGACTTTTTCCGCAACCCCAAGCCGGCGGCGGCCTTTTACGCCTCCCAGGGGGAGGAACGGCCGGTGCTGGAGGTGGGCTCGCCCATGGCCATCGGGGACTATCCCGGCGGGCATATCGGCACGGCGTATGTGTTCACCAACGCCGACGAGGTGGACCTGTATAAGGACGGGGAGCATATGTCCACCCTCCGGCCCGCAGGCTGGAAGGCCCTGGCCCACGGCCCCATCCCCGTGGAGGAGGACAGGGACGCCAACAACTGGGGCGGATGCGCCGCGTCCTGGCGCTTCGACGGGAAGAAGGACGGGAAGCTGGTCCTATCCGTCACGCGAGGCCCCTCCGTAAAGCTGCATTTGGAGGCGTCTGTCAGCCATGCCCACCTGGCCGAGGGGGACGTGTACGACATGGCGGCCGTGCGGGTGCGCCTGGTGGACGAATACGGCTGTACGGCCTGCTATGCGCCCCTGCCGGTGACCTATGCCCTGGAGGGGGACGCCGAACTGGTCGGCCCGGACGCCGCCGTGCTGGAGGGCGGCATGGGCGGGACCTATGTGCGCACTGTGGGATGCGCTGGAAAGGCTGTGCTCACCATCCGCACACAGCAGACCGAGAGCGTGCGGATCGTGTTCCATATCAGCAAGAAAGAGGAGGAGAAGCAATGAAACTGACCCGTTCCCAGACCGCAGCCTTCGGCATCGGCGCCGTGGGCAAGGATATGGTGTACGCCCTGTCCGCCAGCTACGTGATGTACTTTTACCAGGACATTCTGGGCCTGCCGTCCACCTTCGTGGGGCTGATCCTGATGATCGCCCGGGTGTTCGACGCCTTCAACGACCCGTTCATGGGCATCCTGGTGGCCAAGACCCGCACCAAGTGGGGCCGGTTCCGGCCCTGGCTCATCAGCGGCACGGTGCTCAACGCCTTCGTGCTGTACGCCCTGTTCGCCGCCCCGGACCTGAGCGGCACGGGCCTGATGGTCTACTTCGGCGTGATCTACATCCTCTGGGGCGTCACCTATACCATGATGGACATCCCCTACTGGTCCATGATCCCCGCCGTCACCGACACCCCCAAGGA
>CANPXW010000074.1 GCA_947587025.1 uncultured Oscillospiraceae bacterium
CAGCCGATGGAGCCCACGCGCTTGATGTCGCCCAGGCTCACCACGCCGCTGACGATGCTGGTCAGCACCACGGGCACCACCAGGAACTTCAGCAGGTTGATGTAGATGTCACCGAAGGGCTTCAGGTACGCAGTGGTGAACGCGCCGCCGTCCTCCATGCCATACATAAAGCCGAGGCCGGCGACGATGCCCAGGATCATGCCGATAAAGATCCATGCGGGCAGTTTGAGTTTTTTCATGGCAAACACTCCTTCTATATTCTTTGATGACGTGATTATAACAGATACTTATAACAATGTAAAGAGATAATCCACAACTTTTTTGCATTCTTGCCTAAAAATGTTTCATGTCCATTATTCACATTGTATAACCTGCCATGCCACAGGCAAAAAAAACATCCCCTCCCGCCAGGGAGGGGACGAGAAAGCGATTCGTTCAGTCCGGCTCCGGCTCCAGAGCCGGGACCACCTTTTCCGCGTGATAGCAGAGTATGAAAAGCATGTAAAACGGCATCGGCCACACCAGCGACTCCACCTCCAGCACCAACAGATACGCGAACAGCCCTGCCGCCAGCATATAGCCGCCAAAGCTCTTTCTCACGCGCATCAGGGGCTTCACCACCAGGCCCAGCAGCGTCAGGTACACTACGCTGCCCACGATGCCGGTGTCGAAGGGGACCTGCAGATAGAGATTGTGGCAGTTGATCCCGCCCAGCAGCGCGCGTGCGGTCTCGTAGGCCAGTTCTCCGCCGCCCAGGAGCGGTCTTTCCCGGATATAGGCGATGGCAGCCGTCCAGATCGGGGTCCGTTTGCTCAAGGTCAGGTCCTTATGCAGAACATTTCGGATCAGGAAAGAGAACCAGCCTGTGGTCTGCAGCACCACCACCAGCAGGAAAATGGCCGCGATGGCGGCGTAGTACATACCGATGTTGCACACCCTCCAGCTGCCCTTGAGCTTCCACAGCAAAAACAGCAGGATGAACACGCTGACCGCCACCACGCCGGAGGCGGACCAGGTGATGTAAACGGACGCGGTAAACAGCGCCAGCAGTGCCGCCTGCACCCACATAGGCCAGCGCCGCTCCCCAGCACACAGAAGTGCCGCCGGCAGCAGCGGAATGATGAAAAAGCTATGGGAATTGTCCAACCCCATCAGGTAGTACTCCCAGGTGTGGGCGTAATAGCCTATGCCGCTCTTAGAGAGGATCACCGTCACCAGGTTGGCCACGCACATGATCCCCAGCCCTCCGGCCATGCCTCTGACGAAGGCCTTAGGGTCTGTATCGGCGGCCATGTCTACCAGTACGCACACCACCGCGATGCACACATCTTCGTTGAGCGTGCCATAGATGCCCCGGTCTCCGTGGTTGATCAGGGTGCTGGCCAGAACTATCACATAGTATACGCCGATGGTCACTGTGGCCGCTGACAGCTTTGGCCGGGCCAGAAAGAACACCGCCACGCCCAGCGCCACCACTATCCTTCCCGCCGCCATCGTCCAGCTCAGCGCGAGCGACAGTCCGGCCAGTCCGGGCGGCCGCAGCAGGAACATCACAGCCAGCGCTATGATCACCGGGTTTGAAAGTGTCCTTGCCCGCAGGGCGTCTAACTTTTCCCGCATGTCATTTCCTCCTGTCCTTCTCATCTCTCCTGTTCCCAGCGGGCGATGGCCTCTTTTATGGCCTGGGCGAGCACCGGCTGGGCGGCCGTATAGCCCGCGTCGCTGGGGTGCAGCCCGTCGTCGGCATACCCCGGCGTCAGCTGGCCGTCCTCCGCCGCCAGGGCGGCGTATACGTCTGCGTACGCGTATCCCGCCTGGTCCGCCTGCTCCCGCAGCCGCTCGTTGACGGCGCGGACATGGCCGTTGACGGTCTCTGCGCCATATCCCGACACCGGGTACAGGGACTGGACGATCACCTGGGTATCCGGCAGCGCCTGCCGGATGCGTCCCACGATGGCCAGCAGGTCCTCCACCACGGTATCGTCGTCCACGCCCAGGAAGATGTCGTTGATGCCCCCGTGGACAACCGCCACCGCAGGAGCCAGGGCGCACACGTCCGCGTCCACCCGCTCCAGCATGCCGCCGGTGGTGTCCCCGGATATGCCCCGGTTGACTGCGGTCAGGCCGGGATAATACCGCTCCAGGTCGCAGAACTCGGTGATGCTGTCGCCCAGGAATACCACCGTGCCGTCCCAGCCGGTCCAGTCGGACACCGCCGGCGGGTCCCGGCGCGGCATAGCGCTGCCGGCGTACAGCATCCCGGCCACGCCCAGCGCCACACCCAGCAGCGCCAGGGCGGTCCGGCTCAGTTTGCCGCCCATGTCAAATACGGGCCACGCCGGAGTCCCTGGCGGCCCGCTCCACCGCCGCAGACACCGCCGGGCACACCCGCTCGTCGAAGGCTGCCGGGATGATATGCTCCGCCGACAGCTCCTCCGGCGGGATGAGCGCCGCCAGGGCATGGGCCGCCGCCAGCTTCATCGCGTCGTTGATGTCGCTGGCGCGAGCGTCCAGCGCCCCCCGGAAGATGCCGGGGAAGGCCAGCACATTGTTGATCTGGTTGGGGTAGTCGCTGCGGCCGGTGGCCACCACCGCCGCCCCGCCGGCCTTGGCCTCGTCGGGGAATATCTCCGGAGTGGGGTTGGCGCAGGCGAAGACGATGGCGTCCTTTGCCATGGTCCGCACCATGTCCGCCGTCAGAAGACCCGGCGCGGACACGCCGAGAAAGACGTCCGCACCGGCCAGCACGTCGGCAAGGGAGCCCTTCCGGCCCGCCGGATCGGTGATGGCCGCCATCTCCTCCTTGATCCAGTTCAGACCCTCCCGGCCGGGGTAGATGGCTCCCCGCCGGTCGCACAGGGTCACGTCCGCCGCCCCGGCGGACAGCAGCAGCCTTGTGATGGAGATGGCCGCAGCGCCGGCGCCGCTGACCACGATGCGCACGCGCTCCAGGTCCTTGCCCACCACCTTCAGGGCGTTGGTGAGCCCCGCCAGGGTGATGACGGCGGTGCCGTGCTGGTCGTCGTGGAACACGGGGATGTCGCACCGCTGCTTCAGCCGGCGCTCGATCTCGAAGCACCGGGGCGCGGAGATGTCCTCCAGATTCACGCCCCCGAAGGAGCCGGCCAGCAGGGCCACCGTGTTCACGATGTCGTCCACGTCCTTACTGCGCACGCACAGGGGGATGGCGTCCACCCCGCCGAATGCCTTGAACAGCACGCACTTGCCCTCCATCACCGGCATGCCCGCCTCCGGGCCGATGTCCCCCAGGCCCAGCACGGCGGTGCCGTCGGTGACCACCGCCACTGTGTTCCACCGGCGGGTCAGCTCATAGCTCTTGGCCGGGTCCTTTTGTATCTCCAGGCAGGGCTGGGCCACGCCGGGGGTGTAGGCCAGGCTCAGGGCCTGGCTGCTGTCCACCGCCGCCCGGGGCGTCACCTCCAGCTTGCCCCTCCACTCATAATGCTTTTTCAGAGATTCCTTCGCCAGATCCATACCGCTCTCCTCACTCCACCGTCATATAATCCTTCACGCTGTCCTCCACCGGCTCCTGGCACGTCCCGCGCCGGGCGGCCGCCTGGGCCCGTGTGGCGGCGAACAGGTCGCCCCCGTGGGCGTCGATGGACACCACCAGCGGGCCGAATTCGCGCACCCGCAGTATCCACATGCACTCGGGCATGCCCAGCTCACGCCAGAAGCAGCCTTCGATGGCCTCCACCTGGCCGGCGGCGCTGACGGCGCAGCCGCCCATGGCCACGCAGTGCACCGCCTTATACTTTTGGCACGCCTCCGCCGTGGCCGGCCCCATGCCCCCCTTGCCGATGATGAGGCGCACGCCGGTCTTGGCGATAAACTGCGCCTGGAAGGCCTCCATGCGGATGGAGGAGGTGGGGCCCACGGAGATGAGCTGGTCGACCTCCCCCTCCCGGACGATGGGCCCGGCGTGGAAGATGACCCCGCCGTGCAGATCGAAGGGGCTGTCCATGCCCTCGGCCGTCACCCGCCGGTGCACGTCGTCCCGGCCGGTGGCGATGGAGCCGGTGACGTAGACCACGTCGCCTGCATGCAGCGCCTCTATATCCTCTTCCCGGATGGGCAGCGTCAGTACCTTTTTCACAGCGTCACCCCCTTGTAGGAGCTCTGTTCACAGCTCATGTCGGCGTGGAAGGTGATAAATCCCCGCCGGTGGGTGTAGCAGGACACGTTCACCGCCGCAGCGATGGTGGCGGTGTGGCGGGCGGAGGACTCCACATGCACCGCCATGGCGATGCGCTCCCCCGGCAGGCCCTGGGCCCCTACGCCCAGGCCGTTGAGCCCCGCCAGCAGATCCCGCTCCAGCTTGGCCCCCTTGGGGTGGGGATGGCTGGTCCCCAGCGGCCGCAGGCACGCCATTTTGGACAGCACCCCGGCGTTTTCGATGTTGTGGCCCAGGCCCACCCCCACGATCAGCGGCGGGCAGGCGTTCAGCGCCAGCCCCGACACCGCCTCGAACACGAACTTCACGATGGCCCCGTAGCCGTCCGCCGGCTTGAACACCTGGGCCCGGCCGGGTAGAGAGCACCCCGCCCCGGCGAAGTAGACGCATATCTGCAGGTCAGACCCCTCCGGCAGGATGTCCCAGTGCAGCCAGGGCATGCGCTCGCCGGTGTTGTCGCCGGTGTTGCGCTCGGTGAAAAAGTCCACCGCGTTGGGCCGCAGAGGCGAACTGACCGTGGCCCGCCGTACCGCGTCCCGCAGTGCATCCTCCACCGCGCCGATGAAGGGGAAATCCGCCCCGCAGCGGATGTAGAAGTGGGGCAGGCCCGTGTCCTGGCAGCAGGGCCGGTCCAGCTTCTGGGCCAGCGCCAGGTTCTCGAAGTAGCTCTCATAGACCACCCTCTGCAGGGGGCTGGTCTCGGCGTCCCGGCACTCCTGCAGCTTTTCGTACACGTCGTCGGGCAGCCGCCGGCAGGCCAGGGTGAGGAACCGTTCCATCACGTCCGCCATGCGGCTCTGGGCTTCGTCTCTCGTCATAGATGTCTCCTTTTATCCTTCCAGCAGCGGCGTCACCAGGCTCTCCAGCACCTCGTAGGTGACAGAGCCCACCTGGTTGTAGGTCACCACGCCGTTTTGGTCCAGCACGATGGTCTGGGGCAGCATAGTGGACCCGCCGTAGGCGGCCACGACGCCGCTGTCATCCAACGCGAAGGGGATGGTGTAGTCGAAGTTGGCAAGATAGGCGTCCACGTCGTCCGTCACCAGGTCGGAGTGGACGGCGATCACCGCCACGTCGTCGGGGTAGTTCTGATGCAGCTTCTCAAAATAGGGCAGCTCGTTGACGCAGGGGGTGCACCAGGTGGCCCAGAAGTTGATCACCGTCACCCTGCCACGGGTATCCGCCAGGTCAAAGGTCCCCCCGCCGTAGAGGGTTGCGGTGAAATCCGGCCCTCGCTGGCCCGCCTCCGGCCCCACGGGGACGCTCTCGTCCACCGCTGGCGCGGCGGCGTCGGTCGGCGCAGTCTCTTCCCCGCTCCAAGGGCCGTTGAAGTATACCAGCACGCCTATGAGCACCGCCAGAGCCAGGGCCCAGGCCACATATCGGCCCGCGCCGGGCTTGGCGTTCTCTGTTTTCTTCTCCCGCAGAGTCCGCTTCCCCGCCCGCAGGGCGATGGCCCCCGTGGGACACACGTCCACGCATTCGCCGCAGTGGATGCACTCGTGGTCCCCCACCCGACGGATGTCCATTTTGCACTGGCCCACGCACAGCCCGCACCGGGTGCACCTCGTCTCTTCCACCTTCACGCCCACCACGTTCACCTTCGCGAAGAAGCCGTAGATGGCCCCCAGGGGGCAGAGAAAGCGGCAGAAGGGCCGGTAGAGGAACACGCAGGCCGCAAACACCACCGCCAGGATGACAAACTTGCGGGTGAAGAGGATGTTCAGCATGGAAAGCTTATCCTCGTTGGCCGGGTTTGCCAGCAGGCCGATGGCCCCGCCGAAGGTGCCCGCCGGGCATATGTACTTGCAGAAGCCGGGCATGGGGATATGCTGCGAGATGTACCACAGGGGGATAGCCACCACGAACACCGCCAGGATGACGTATTTCAAATAGGTCAGCGCGTGGGTGACGCGGTTTTTCTTTATTTTCGGCGTGGGTATCTTGTGCAGCAGCTCCTGGACAAGACCGAAGGGGCACAGGTACCCGCATATGGTCCGGCCCAGGATGAGCCCGAACAGCAGCAGGATGCCCAGCACGTAAGACGGCGTGCGGCTGCCCGACGAGGCCAGGGCGTTCTGCAGCGCCCCCAGCGGGCATGCCCCCACCGCCCCCGGACAGGAGTAGCAGTTGAGGCCCGGCGCGCACAGATACTTCGTATTGCCGGTGAATATCTGCCCGGAGATATAGCCCTTCAGGTTGGCGTTATGCAGCAGCGCGGCGTACAGCTGTATGAGCCGCCGCCGTGTGGGCAGATAGTCCTTTATGCTCCTTTTCGTCCTGACGCTATCCAAGGCCGATGCACTCCGTGCAGATATTGACGGCCTTCACCAGCACGTCGCGGGCCCCGCCGTTCGCAACGCCCAGCACCACCAGCGCTGTCGCCGCGCCCAGCAGCACCAGCCGGGCCGCCATCAGGTGCCTGGCCGGCTTTGCCTCCGCCGGGGGGATGGCCGCCGGCCGGGGCTTTTTCTCCCCCGCTGCCGCCTGCCACACCAGGCCCACGGCCACGGCGGCGATGTACACGTATATCACCGGGGCGATGCGGCCGAAGCGGGCGGCGATGTCGGCGCGGTCGTACACCTGCTCCACGCGCACGCCGGGGGCGCTGAAGTTCTCCGGCCGGTTGCCGGTGACATAGACGTCCACGGCCTGCCACACCAGCAGCAGGCACACCAGCACGGTCATCACCGCCAGCGCAGCGCGCATAACGCGCAGCCCCTTCGTCACAGCCCCTCTCCCCTTTGCGATAATGATTATAAACGTCCCCGTCAGTATATCGCAAAACGCGCCGGATTGCAACGCGCAAACGCTCTCCCGGCCGGGCTTTTCCGGGCATTTGCGGATTTCAGCTATTGACAGTGCTAAAGTTATAAATTATAGTAGCTCATATATGCCGCCGGTCCGGCGGACACTGACATATGGAGGAAGCAACCTATGAAACTGAAAACGCTTCTGGCGCTGCTGCTGGCCCTGTGCCTGTGCGTGTCGCCCCTGAGCGTCTTCGCCGCCGACGGGCTGGAGGATGGCGAGGACGAGGAGGAGAGCTCCGGCCCGCTCTCCAGCGCGACCAGCGAGCTTCTCGGCGGTCTGCAGGAGCTGCTGGAGCAGGCCACGGCCCAGGCCCAGGCGGAGGCTGAGGCCCAGGCGAACGGGACCTACACCTTCCCCGAGCTGGGCGAGCCCATGCCCGACTTCTCCTTCACCGACATCAACGGCACGGAGCACACCCTGTCCGAGACCCTGCAGGAAAAGAAGCTGGTCATGCTGAACATCTGGGCCACCTGGTGCGGCCCCTGCGAGAGCGAGTTCCCCTTCATGGAGCAGGCCTACGAGCAGTATAAGGACGACGTGGAGATATTCGCCCTGTCCATCGAGCCGGAGGACACCGACGAGGTGCTTGCCGCCTACGCTGACGAGCACGGCATGACCTTCCCCATCGGCCACGCCCTGCCCGGCATGGACAGCGTATACATCAACGACGGCATCCCCGGCACCTTCGTCATCGACCGGTTCGGCAACATGTGCCTGTACGAGTCCGGCGCCCAGACCGTTCCCGGCACCTTCGAGCGCATGTTCGAGCTGTTCATCGGTGACGACTATACTGAGTCCACGCCCATGGACTCCATGCCCCCCGTGCCCCCCGACATGGAGTTTCCCCCCATCGAGGAGGCAGCGGCCGCCCTGCTGGCGGAGGACGCCGGCGACGTGACCGTCCGCTATCCGGACGACGAATACAGCTGGCCCATGGTGGCCGCAGAGGACGACGGGCGCGTCTGCGTGGGCGGCTCCAACGCCGGGGAGGACAAGACCTATTCCTCCATCGAGCTGGCCTTCACCGCCGCCGAGGGCGACGTGCTGGCGGTGGACTACCGGGTCAGCTGCGAGTCCTATTACGACAACGCCGGCATCCTGCTGGACGGCGAGGAGGCCGTTTTCCTCACCGGCGAACGGGACTGGCAGACCTACGCCATCGCTCTGGAGCCCGGCGAGCACACCGTGACCCTGCGCTACAGCAAGGATGAGCTGGAGTCCGGCGGTGATGACAACGCCTGGTTCGGCAACGCCCGGCTGCTGTCCGGCGACGCGGCCCAGCAGGCGCTGGACGCCGTGGCCGTCTATCCCTTCAGCGACGCCACCACCGTCACCGTGGCCAACGAGGGCGCCCAGGAGATCGTCTTCACGCCGCCTCTGGCCGACGACGGCTCTGTCAAGGGCTACATCGTGCCCGGCGGCGACGCTGAGCTGTCCATCACCCTCGCCGAGGGCTCCGACCCCTATACCGCCAACATCTACCGGGATTATGACGGCACCTATACCGTCCTGGCCAACGCGGCGGACGGGGACGGCTACACCACCGGCAGCGGCGTGGATTCCATGGCCGCCACCGGCTACGCCTATTCCGTCGTGGACGTGGAGGCGGGCGACTTCTTCGTGGAGCTGCTGCTGTTCACCGACGAGCAGAACGTCAACACCTTTATGGATGATTATGAGATGGAGAGCTGGACCTACGCCGACGGCACCGAGCCCGGCACCGACGAGCGGGCCTCGGATGACGAGGGCGCCGACGGCATGAGCGACTACGCCCTGTCCTTTGTGGGCCCGGACGGCGAGCCGGTGGAGGGCGTCATCGCCAACGTGTGCGACGACGATACCTGCGAGCCCATGACCAGCGACGCGGACGGCATGATCGAGTTCACCAAGCCCGCCTTCGCTTACCACATCCAGATCATCAAGGTCCCCGACGGCTATTCCTATGACACCAGCGAGGAGTCCTATCTGGACGAGGCCGGCAGCGCGGTGACCTTCACCCTGGACAAGGCCGAATGACCTGAGCACAAAGCAAAAAACGGACCGGCTGCGCATGCAGCCGGTCCTTGTTATATGCGTTGAGGTGTCCTTACTGGATCATCTTGGCGACTTCGGCGGCCAGGTCGTCCTGGCGCTTCTCGATGCCCTCGCCCTTCTCAAAGCGGACATAGCTCTTCACGGCGATGGGAGAGCCCACCTCCTTGGCAACGGCGGCCACGTGGGCGGCGACGTCCTCGCCCTCGCCCTTGACGTAGGCCTGCTGCAGCAGGCAGATCTCCTTGTAGTACTTCTCGATGCCGCCCATGACGATCTTCTCGATGATCTGCTGGGGCTTCTTGGCGTTCTTGGGGTCCTGCATGGCCTGGGCCAGACGGACCTCCTTCTCGTGGGCGATGAAGGCCTCGTCCACCATGGACTTATCCAGGTACTGGGGACGCATGGCGCAGATCTGCATGGCCACGTCCTTGCCCAGCTCGGTGACGGCGTCGCCGGAAGCGGCGGTGTCCAGAGTCACCAGCACGCCCACCTTGCCGTTCATGTGCACGTAGGGCACGTTCACGCCCTCGGCCACCCGGGCGAAGCGGCGGATCTGCATGTTCTCACGCAGGGACAGGAACACCTCGTTCTTGGCGTCGGCCACGGTGCTCTTGCCGTCCACCCACTGGCAGGCGGACAGGGCCTCCACGTCGGCGGGGTCGTTCTTGGCGATGACCTTGGCCAGGTCCTTCACGAAGCCGGTGAACAGCTCGTTGCTGGCGACGAAGTCGCTCTCGCAGTTGACCTC
>CANPXW010000075.1 GCA_947587025.1 uncultured Oscillospiraceae bacterium
GGCGTGGACAGCTCCTATACCGTGGGCGTGCTCACGGAGCGGGGCATGATCGAGCCCTGCGGCCAGCTGGAGGCGGTGGGCCGGCCCACCCTCTACCGGACCACGGACCTGTTCCTGCGGACCATGGGCGTGGCCAGCCTGGCGGAACTGCCGCCCCTGCCGGAGATGAGCGGCAGCGACGCTGTGGCGCAGCTGCAGCAAAAGGTGGACGCGCTGCGCTCGGCGGAACAGGCCGCCCAGGAAATGACGGAGGAGAGCCTGGCGGAGGATACGCCGGAGCAGGTACATACCCAACAGTAAGGGGAGTGTGCCTGTTGCGCGCCGTCATCATCACAGCCGCCCTTGTGGGGGCGGCGGATATGCTCCTGCTGCTGCCGGTGGGCCTGGAGGCCCGGTATGCGGCGGGAGCCTTTTCTCTTACGGCCCATGCCGGGCCGGTGCCGGTGCGCCTGCTGCCCAGGGAGCCGGTGAAAAAGGAGGCCCGTGCGGCGGACCGGGACATAAAGGACGTCCTGCGCCGTGCGCCCCGTCCGGTGCTGGCCATCGCCGCCCGGTGCGGACTGGCGGCGGCAAAGCGCCTACGGGGCCGGGTGCGGATGAAAAAGCTGCGGCTGCGCTTCACCGCCGGCGGGGAGGACCCCGGCCGGGCCGTGATGGCCTACGCCAGGGCGGGACTTGCCCTGGAGGGCGTCCATGCGCTGTGCGCCGGCCGGGTGGAGCGGCTGGACCTGTGTGCCCGGACGGCGTTCGGCGGGCCCACCGCCCTGGAGGCGGAGGCGTCCGCCCGGACAAGACTGGGCTTTCTGCTTTGGGCGGGAATTATTTTTTGTTTTGCCTTTTTCCGGGAATACTACCGCTATAAAAGACGGAAGGATGATGCGGAAAATGGCGGAACAAGCGGTGCGTGAGATGATGGAAGGGGCCATGGAGAAAATGCGCTCCATGGTGGATTCCAACACGGTGGTGGGCGCGCCCATCACCACCCTGGACGGGACCACGCTCATCCCCCTGTCCAGGCTGAGCTTCGGCTTTGCCTCCGGCGGCAGCGACACCAGCGCCTCGCCGGCCAAGCCCGGTATCTGGGGCGGCGGAGGCGCGGCGGTGAAGGCCGAGCCCATCGGCTTTCTCATGACCAAGGACGGCGGGGCACGGATGCTGCCCATCCAGGCGCCGGTGTTCTCCACGGCGGACCGGCTGCTGGACATGGCGCCGGAGCTGCTGGAGAAGCTGGAGGGCTATCTGGACAAGTACCTGAAAAAGAATGGGTAAGCGCGCTGGGAGCCGGTCATAATAAGCACGCTGAAAGGCGGTGCTTATATGAAAAAGTTCACGGCGGCGGTGCTTGCCGCAGCGCTGGTCTGGCTTGCTACCACGCCCGCGTGCGGCGAGGAAGAGTCCCCTCCGGCGGTGTCCGCCCGCGCGGGCGTGGTCATGGAGGCGGACAGCGGCCGGGTCATCTGGGAGAAGAATGCGGACCAGCGGATGCTCATCGCCTCCACCACCAAGATCATGACGGCGCTGGTGGCGCTGGAGCGGTGCGACCCGGACCAGGTCGTGACGGTGGAACCGGCCTGGACGAATATCGAAGGCTCGTCCATGTACCTGGCGCCGGGGCAGGAGCTCACCGTGGAGGAGCTGCTCTACGGGCTGATGCTGGCCTCAGGCAACGACGCAGCGGCGGCGCTGGCCTGCGTGACGGCCGGGTCCGTGGAGGCCTTCGCCGCGCTCATGAACGAAAAGGCCCGGGCTCTGGGCTGTGAAAACACCCACTTTGCCAACGCCAGCGGCCTGGACGATGCTGACCACTACGCCAGCGCCCGTGACCTGGCCGTCATCACCCGCCAGGCCCTGCAGAACGAGGCGTTCTGCCGGATCGTGTCCACCTCTGTGAAAAAGATAGGGGACAGTACCTTCGTCAACCACAACCGGCTGCTGCGGGAGTGCGAGGGCGTGTTCGGCGTCAAGACCGGCTACACCATGGCCGCCGGCCGGACCCTGGTGACCGCCTGCCGGCGGGAGGGGCTGACCCTCATATGCGTCACCTTGTCCGATCCGGACGACTGGAGCGACCACCGGGACCTGTACGACTGGGCCTACGGCCGGTACAGCCGGGAGGAGGCGCTGGCGGGGGCGGCGTGGACAGTGCCGGTGATCGGCGGCGCGGCCGAGTCGGTGACGGTGACGCCGGCGGATACGCTCAGCGTATTCCATCGGGAGAGCGACGCGGTGACGGTGCGCTGTCAGCTGCCGCCCTTCGTGTACGCGGACGTGCGCGCCGGGACTCAGGCAGGGGAGGCGGCGGTGTATGTGGACGGCGTGGAGGCCGGCCGGACGGCGCTTGTCTATACCCGCACCGTGCCCCGGACGGAGCAGACCGCGCCCGCCTGGTGGGAGCGGGTGCTGAGGCTGTTCGACTAAAGGAGGTGCTCCTGTGAAGGAGAGACTGCAAAAGCTCATATCGTCGGCGGGCCTTGCCTCCCGCCGGGCGGCGGAGCAGATGATCGCCGACGGCCGAGTGAGCGTCAACGGCCGGACCGCCAGTCTTGGCATGAGCGCCGACCCGGAGACAGACGAGATATGCCTGGACGGCGAGCCGGTCCGTCTGCCGGCGCGCCGGCGGTACATAGTGCTCCATAAGCCGAAGGGGTACGTGACCACCCTGCGTGACGAGAGGGGCCGGCCCACAGTGGCGGAGCTGGTGAAGGACGCCGGCGGGCGGCTGTATCCCGCTGGGCGGCTGGACATGGACTCGGAGGGGCTTATCATCCTCACCGACGACGGCGCGGCCGCCAACGCCCTGACGCACCCGTCCCACCAGGTGGACAAGGTCTATACGGTCTTCGTCCAGGGGGGAGACATCCACGGGGCCATCGCGCGGCTGCGGGCCATGGACAGCCTGGAGGGCGAGCCCATCGCCCGGCCCGCCGTCACCCTGGTGGAGCGCCGGGGGGACGGAGCGGAGCTGCAGATGGTCATCCACGAGGGCAAAAACCGCCAGATACGCCGGATGTGCGCCGCCTGCGGGCTGCATGTGACGCGCCTGGTCCGGGTGGCGGAGGGGCCGGTCATGCTGGGCTCCCTGCCGGCGGGAAAGTGGAGGACCATGACGGCAGATGAAATTTCCTGGCTGCGAAAAATCTAAATCGCCCTCGTTTTATGGGCTGAGCGCGGTATTTTTGCAGGAAAGAGAAAAATTTGCGTATAGCACTTGCATTTTGCAAAAAATGCAAGTATGATTGTACCCGTGCCCTTTCGGGACGTTCGGGAGATAAGATATGGATAAGGATATTTTGAGCAAACTCAACGCCGGGGACCGGCGGCTGTCCAAGGGCCAGCGGCTGATCGCCCGGTACATCACGGAAAATTACGACAAGGCGGCCTTTATGACTGCGGGGAAGCTGGGCCGGACGGTGGGTGTGAGCGAGTCCACCGTGGTGCGCTTCGCCACGGAGCTGGGCTTCGACGGCTATCCCGGCATGCGCCGGGCCATGCAGGAGATGGTCCGCAGCCGCTTGACCAGCGTGCAGCGCATCGCCGTGGCCAAGGACATGCTGGACGGCGCGGATGTGCTCAAGGCCGTCATGACCTCCGACCAGGAGAATCTGCAGGCGTCCATGGAGAAGCTGGACCGGGAGGCCTTCGACCAGGCGGTCCAGGCCATCGGCGCAGCCAAGCACCTGTACATCGTGGGCATGCGTTCCTCTGCGTCTCTGGCCAGCTTCATGGGCTTTTACATGAATCTGCTGGTGGAGGACGTGCGCCTTATCCACGACACCACCGCCAACGAGGTCTACGAGCAGATCATGCACATCGGGCCGGGGGACGTGTACGTGGGCATCAGCTACCCCCGCTACTCCTCCAGCTCTCTCAAGGCCATGGAATTCGCCAAGCGCCAGGGGGCTGCGGTGATCGCCCTGACGGACAACGAGCGCTCGCCCTCGGCGCAGATGGCGGACATCAAGCTGTACGCCAAGAGCGATATGGTGTCCTTCCTGGACTCCCTGGTGGCGCCCATGAGCCTTATCAATGCCCTGATCGTGGCGGTGGCCAACAAGCGCCGGGAGTCTCTGGACGACACCTTCGGCTACCTGGAGAAGCTCTGGAGCGAGTACGGGGTCTTTGCCGTTGGAAGCTGACGTGGTGGTGATCGGCGGGGGAGCCGCCGGTCTGATGGCGGCGGGCACGGCGGCGGAGCGGGGCCTGTCCGTGGTCCTGCTGGAGCCCAACGAGAAGCTGGGCCGGAAACTGCGCATCACGGGCAAGGGCCGGTGCAACCTGACCAACGACACCGACGTGCGGGGCGTGCTGGCCAACGTGCCCACCAACCCCAAGTTCCTCTACAGCTGCATGACGGCCTTCCCGCCGTCGGCGGCCAAGGCGTTTTTCGAGGGGCTGGGCGTGCCGATAAAAACGGAGCGGGGAGACCGGGTGTTCCCGGTCAGCGACAACGCCCACGACGTGGCCGACGCGCTGGTGCGCTGGGTGAAGGGCCTGGGCGTGCGCCATGTGCGCGGCCGGGCCGTTTCCATCGCTGCCCGTGACGGCGCGGTATCCGCCGTGGTCACGGACAGGGGGGAGATGGCCTGCCGGGCGGCCATATTGTGCACGGGGGGACTATCCTATCCCGCTACCGGCTCCACCGGGGACGGGTACGCCATGGCGGCGGCTCTGGGCCACGGCATCGTGCCGGCCAGAGCGTCCCTGGTGCCGCTGGAGAGCCCGGCGGCGTACTGCGGGGAACTGGCCGGCTTTGCCCCGCGCAACGTGGACGTGACCGTCCTGGAGGACGGGAAAAAGATATACGCCGAGCGGGGGGAGATGCTCTTCGCCCACTTCGGCGTCACGGGGCCGCTGGTGCTGTCCGCCAGCGCCCATATGCGCCGTTGGGGGCAGAGCCGGTATGAGCTGCGCATCGACTTCAAGCCCGCCCTGGACATGGAAAAGCTGGACGCCCGGCTGCTGCGGGACCTGGAGAAACACCACAACCGGGCCATGGCCAACGCCCTGACGGAGCTGCTGCCCCGGAGCCTGATACCCGTTGCGCTGCGCCTGGCGCGGGTGCCGCCGGAGACGAAGGCCCATGACCTGACCCGGCCCCAGCGCCTGGCCATAGAGGACGTGCTCAAGGCGTTTCCCGTGCCCCTGTCCGGGCTGCGGCCCGTGGCGGAGGCCATCGTCACCGGGGGCGGCGTGGACGTACGCCAGGTGGACCCCCGGACCATGGGCTCCAAGCTGGTGAAGGGGCTGTATTTTGCCGGCGAGGTGCTGGACGTGGACGGCTACACCGGCGGGTTCAATCTGCAGATCGCGTGGGCCACCGGCCGCTGTGCCGGCCTGGCCCCGGGGAAGGATAGAGACAATGGCTGAGAGACTGTTTTCCGTCGCCATCGACGGGCCCTCCGGGGCGGGCAAGAGCACCATCGCCAAGGCGGCCGCCGCCCGGTTCGGCTTCATCTATGTGGACACGGGGGCCATCTACCGCACCGTGGGCCTGGCCGCCCGCCGGGCCGATGCGGACCCCCACAGCGAGGCCGCCGTGGCCGCGCTGCTGCCGGGGCTGGACATCCGCTTCGACTATGGCCCGGACGGGACCCAGCGGATGTATCTGAACGGGGAGGACGTGTCGGCGGCCATCCGGACCCCGGAGGCGTCCATGTACGCCTCGGCGGTGTCCGCCATCCCGGCGGTGCGGGCGTTTTTGCTGGACATGCAGCGGGATATGGCCCGGACCCACAGCGTGGTCATGGACGGCCGTGACATCGGCACGGTGGTGCTGCCCGGCGCGGACCTGAAGATATTCCTGACCGCGTCCTTGCAGGCCAGGGCAAAGCGCCGTCTGGCGGAGCTGGCGGCCAAGGGAGACCCCAGCACCCTGGAGGAGGTGACCGCCGACATGGCCCGCCGGGACGAGCAGGACTCGAACCGGGCCGCCGCGCCCCTGAAGGCGGCGCCCGACGCGGTGCTGCTGGACACCTCCGAGCTGACCCTGAACGAGAGCATCGACGCGGTGTGCGCGCTGGTGGAGGGCCGCCGATGAAGGTGTACGTGGCCGCCAGCGCCGGGTTCTGCTTCGGCGTGGACCGGGCGGTGAAGCTTGCCGAGCAGACCCTCCGGGAGGAGGGCTCCTGCTGGAGCCTGGGGGAGCTGACCCACAACCGGGACGTGGTGGGCCGCCTGGCGGACATGGGCATGCACACGGCTGGGTCTGTGGACGACGTGCCGGCGGGGGCCACGGTGCTCATCCGGGCCCATGGGGTGCCCAGGGCGCAGATGACCGCTCTGGAGGCGAAGCGCTGCCGCGTGGTGGACGCCACCTGTCCCAAGGTGGCCCGCATCCACCGCATCGTGGAAAAGGCCGGGGCCGAGGGCCGGCAGGTGGTGGTGTTCGGTGAGCCGGACCACCCGGAGGTGCAGGGCATCTGCGGCTGGTGCGAGGGCGCGGCGGTGGTCCGGGACATGGATGATTTTTCCAATTGGATTGAAAACAATCGAATCGGCTCGAACGAGCCTCTCACCGTGGTTTTTCAGACCACATCCAACAAAGAAAATAGTGAACAAAATATTAATTTGTTAAAAAAAGAGTATACAAACGCGAAGTTATTTGATACAATATGCGATGCTACGAGCATCAGGCAAAATGAAGCCAGACAGCTCGCCGCGTCCTGCGATGCCATGGTGGTGGTCGGGGGCAGACACAGCGCCAACAGCATCCACTTGGCGGAGATATGCTCCGTCTGCTGCGGGCGTGTGCAGTTTGTGGAAAACGCGGACGAGCTTAACGTGAGCGGCCTTTCCGGGTGTGCGTCCGTTGGCGTGACTGCCGGCGCTTCAACGCCCTCGTGGATAATTAAGGAGGTAGTAAGCAAAATGAACGAGCCTGAGATCATCAAGGAAGAGAAAGTGGAGGAGGAGACTCCGGCGGCGGAGGAGGCTCCTGTGGCGGAAGCGCCTGTGGAAGAGACCCCGGCGGCCGAGCAGGCCCCCGCAGCAGAGGAAGCTCCCGTGGCTGAAGAGGCCCCGGCAGCCCCCGCTCCGGCGGAGAGCGGCGAGCAGTCCTTTGACCAGATGCTGGAGCAGTCCATCCGTACCATCCACAACGGCGATACCGTCACCGGCACGGTGGAGGCCATCAGCGCCACCGAGATCACCGTTGCCCTGCCCACCAAGCACTCCGGATACATAGCCGTATCCGAGTTCACGGGCGACCAGCCCGGCGTCGACATCAACGATCTGGTGCATGTCGGCGACGAGATCCAGGCTTCCGTCGTCCGCGTCAACGACGTGGAGGGCACCGTGCAGCTTTCCAAGCGCCGTCTGGACGCGGCCAAGAGCTGGACCGACGTGGAGGCCGCTTATGAGGCGGGCACCGTTCTGGAGGGCAAGGTGTCCGAGGAGAACAAGGGCGGCGTGGTCATCAACATCAAGGGCATCCGGGTGTTCATCCCCGCTTCCCAGACCGGCCTTGGCCGGGAGGAGCCCATGAGCAACCTGGTGGGCCAGACGGTCCGCTTCCGCATCACCGAGGTCAACCGCTCCCGTAAGCGCGTGGTGGGCTCCATCCGCAGCGTCGCCGCCCGCGAGCGCCGGGAGAAGAGCGAGAAGATATGGGCCGAGATCGAGAACGGCAAGGTCTACCACGGCGTCGTCAAGAGCATGACCTCCTACGGCGCGTTCGTGGACATCGGCGGCGTGGACGGCATGGTGCACGTCTCCGAGATCAGCTGGCAGCGCATCCGCAAGCCTGAGGACGTGCTGAGCGTGGGCCAGGAGGTGGACGTTTACGTCATCAGCTTCGATGCCGAGAAGAAGAAGATCTCCCTGGGCTACCGCAAGGCGGAGGACAACCCCTGGCTGAAGTTCACCGAGGCCTACAAGGTGGGCGACGTGGCCAATGTGAAGATCGTCAAGCTCATGCCTTTCGGCGCCTTTGCAGAGGTGGTGGAGGGCGTGGACGGCCTGATCCACATCTCCCAGATCGCCAACCGGCGCATCGGCAAGCCCGACGAGGTGCTTTCCGTGGGCCAGCAGGTGGACGCCAAGATCACCGCCATCGACATGGACAAGCAGAAGATCAGCCTGTCCATCCGCGCCCTGATCGAGCCGGAGCCGGCTCCCGCCCGCGCCCCCAGAGAGCGCCGTGAGCTCAAGCCCGAGGGCGACGCGCTGGTGTATGAGGTCTCCGCTACTGGCGAGGCCACCGGCATCGCGCCCGAAGAGGACGAGCCCGCCGAAGAGGAATAATAAAAGTACAGATCAAGGCCCCCCGGCATCGCCGGGGGGCCTGATTTTTGCAGTGTGACTGCGCGGCAGAGGGGGCGTTACAATCCCTCAGTCAGCGCTTCGCGCTGCCAGCTCCCTTTGCACAAGGGAGCCATAAGCGGTTTAGACCTTTTTTATCGGGTGCCGGATGACGGTCTTCCACTTCTCGGGAGCAACCTTACGCGCGTCGGACATGTATATCTCATGGTGGAGCCGGCTGCCGGAAAAGTCGTTGGCGTACCCGTTTTCCTCCAAGTAAGCGTCCATGACGGCCACGGTCGCGGGCTCGTCGTCAAAAGCGCCCAGGTGCATGATCTGCACGCACAGGCCCTCTTCGATGGTCAAAAACTCCGCCGGGGAGCAATCCATCTTCTTTTTCCGGCTGGCCGTGTCGACCGCCCAGTCAAAGTCCTCTTTCGTGACGAAATCCGGCAGCCGGATCACAGAGACCCAGTGGAACGCGGACTTGTTGGTATAATCCACGCCCTCGATACCATCCTGCCGCCAAAAGCCCTCCAGCGGTGGGACCACATACTCGTAAAAGCCCTTGATCTTATGGTCCGTCTTATAGCTCATTTTCAGGGTATACGCCACAGAATACAGAATGCCGATCGCCCGCTGATAGGCGCCGCCCTCCTCATTGGGATCGCCGCTGCCTCTGACCGCGATATAGTTTGCCTTTGGAACGGTCACGATCTCCGGCTTGTTCTTCGGCATATAGAATTCCCTGTATTCTTTCTTGAAATCGAACATATCAATACCCCCGCTCCGCGCCTTTAGTTAAATGTGTCCCCGTGCAGATCGAACAGCTGTGTGATGCGCGCTTTCAGAGGCGCGTTCTCCGGCCGTTCCAGCGCCGGGTCGGCCGCCAGCAGGGCCTGGGCCTCCTGCTGGGCCTGCTTCAATACCCGCATGTCGCCGGCCAGGTCCGCCACGTGCATCTCGGGAAGGCCGTGCTGCCTTGAGCCGAAGAAGTCGCCGGGGCCGCGCAGACGCAGGTCCTCCTCGGATATGACGAAGCCGTCGCTGGTCTTGGTCATGATCTTCAGCCGGGCCTTGGCGTCGGGCGTGTCCGCGTCGGAGAACAGCACGCAGTAGCTCTTGTGCTGCCCCCGGCCCACCCGGCCCCGGAGCTGGTGCAGCTGGCTCAGGCCGAACCGGTCGGCGTTCTCCACGATCATCAGCGCCGCGTTGGGCACGTCCACGCCCACCTCGATCACTGTGGTGGATACCAGTATCTCATAATCCCCGGCGGCGAAGGCGGCCATGACCTTGTCCTTGTCCTTCGCCTTCATCTTCCCGTGCACGCAGGCCACCCGCAAATCGGGGAACACGTCCTTTTGCAGCGTTTTTGCCCAGCTCTCCGCGCTCTTGACGCTGGGGGGCAGCTCCTCGTTCTCCTCCACCATGGGGCAGACGATGAACACCTGCCGGCCCTCGCCCACCAGCCGGCGCACGAACCGCCA
>CANPXW010000076.1 GCA_947587025.1 uncultured Oscillospiraceae bacterium
GTGCTGTTCTGGCGCAGCTTCTCCCACCTGGTGGGCGGCATGGGCGTGCTGGTGTTCATGATGGCCATCCTGCCCACCGACGACGAGCACTCCATGCACCTGCTGCGGGCCGAGGTGCCCGGTCCGGTGAAGGGCAAGCTGATGCCCAAGATGCGCAGCACCGCCCGGGCGTTGTACATCATCTACCTGGTGATGACCATGGTGGAGATCGTGCTGCTGATGGCCGGCGGCCTGGGCTGGTTCGACGCGGCCACCACCGCCTTCGGCACCGCCGGTACCGGCGGCTTCGGCGTGCGCAACGCCAGCATCGGGGCCTATGACAGCGCCTACGTGGACATGGTGGTGGGCGTGTTCATGGTCCTGTTCGGCGTCAACTTCAACCTCTATTATATCGTCCTGGCCCGGCGGAGCCTGAAGGGCTTCAAGAGCCAGGAGCTGGGGGTATACCTGTTGGTGGTGATCCTGGCCACCGTCACCATCGGGCTGAACATCGCCTCTCAGTATCAAAACCTGATGCAGGCCATGCGCTACTCCTTCTTCCAGGTGTCCAGCATCATCACCACCACCGGCTTCGCCACGGCGGACTTCGACCTGTGGCCCAGCTACTCCCGGGGACTGCTGGTGATGCTGATGATCCTGGGCGCCTGCGCCGGCAGCACCGGCGGCGGCACCAAGGTGGCCCGGCTGGTGATCCTGCTCAAGTCCATCTGGGCGGAGATACGCAAGCTGCTGTCCCCCCGGTCCGTCAGCCGGGTCACCCTGGACGGGGAGCAGCTGGAGGATGGCGCCATCCGCAACACCATGATCTACTACATGCTCTATGCCCTGATCGCGCTGGGGGCGTTTTTGCTGCTGAGTCTGGAGGGCTTCGATCTGGAGACCACCTTCACCAGCGTGATCAGCTGTCTTTCCAACATCGGACCAGGCCTTTCCATGGTGGGCCCCACGGGCAACTTCGCCTTCTGGAGCGCCCCGTCCAAGCTCATCCTGAGCCTGTGCATGCTCCTGGGCCGGCTGGAGATATTCCCGGTGCTGACTCTGTTCGCCGCCGGCGTGTGGCACAGCAGGAACTGACGTTTTTTTCAGCGAGACCAACATATTTTATCATAGCGGCAAGGAGGAGCCTGTCATGCGTTTTTATCCGCTGCTGGAGACCGGGGCGGAAGAGACCGGTCTGGAGGGAGAGTACAGGGACGCCAGGGAGATCGGCAAGGTCAAGCTGGGGGAGCTGCATCTGTTTTTCAAGAGCGGGCTGAAGACTTATTTCATCGCCTATCGGGACGTGCGCCGGCTGTTCCGGCGGGTGGAGGCCGTGCCGGCCAAGATGTGCTGCGGCAAGGGCACCTTCGAGATAGAGAACCTGGTGGTCTGCGGCGAGGGCGATAAGGAGCTGGCCCAGATCCAGCTGCCCGGAAAAAAGGCCGCCCAGATCCTCATGAAGGAGCTGGAGGAGCGCGTCCCGGAGGCACAGATCGGCCGCCCGGCCCAAAAATGACAAAATATCTAGCTTTTGGCTGGGTTTTTGCGAAAAAAGGCTTGCAAAATCAAAGTAATAGGGCTAAAATGACGCTGAATGATTTTATGGCTTAAACAGGTAAATGCTTATGACTGCCAATGAAGCGCTGGAAAGGCTGCTGCCCTCCTACATACGCTATTACGACGTGTTCCGGGAGAACGTGGAGCCCCCCTTCGCTGCGGAGGCCCGTTTCCATTCCCACGGGGAGACCTACGTGCTGGTCAAGAGCGCCCGCATCTCCGAGGCCGACTCCCACGAGTACGTGTACTTCGCCGTGGAGCAGGAGCTGACCGCCGCCCGCCTGGACGAGCTGGACGCCGCCGCCTGGGAGCGGGGACTGAGCTACGTCAAGCCCCACAGCGCCCACCGCAATTCCGACGTCACCCTCATCATCCTGGCCGATCACATCGACCCGGCGGTGATGGCGGCGGTGAAAAAGCGCAAGCATTACCAGAGCTACCGCTACGGCCTGCAGGGCTGGAGCAATTTCCGCTTGGTTGCCTTGGAGACTTCCTCCGGGACACTGGCCTGTAACCGCCAGGGCCAGGACCTGAAGAAGCTCTTTCGCAATATATCAAATCAAAGGTAGGAGAGAGTATCATGACTGCAGTACTGATTATCCTCGCGGCGATCGTTTTGCTGGTCATCGGCTATGTGACCTATGGTTCCTGGCTGGCAAAGCAGTGGGGCGTTGACCCCAGCAGAAAGACCCCGGCGGTGGAGATGGAAGACGGTGTTGACTACGTCGCCGCCAAGCCCGCCGTTCTGATGGGTCACCATTTTTCGTCCATTGCGGGCGCTGGCCCCATCAATGGACCGATCCAGGCCTCCGTTTTCGGTTGGCTGCCCGTGTTCCTGTGGTGCGTTATCGGCGGTATCTTCTTCGGCGGCCTGCAGGACTTCGGTTCCCTGTTCGCTTCCATCCGTAACGAAGGCAAGTCTGTCGGTGAGATCATCAAGACCTCCATGGGCGACCGTGCCAAGAAGCTGTTCATCCTCTTCGCGCTGCTGGTGCTCATCATGGTCATCGCGTCCTTCGTGAACGTCGTGGCCGGCACCTTCGCGTCCGAGGCCACCGGCTTCACCACCGGCGACGCCGTGACCGGCAACGAGACCACCGCTATCGTGTCCGTGCTGTTCATCGTCCTGGCCATCATCTACGGCCTGCTGACCAACCGCGCCGGCCTGAAGACCCTGCCCGCCACCATCATCGGCATCATCGGCATCGTGGCGGCCATCGCCATCGGCCTGAACTGCGGCCTGGCTATGAGCCGTACCACCTGGATCATCCTGATCGGCGTGTACATCGCTGTGGCCTCCCTGATCCCTGTGTGGATCATGCTGCAGCCCCGTGACTATCTGTCCAGCTTCCTGCTGTACGCTATGATGGCTGTGGCTGTGGTCGGCATCTTCTTCTCCGCCTTCACCGGCGACAAGACTGCCACCTTCGAGCTGCCCATGTTCACCGGCTGGTCCACCAGCCTGGGCGGCATGTTCCCGGCCCTGTTCATCACCGTGGCCTGCGGCGCGTGCTCCGGCTTCCACTCCCTGATCTCCACCGGCACCTCCTCCAAGCAGCTGGCCAATGAGAAGGACGCCAAGCCCATCGGCTACGGCTCCATGCTCATCGAGTCCGCTCTGGGCGTCGTGTCCCTGATCGCTGTCGGCATGGTCTTCAAGCGCTATACCGACGGTGAGTTCGGCTCCCCCGCCGTGGCCTTCGCCACCGGCATCGCCTCCATGTTCAGCTTGGATACTGCCAGCCACGTCTACAACGTGATCTACACCCTGCTGACCCTGGCCGTGTCCGTGTTCGCGCTGACCTCCCTGGACACCGGCACTCGTCTGAGCCGGTTCATGTTCACCGAGCTGTTCCTGAAGGACGGCGAGGCCACTTGGAAGGACGCCACCGGCGCCCGCAAGTTCCTGGCTCACCCCCTGGTGGGCACCGTGTTCATGGTCGTCGTGGGCTGCTACCTGGGCGGCATGAGCCTGAGCGCTATCTGGGGTCTGTTCGGTGCTGCCAACCAGCTGCTGGCTGGCCTGGCTCTGATGGCTGTGGCCGCTTGGCTCGGCCAGATCGGCAAGAACAACAAGATGTTCTACATCCCCATGGTGTTCATGCTGGTCGCCACCCTGACCTTCCTGGTCATCAAGATCAAGTCCCTGATCACCATCTGCATGGCCGGTACCGAGTGGGGCAACTGGTTCCAGCTGGTCATCGCCGTGGCGATGGTCGTGCTGGCCGTGTTCCTGGTCATCGAGGGCATCGGCACCTTCTCCAAGCAGAGCAAGAACAAGGCCAAGGCGTAATTCCGGCGGAAATTACTCCAAAGCTGAAAAAGCAAAAAGATGGGCGCTGCATTCGCAGCGCCCATTTTCTATGTTTTAGTTTCTCAATATCCTCCCCACCCGCTGGCCCTGGCGGATGGGGGTCTCGGTGCCGCCGGGAGGGTATAGGCTGTCCGGGACCACGGCGCCCCGCTGGGTGATGAAGATGACCGTGGAGCCGCCGAAGGCGAAGTAACCCTTCTCCTGGCCACGCTTTACCGGGCCCTCTGCCGGCAGGTCCACGATGCGCCCCACCAGCAGCGCCCCCACCTCCATCATCACCGCCGTGCAGAAGGCCGTCTTGAGCGTCCGGTACTGCCTGGTGTTCTCCCGGTACACCGGCCGCTGGCCCTTTTCCAGGGGCTGGACGGTGTGAAATACGCCGGGGATGGACACTGTGGGGCCGGGGTCCCCGTCCGCCGGCCAGACGTACCGGTGGTAGTCCTCCGGGCACAGACGGAAAAGCCACACCATCCCGCCTCGAAACTGCTCCGCCAGCGCCGGGTCGCGCAGCAGCTCTGCCAGGGTGTACTCCACGCCCTTCACGGGAAAGCGGCCCTCCGCCGTGACCGGCCAGAGGGACAACAGCCCGTCGCAGGGACTTATGAGCGCCGCCGGGTCCGGGTCTATGGGCCGGGCCTCCGGGACCAGGGCGCGGGTGAAGAAGTCGTTGAAGCTGGAAAAGCGGGTCTTTTCGCACCCGCTCATGTCTATATCATGCCGCCGGATGAAGCCGGGCACCGCCAGGGCGGACAGCCGGCTGTCCATGACGCGCTCGCCCAATCTGGAGAACCAGGGACGGGTCAGGCCCCGGAGCAAAAGCCGCCCCGGGGCCGTGCCGTATAAAAGCTCTGCCGCCCTCATGTGTTGGGCACCCGGCGGAGCACCCATTTCCAGGGAAATACGCTGCCCCACAGCTTGCAGGCCAGGATGTACAGGATGACGAGGCCCATCAGGGCGATGAGGATGAGCAGCTCCCGTGTGGTGGGCTTGCGGAAGGGGAAGCGGAGGATGAACAGCACCCCGGTGATGAGCATCACCACCGGCAGGCCCAGGATGAAAAAGGTGGGGGCCAGCGTGCCCACGGCGTAGAAGACGGGCAGGATCACCGCGATGGAGGTGATGGGCAGGCCCTGGTAATACTTCCGGCCGTCGGACCGGGGGGGCTCGTCGGCGCGGATGTTGAACCAGGCCAGGCGTATCAGCCCCGCCAGCACATACAGCGCCAGGATGACCATGCCCACAAAGGTGTGCATGCCCAGATGGAAGCAGATGACGATAGGCAGCACGCCGAAGCAGACGATGTCACACAGCGAGTCCAGCTGCACGCCAAAGGCCTTTTGCGCCTCGGTGCGGTCTTTTTTCGTGCGGGCCACCTTGCCGTCGAAGGCGTCCAGCAGCCCGGACAGGGCCAGGCACGCCAGCGCCCAGCGCACGTGGCCGAAGGCAGCCAGAAACACGCCCGCCACGGAGGAGAGCAGGCTGACGTAGGTCATCCAGACGGTATAGTCGTAAAAACCGATCACGGCGTCGGCTCGCCTCCTTTGAGTGTCGTTTTGTGCCGGCCCAGCACGGCGGCGGCCACGGCGGTGAACGCTGCGGAAATGAGCAGCCGGCAGTAAAATTCCACGCCCCGGCTGAGCACCATGGCCGGCAGGACCAGCTGTCCGAACACCGGCTCGAACACCGTCAAAAACAGCGCCTCGGACACGCCCATGCCCCCCGGCAGGGGCAGCATGTCCGCCGCCACGGAGATCAGCGCCTGCATGCAGGCGATCTCCGCCCAGCCCAGGCTGTTCAGCCCGAAGCCCCGGCAGACCAGCCAGGGCACCGTGAACAGGGCGAACCGCTGGACGAAGGTGACGGCCAGCACCAGAGCCATCAGGCCCATGTGGCTTTTGAAGTAGCCCGCCGTCTCGTGATAGCGCTCCATGGACGCCAGCAGCCGCTCATACCGGCTCTCGCTGTGCCGGAGGATGTGCAGCCGCACGGCCAGGGCATGGGCCCCGGTGACCAGCCGGCGGGCCAGCTGGGTGTGGAACACCAGGGTGAACAGCACGGCCACGAAGCCCACCGTCAGCGCCAGGCCCACCCAGAACAGCCAGAAAAGCTCGCCGAACAGGCCTCGCAGCCAGTCCAGCCGGAACAGCGCCATGCCCAGTCCCACCACTACCAGCACCAGCTTGTAGGTGATGGTGACGGCCATAAGAGTCACCGCAGACACCGGCACGGGCACCTTCTCCCGGCTGAGGAAGTACGCCTGCATGGGCTGGCCGCCCCCGGCGGAGGGGGTCACTGCGGAGAAGAAAAAGCCCGCCGAGGAGACGAGAAAGCACCGGCCCAGCCCCAGGCGGTAGCCGCCGGAGCGCAGCAGCAGCCGGAGGATGACCGCCTCGCCGCCGATGAAGGCCAGCACGCAGCCAAAGGCCGGCGCCAGCCAGCGCTCGTCGATGGAGTGGATGGCGTCCCGGATGTCGCCCAGGTCCTGGCCCCGGAACACCGCGTACAGCGTCAGGCCCAATATGGCCGCGAACAGGAGCCCGTCGGCGGCGATGCGTTTTGCTTTTTTGCTCATGATCGCCGCGCTCCTTTCCCTCACATTCTCCAGAGCCTCCGGTACCGGCCGGCCAGCCTGGTGTGTCCGGCGATCTGCCAGCACAGCTCCCCCAGGGCCAGGCCGCACACCGCGTCCGCCAGCACGTGCTGCCGGGTGGTCAGGGTGGAGAGGGCGATGGCCAGGGTCAGCGCCAGAAAGAGCCAGCGCACCCAGCCGGGCACGTCATGCCTGTCCCGGACCGCCGCCCAGCACAGCCAGCTGTCCAGGCAGTGGATGGAGGGGAACAGGTTGTCCGGCGTGTCCAGGGCGTAGATGATGCGCAGCATCCAGCCCAGCGGGGCGCTATCCGGCACCGCCGGCCTTGCCATGGCCGTGGGCAGGGCCAGAAAGAAGCCCAGACACACCGCCTTGCCCAGCATGTCCGCCGTCAGAAACCGCCAGGCCCGCTCGCCGGCATCCAGCGCCGCCAGGTTGTAGCCGAAAAACCAGAACACGTAAGCGCCTACATACACGCTCACCGTCCAGGGCAGATAGGGCACCGCCCCGTCCAGGGGACAGGTCATGTCCGCGTGGGCCCAGCCGGTGTTGACCAGCCGGGTGCCGCTGAACACCAGGCACTGGAAGGCGAATGCCAGCAGCAGCGGCTTCCAGCCGGGAGGCGGTATGCGCTTTTTTTCGGACAGGCGGCCCATAGCGCCTCCTTATAAGTTTTGCGCAACTGAAATGGAAGTTGTTTCCTTTTTTCTTATTGTACAGGAAAAACGGCCGGACCGCAATCTATGGAGCTTACAAAATCGTTACAATTTTGTCAGGTTGTGGGACAGGGCGTCCATCCCCACTGCCACGGTGTGCCGCACCGGCTGCCACTGGAACCGGCGGAAACAGGCGGTCAGGGCGATGGGGATGTAGGTGAGCATGAACAGGGGGAAGGAGGCGCAGCACAGCGCCTTTTGCCGGGCGGTGCCGGGGATGCGGCTGTGCTCCCGGGCCATGGTCAGCACGCCCACCGCCAGCAAGCCCAGATACATCCCAAGAAAGCTCACCGCCAGGCACCGGGCCGCGCCCGCCGGGCCGGCTGCCAGCAGGGCCGTGGCCGCCGCCAGCACTCCCGTCAGGGCGCAGGAGCCGTAGCCGTACAGGGTCAGGGTCAGGTTCTCGAAGCAGCCCCATCGGTCCCGGAGACTGCCCCGGCCCAGCCCCCGCAGCAGGGACCCGGCGTACCGGAAGCTCACCTGCAGCCCGCCCTGGACCCAGCGGGTACGCTGTACCCAGGACTGGCGGAAGGTGAGCGGCTGCTCGTCGTATGTCACCGCCCCGGCGCAGTAGCCCATGCGCACGCCGTTGATGGCGCACCAGGTGTCGAACTCGATGTCCTCCACCAGGGTGTGGAAGGGCCAGCCGCCCATCTGCTCCAGCAGCTGCCGGGTGAAGCCGAAGCCGGTGCCCGTGCAGGCGCAGGTGACGCCCAGCCGGTGCCGGGAGGCGTTCAGGTGGGCGCAGTCGTGCAGATACCACAGCCCGTAGCCGGCGGTGATCCAGTTGTCCATGAAATTCTTGGAGTTCCGGCAGCCGCACAGGGCGGGATACCCCTGGCCGAAGGCCCGGTCCATCTGCTCGATGTAGTCCGGGGCGAGCAGATTGTCCGCGTCGAACACCAGATAGGCGTCGAAGGCCTCCCAGCCGTAGTCGGCGCGGATGTGCTCCAGCAGGGCCTGCAGGGCCCAGCCCTTGCCCACACGGCGGGCGTCGTGCCGCTCATATACCACAGCCCCATGCGCACGGGCAGCGGAGGCGGTGTCGTCGGTGCAGTTGTCCGCCAGCACGAAGGGGGTGATCAGCGCCGCCGGATACGTCTGGGCCCGGATGCTGTCCAGCAGATACGGCAGCACCGCCTGCTCGTTCCGGGCGGCGATCAGCACGGCGCAGCGCCGCTCCGGGGGCGCGGCCGGCGGATCCTGCACCCGCCTTTTGAAAAAGGGCAGGATGAGATACACGGTCTGGTACATATAGCAAAGACCCACCAGCGCCGACAGCGTCAGCAGCGTCCGCCGCAGAAATTCCAGGATGTCCATGATGCGCTTCCTTTCCGTCCGCTTTGTCTGCATGATAAGGACAGGGGGTAAAGCCAACGGTAAAGGAAAACGTAAAAGTTACGGCGCGAGGGTACGGTCCTGCGCCGTGAGACAAATGGTCATGCGGGTGCCCACGCCCTGGTAGGAGCGCACGGCGATATAGCCCCGGTGCCGGGCCACGATCCACCGGGCGATGGCCAGGCCCAGGCCGCTGCCGGGCACGTCCCCGGAGCGGGCGGCGTCGGCCCGGTAGAACCGGTCGAAGATGCGCGGCGCGTCCTCCGTCGCGATGCCCACGCCGTTGTCCTGCACCTCCAGACATGCCTGCACCCCCTCGCCCCGGTAGGCCCGCAGGGTGATGCGGGTGTTTTCGGGGGAGTACTTCCGGGCGTTGTCCGCCAGGATGCGCACCGCCTGCTTGAGCAGCGCCTCGTCGGCCCGGACCATCACCGGCCCGTCCGCCTCCAGGGCGTACTCATGCAGAGCGTCGATCATCCGGCTCTCTTCCCACACCTCCCGGACCAGGGCGGAAAGGTCCACGCTCTCCAGCTTCAGCTCCTGGCGGCCGGCGTCGCCCCGGGCCAGGAACAGCAGCTGCTCCACCAGGGTCTTCATATGCCCGGCTTCCGTCTGGATGGCGTGGATGGACTCCCGCAGCACCTTCTCGTCGGTGGTGCCCCAGCGGGAGAGCATGTCGGCATAGCCCTGGATGACGGCGATGGGGGTGCGCAGCTCGTGGCTGGCGTCGTCCACGAACCGGACCTGCTGGCGGTAGCCGTTGTGCATGCGCACGATCAGGTTGTTCACCGCCGTCTCCAGCCCGGCCAGATCGTCGTCCCCCACGTGCAGCTGCTCGTCGGGGGAGGCCCCGCCCAAATGGTCGATGGCCGCCTCCAGGGAGTGGAACTTGCTCTCGTCGAAGCCCTGGGCGGAGATGCTCTCCGTCACCTGGGCGATGTCGTCGATG
>CANPXW010000077.1 GCA_947587025.1 uncultured Oscillospiraceae bacterium
AACCAACATAATCCGAACCCAAGACCTGTGGGACCGTATCCCGTAGGCGATGGGTTCGGATTTGTGTTTTACTTTGAACCGTATGAGGCCACGCACTTCAGGAATGGGGTGCGAAAGAGGCCAGAGTCGAAGCCAAGGGGACCGAAAAAGAAAAAGGGATGAACGACAGAGGCGGCAGTCATTGACTGCCGCCGTGTAAGTTTGTTTTACCTATGTTAGCGGTATGCTCTGACCTTGTCGAGAACGGCACGGGCGGTTTTCAGGCTGACCTTTTTCCCATCGCCATGCTTCAGCCAAGTGTTCAGATTGCCGGGATTCAGGCCCAGGGAAGTGTAGAGTCGGTAATTGGATACACCGCGCTCTGCCTGCAGTTGAACGATCTGCTGGCGCATAAGCTCTTTTGTCTCCTCGTCCCGCTTGCCGCGCTTCTTATAGACCAGATAGCTGTGCCATACTTTCCCATATGCCTCAGGCAGTTCCGACGGCTCTGCCCGGAGCTGCTTTTCTATTTCAGTGGGTTCATCCGACAGCCCCGCATATACCGCTGCAAGCGTCGTCCCGCGAACGGACTTTTGCAAAAGAACGATCTGCCCTGTAAAGAGCGCATAGAGATACAGCGGCTCCCGAAGCCGGGGATTGCGCTCTGCCGCCTCCCTTGCCAGTACGCGGACGCCGGTACTGTGAGAGAGGGAAAGCTCCCGCACATAGCTTTTGAGAAATCCTGGAAATGTCAGCTCCCGCATGGCCTATACCTCCTTGTGTATTCATCGTAGTTCGCCCGAAACTGCCGATAGCTCCTGTCATTCAGCGCGCTTGCCTTTGCCTCGTCCTCGTCCGTAGCCAGATGCTCCAATTTGTCCCAATCCAGCATGGACAGCACGTCCGGGCAGATGACATCCTGCCGGTCGGTGTCACGGTCAGAATACAGCTTCGCAACGACGATATCCTCCAGCGAGGCGGTGAAAAAGTCAATGCGCCTGCCCTGAATAGAAAGCGGCACCAGCCGATCCTCGTAGTTATAGGGGAAGTTGTTCACATAGGTCATGACCCGGCAGTTGATGTCATACTTCTCCAAAAGTCCCCGCAGTTCCGCAGATGCGTCCAGGGCGTCGATGTCCAGCGTCGCTCTGGAGATAGCCTCTAGCAGAATAAGTGCGCTGCCGCCCACAATGACCAGATGAAACCGCTTCCCCGGCGGGAAGATCAGGTCAACATCTTCATCAAGCCGCAGAAGCCGCTCCAATAATTCCTCTCGTGAAAGCTGCAACATGTCGATATCACACCAATCAATAATAGTATTATTCAATAATCATATTATGTCCAATGACGGCGTTTGTCAAGCCTGTTGTATGTAATAACGTCACGCAATGTATCTTCGCTAGCAATATAAAGAATTGTAGCCATAACGGTCGTTCCAATCTTATGGCGCCGAGAAGTACGGTTTGAGAAGTACGGTTTATAGTACACCCGGCTTGATAGTGTATTGACTGGCAGCAAACACTTCGTTTGGGCGCATTGACTATGCGTTTATACGATGTTATACTAATTTGATACTTTGTGTCACCTATTGCCGGAGAACCAGTTAGGAGGGCGAATCATGGACGGCTTTATGACCACGAAGGAAGCTGCGGAAAAATGGAACCTCTCAGTGCGGCAGGTGCAGAACCACTGCAAGCTAGGAAGGATTAAGGGTGTACAGCGAGTCGGAACTAATTACCTGATCCCAAAAGCTGCGAAGAAGCCAACGTATGTCTATTTATACGAACAAGAGGATGCGGCTGATCAGTAAATCGCGCTGACGAAAGTCTACGAGAAAGGGGGCCGGCAGAGTGTGGTGCAAAAACTGTAATATCGAAACGAATGCGAGCGAGTGCCCGGTTTGCGGGAGCCCCACGGTGACCGATCTCCCTGTGGAGGTCTATTGGTGTGACGATTGCCGCATCCCGATCATTCAAACGACCAACCAATCAGACAGAGGAATTTGCCCGCGCTGTGGCAAAAAAACAAAGTATCTAGCAACGGATCTCAGGCCGGTGTTCCCGGAAGAGCGGTTGCTGATGGAGCTCCTGCTTCATAAGAAACCGCACACATATCGTCAAAACTCGGTATGGGCCGCCAATAACCGTTACTATATCGACGGCAAATCTATTGCGGTTTCTAACTCTGATTATCTTGACGCGGACGTCGAGCACCTGGCAGACGAATTGGAACGGTATAAAAGCGATAACTCCTACGCGGAGTTTGACGGCTTCATCGCCCGCTTTATAGAAGCAAACAGAGCGCGGCTCAACTATATCCGGGACGAGGCATTCGAGTTTATTAATAGGGCCGCTGCCTCCTACCCGGAAGAGCGCATCGTGGTATCTTTTTCAGGCGGTAAGGACTCGACCGTCACCGCCGACCTGGCGATTAAGGCACTAAGCAATCCCTCGCTTGTTCACATATTCGGGGATACCACGCTGGAGTTCCCCAGTACCACGGAATATGCGGCAAGATACAGAGAGTCTCATCCAGAGGCGATCTTTCAAATCGCCAAAAACGATGAGCAAGAGTTCTATGACGTTTGCGATCAGATCGGCCCGCCCGCCAGAATGATGCGGTGGTGCTGCTCAATGTTCAAGACGGGCCCCATCACCCGAGTGATCAATAGCCTGTACCGGAGCCAGCAGATCCTCACCTTCTATGGCATCAGAAAATCTGAGTCGGTGAGCAGAAGCAAGTACAACCGGATCGAGGACAGTGCAGACGCGGTCAAAATCCAACAGCAGACTGTGGCCTCGCCAATCTTCTTTTGGAAAGACATCGACATCTGGCTTTACATACTGTCCGAAAAGATTGATTTCAACAGCGCTTATCGCCTGGGCTATGATCGTGTAGGGTGTTGGTGCTGCCCCAACAACAACCAGCGGGCCCAGTTCCTCTCCAGAGTCTATATGCCGGAACATTCCAAACGCTGGCGGAATTTCCTGATTGACTTTGCCGAGAAGATCGGCAAGCCAGACCCGGAAGTGTACGTTGATACCGGCAAGTGGAAAGCCCGCCAGGGAGGCAACGGGCTCCCCTCGGCCCGCGACGTGAAGATCAAGTTCACCAACTGTACGGCAGAGGATCACGCCAAAATCTATCGCCTGGTGCGCCCGCTGGATGATGAGTTCATCGGCCTGTTTGCCCCCTTTGGCCGCATCGCGCCCGAGCTCGGCAAGAAGATGCTCCACGAGGTGATCGTGCTCGACCTAAAGACGAATGTCCCCATCCTCTCTATACAGCCCTTTTCGCAGGATGGATATGAACACGCGGCAAAGGTCAGAACGATGAACGTGGTAGACCACGACGATCTGCAGCGGATGGTCGGCTACCAGGTCCGCAAATTCAACGCTTGCCACAAGTGCTTGAAGTGTGAGTCCATTTGCCGCTCGGGAGCGATATCGATCACCAATGACGGCTACTATATCGATGCCAGCAAATGCGTAAGATGCAGAGCATGCGTGACGGCCAAGTATCTTGACGGCGGCTGCATGATGGAAAAGTACCTACGGACTAAGTAGGTGTGGAGGTAGGTTATGGCAATGAAGTTTCGTGCCCACGATACATTCTTCATACGGAAAGGCTGGCTCAGCAAGGGCATGAAATACGTCCATAGTACGCCCGATGTCTTTGTTTCCAAGGACGAAAACCCCATGGACGTGCTGGGCATCGGTGCGAACATGGTTAAGGCGCTGCGCTATTGGCTCCAGGCTGTAGGTCTCACCGAGGAGCCCAGTAGCGGTCGCCGCATCCAGACCTTCACGCCGCTCGGGGAAAGTGTTTTTCAGAACGATAGATATATTGAGGAGCTCGGTACGCTCCTGCTCCTCCATTACCGCCTCGCCTCAAATTATTCCGAGGCGACCGCTTGGTATCTGTTCTTCAATGAATTCAACATGACGGAGTTTACGCGGGACGATTTCGTGGAGTTCCTGCAGCGGCGCATCCGCATGGAAGAGGGAGAAGCTCCGGTGGCGATCCGTTCTCTGAACGATGACTTCTCCTGCATCATCAATACATATCTCCCCAGGTACAAAACAAACCCGAACCGAGTCGCGCCGGAAAACAACATCGACTGTCCCTTTGGTGAGCTGGGTCTGATAGACGTACTCAGCAAAGAGAAGAAGTCCTACCGGAAGGCAATCCCCTCGGCACAGTCTATCAATCCCTGGGTCGCCCTGGCTGTGATCGTTGACCAGGCCGGTGGGTCAAAGGAGATCAGCCTCAATGAGCTTCTGACTGCTCCCCGGAATATCGGCAGGACCATTAACCTCGATGCAATCACGATGCTTGATGTCCTTTACCAAGTTGAGCGCATCGGCATGGTAAAGATTAACCGCACCGCAGGACTCGACGTGGTGCAGATCCTGACGGACTATCAATTCCAGGATTGCGTCAGTGCGTACTATGATAGTATCAGCGACCGCTGATAGGAGACGAAGCGATGAGTGATATGATTTCCATTGCGTCGGGCTTTCAATACTCAGTCAATATTGGGTATGACCTGAACAGCGACGACAAGCTGAGCAACTTCATACCGACCAAATCCGCGATGAGCCTCCTCGAAGAGATCCTGTTAAGCACGGCTGAAACCTCCACGGATCGCTCCCGCATTTTGATTGGTGCCTATGGCAAGGGCAAATCCCATATCGTCCTAATGATCCTCTCAATGCTGATGAAGAAGGATCTGTCCCTGTTTGTCAAAATGCTGCCCAGGCTTGAGGAAAACCAGCGCCTTTATCAGCTAGTCCAAAACTACTATGAGGGCTCCAATAAAATCCTGCCGGTGGTTATAACCGGTAGCAATACGAGCCTGTCCCAAGCCTTTCTGCTGGCACTGCAGAGAACGCTGTCGGACAATAACCTGCTGGATGTCATGCCCGAAACCAATTATCGGGCGGCAATCTCCGTGATAAAGAGGTGGGAAACTGACTTCCCGGAGACCTATGCGCTGCTCCAAAGTGCCATTGATACTCCGATTGACGTGTTCGTCGATGAGCTGGCTGCGTTCAGTATCTCTGCCTATGAGAAGTTCGAGCACGTTTATCCCACGCTGACCGCCGGCAGTATCTTTAACCCCTTCCTCGGCTTTGACGTAGTCGAGCTATATGACAGTGTCGCCACCGGCCTCCGTGCCAAGGGCTATACCGGCATGTACGTCGTCTATGACGAGTTCAGTAAGTATTTGGAGGCGAATATCACTGAGGCGTCGCTGAGCGACACCAAAATGCTCCAGGACTTCGCCGAGAAATGCAACCGCAGCGGAGAGGTGCAGCTCCATATCATGCTGATCTCTCATAAAGAGATTGCCAACTATATCGATAAGCTGCCGAAGCAAAAAGTGGATGGCTGGAGAGGTGTCTCGGAGAGATTCAAGCATATCCACCTCAACAACAATTTCTCACAGACCTATGAGATCATTGCCTCGGTGATACAGAAGGACGCTGCCCTATGGAACCAGTTTACTCAGGACCACGAGGAGGACTTCCTCGGCCTGATTCAGCGGTACAAATCCCACCCGTTGTTCTCAGGCGACGAGAGCGAGCTGGAGGTTGCTCTATACGGCTGCTATCCTCTGCACCCGGTGTCTACCTTTATACTGCCCCGCTTGTCCGAGCGGGTTGCCCAGAATGAGAGGACCTTGTTCACCTTCCTGTCCGCGAACGGGGCAGCAACCTTGCCGGCTTTTCTGGACCGTACCAGCGATGACGAGGTGGCACTGATTTCTCCCGACCTCATCTATGACTACTTCGAGCCGCTGTTCAAAAAAGAGGTCTACTCTGGCGAGATCCACGACACCTATATCCTGGCCGCGACCATTCTGGACAAACTGACGCCGGAGTCCCTAGAGGCAAAGATCATCAAGACGCTGGCTCTAATCTATGTGCTGGGCCAGTTCGAGCGCCTAAAGCCGACTAAGGAAGAGATTGTCGGCATCTACTCTCTTGAATACACGGTGCCCCAAATCACCGAGGCCATCGAGAATCTAATCAACCGTGAATACGTCATTTATCTAAAACGCAGCAACGATTTCCTAAAGCTCAAGCAGAGCTCGGGTGTAGATATCCGGCAGAAGATACACGACTATTCCGAGTCTCATGCCAAGCGGGTGTCTGTTAAAGAGACCCTGAACGCTGCCAACTTCGATAACTATATGTTCCCGTCACGGTACAATGACGACAGGGAAATGACCAGGTTCTTCGCGTTCCTGTTCGTCGATGAGAACGAAGTGGGCGAAAACACCAACTGGGTTATTAAGAGCGAGGACGTCGCAGCGGATGGGATCATCTATGCGGTGATACCCCATAGTGAAGAAACTATCCCGCAGCTAAGGGAGCGGCTGCTCTCTACCAGCCGCGGATGCAAACGCATTATCTTTGTCCTTCCCAAGCACTTCGCTCAGATCGATGCAGCTGTGCATGAATATGAGGCCGTGACCTTCCTGCGGGAAGCTGCTTCAAATGACGCTGTTCTCTTTGACGAGTACGATGTGGTGTACGATGATCTGCGTGAGGTGATCAGCGGCTTCATCGCGCAATATACTCATCCCGAGAAGTACCTGGCGGAGTATATCTTTGACGGCGAGGCCAAGCCCATTCACCGGAAGGCCGCCCTCACCGAGCTGATGGCCGATATCTGTGACGATGTCTTTGCTTTGACCCCAACGATCAGCAACGAGGCCGTGAACAGGGACGTGATCACCAGCACGGCGAGCAATAGCAGAGGCAAGATCATCGCGGCGCTCCTACGTAACCAACTGGAACCGAACCTCGGCCTGATCGGGACCGGCCAAGAGGTTTCTATCATGCGCAGCACTCTGATTCGAACCGGCATCTTTTCAGATGAGGATGGTGTCGCCCAAATCATTTTGCGCCCTGATGATGTACTTATCTCCTATATGCTCGAGAAGATAGAAGAGTTCATCCTGAGCGCACGGCATAGCGACCGGATGAGCTTTGATATCCTCTATGATGTCCTTATGCTGCCAGAGTACCATATCGGGCTTCGGAAGGGCCTGATCCCCATCTTCCTGGCGGCAGTCATGCATGAGTACAAGCAGCAGATAGTCATCCTCGACCAGTTTGGCGAGGTTCCACTCTCGGCGGATACCCTATTGCAGATCAATGCAAACCCGGAGGCGTTCTCCCTGTCCTATTTGGATTGGGATACCGAGAAAGAGGCTTTCGTCGAGCAGCTATCAGTCGCCTTTAGTGACTACGTCGTGGACTCCGAAAAAGGCGCCAACAGCTATGACTATGTGATCAGCGCCATGAAGCGCTGGGTAATGTCTCTGCCCAAGTACGCCAAGGAAGCTACCGTGCGGCCCGCTGGCAAGCCCATCGACAAGCGTTATCTCACGATGCTGCGGCTCTTAAAACAGAATGCGAGCAGTTACGATCTGCTGTTCGACAAGCTCCCCAAGGCCTTTGGGTACAAGGACGAGTTCTCTGCCGGCCTCATCGAGAACATAGAGGCAGCAAAGACCTTTTATGATGGCCTGATTGACGAGCTGAAACTGCACTTAGTCCAGCAGACCAAGGACATCTTTATGCTCCCGCAGAACCAAGCGAACAGCGGTCGGATGTCCCTGGCGTCAGTGGTGAAGGAATGGTGCGAGATAATCGATCCGGCCGCGTTCAGCCACATCTTCGCAGACGGCACCGAGAAGTGTCTGGAGCTGTTTAAGACCGTCACCAATGACGAGATGTCGTTCATCGTGCGGCTGGCCAAGGCCTGCACCGGTCTCAGAGTCGAGGACTGGGACAACGACACGATAGAGCTGTTTAGCAAAAAGCTCGCCCAGTTCAAGGCCACGGCTGAGGGCTTCCGCGCGGAGGCGACCCAGGCTTCGGAGGAGGCCACAGACAACTATCGAGTGACCTTTGTGGACGCGAATGGTGTGGCCGTGACCAAGACCTTTGAACGAGTCGAGTCCAGCGGCCGTGGCAAGCTGCTCTATAACCAGATCATCCAGTCCCTGGACGCAATGGGACATGCTATATCCGAACAGGAAAAACGTCAGATTCTCATGGAGGTCTTGAAGAAGCTCTGTTAAGGGGGTGAGAGAGTGGCCTATTTTGATAATGCTGCCACGTCGTTTCCCAAGCCGGAAACCGTGTACCAAAGCATGGATTACTTCAACCGGAACACCAGCGGGAGCTTCGGTCGGGGGAACTATGGCGTGGCAGGGATGGTGAGAAGCCTCACCGAAGAGACGCGGAGCAATATCCAACTGCTTCTGCAGTGCCCCTCTAAACAGGTCGTTTTCGAGCCTACCGCCACGATCTCCCTCAACATTATCATCCAGGGCGTTATTGAGAAGGGCGCACGGACTGTTTATATCAGCCCTTTTGAGCACAACGCCGTAACCCGGACTCTGCACCACTATGAAAGTGCCGGGATAATTAAGGTGTTGCAGCTCTCCATCCAGAAGGGCCTTCGGTATGATCTGCAGCGAATTCAGTACCAGTTTGAGAATGATGCTCCAGACCTTGTTATTCTCAGTCATGCGAGCAACGTGATCGGCTTGGTGGCCCCGGTTACCCAGATCTGCGCTCTGGCCAAACAGTTCAATGCGGTGACCCTGGTCGATATGGCCCAGACCGCCGGGCTCGTTGATTTGAACGTCGGGAGCGAGGTCATTGATTTTGCTGTCTTTGCCGGCCACAAGACTCTGCTCGGCCCCACCGGGATCTCCGGGTTTGTCATGAAGCCGGACTTCTTCCTGCCGGCCGTCTTGTTCGGAGGAACGGGCTTTGAGTCAGCGAACCAGGACATGCCCGCATCGCTGCCGGAGCGGTTTGAGTTCGGCACCATGAATGGTGTGGGCGTCGCAGGCCTCCATGCCTCAACCAAATGGATTCTGGACCAAGGTGTTGCCGCCATGTACGCCAAGGAGAGCGCAAACCGGACCCGGCTCATTGAGCTTTTAGAATCCTACGGCTGCCTCACCATCGTGGGCAATCCGAGCGGCAACCAGTATGTCGGCATCGTCTCGTGCCTGCTGGACGGCATCAGCAGTGACACGGCTGGGCTGCTCTTTGCGGAGCGGAATGTCTCGGTACGCACCGGGCTCCACTGTGCCCCGCTGGCTCACCAGCAGCTTGGCACCTATCCGGCCGGCACCATTCGGTTCAGCGTCAGTTGTCTTACCACCGACGAGGACTTTGCGGTCCTTGAGTCGGCACTCGACGATATCTCCATGAATCTTTGAGGGAGGCAGCCATGAGCTTAAAGGATGTACCCCTT
>CANPXW010000078.1 GCA_947587025.1 uncultured Oscillospiraceae bacterium
TGGAGCAGGTGAAGGGAATCGAACCCTCGTATTCAGCTTGGGAAGCTGATGTTCTGCCATTGAACTACACCTGCGCGTCTCAAAGCTCTAAGATTATAACACCTGGGCAGGTGGAATGCAAGCATAAAATTCCCGGACGGGCCATAGCTTGTACGGGAGGCGATGACATGACATATCACCGGCTGATGATCGCGCTGGCGCTGCTGGCGGGGGCGCTGGCGCTGCGGCTGTACGTACCGGAGCAGAGCGCGCCGGCTCTGGCGGCGGTGCGGGAGCTCATCGCGGAGCAGGAGTACGCCCTGCCGGGGGCGGCGGCCGCATGGCTGGACTGGCGCTGACCGTCAGCCCCGGCTTCATCCTGCTGGCGGCGGCGCTGTACTTCGCCGGCGGGGCAGGGGCGCTGGCGGCGTTCATGGCGGCGGCGCTGGCCCATGAGCTGGGGCATCTGACGGCCATGTTCCTGACGGGAGCGTCCGTGCGGGGGATACGGGTGACGGCCTGCGGACCGGTGATCGAGTACGCCGGGGATTTGACCCGCCGGGAGGAGATGGGCGTCGTGGCGGCGGGGCCGCTGGCGGGGCTGTTCTTCGCGATGCTGTGCTTCATCACGGACATCCCGTTTCTGCTGTACACCGGCGCGGTGGCGCTGCTGGCCACCATGTTCAATCTGCTGCCGGTGGAGCCCATGGACGGGGGACGGCTGGCCCGGTATATGCTGGAGGCGGTGATGGACGAGCGTACTTCGGCGGCGGTGCTGCGCGTCACGGGCACCCTCTGCGCCCTGGGGGTGCTGGCCACGGGGGTATATATCCGCTCCATCGCGGCGGCCGCTGCGGGAATTTGGATGGGAGCGCTTGCCAATTTCCCTGATTTGCGGTAGACTATACGGCATGGAAATGAACGAAAAGATAGACGCCCTGCTCCGGCAGGTACAGCGTCCCGCCCGGTACGTGGGCGGCGAGTACAATCAGGTGGTGAAGGATAAGGCGGACGTGGATGTGCGCTTTGCCTTCTGCTTTCCCGACACCTACGAGATCGGCATGTCCAATCTGGGCATGAAGATCCTCTACGGGGTGCTCAACGAAATGCCCGGCGTGTGGTGCGAGCGGGTGTTCGCCCCCTGGGGGGACATGGCCGGGGCCATGCGGCGGGAGCGTATCCCCCTGTGGGCGCTGGAGAGCGGAGACAGTCTGGACAAGTTCGACATCATCGCCTTCTCCCTGGGCTACGAGATGGCCTATACCACGGTGCTGGACATGCTGGACATGGGGAACATCCCCCTGCGGGCCAAGGATCGGCCCGGCCTGGAGCATCTGGTCATGGCCGGAGGCGGGTGCATTTGCAACATCGAGCCCATGGCGGAGTTTTTTGACCTGTGCTTTCTGGGCGAGGGCGAGGACGTGGACAGGGAGGCCGTCGAACTCTACCGCCAGGCGAAAAAGGAGGGGTGGAGCAAGGAGGAGTATCTGCGCCGGGCGGCGCAGATCGAGGGCGTGTACGTGCCCAGCCTGTACGACATCTCCTATAACGCCGACGGCACCGTGGCGTCCATCACGCCCGTCGGAGAGACGCCGGCCAGGGTGCGCAAGCGCATCGTGGAGGACTTCGACGGCTGCTACTATCCCACCAGGCCGGTGGTGCCCTCCACGGAGGTGGTCCACGACCGGGTGAGCCTGGAGGTGTTTCGGGGCTGCATCCGGGGCTGCCGGTTCTGCCAGGCGGGCCACACCAACCGGCCGGTCCGCTCCCGCGCACCGGAGACGCTGCTGCGGCTGGGGCGCGAGACCCTGGAAAACACCGGCTACCAGGAGCTGAACCTGTCCAGCCTGAGCACCAGCGACTACCGGGGCCTTTCCCAGCTGTGCGACGGGCTGCTGGACTACTGCAGGCCCCGTGGCATCAGCCTGAGCCTTCCGTCCCTGCGGGCGGACAACTTCTCCATGGACATCATGCAGCGGGTGCAGCAGGTGCGCAAGAGCGGCCTGACCTTCGCCCCGGAGGCGGGCACCCAGCGGCTGCGGGATGTTATCAACAAGAACGTCACGGAAGAGGACCTTCTCAACTCCTGCCGCATCGCCTTTGAGGGCGGCTGGAACAATGTGAAGCTCTACTTCATGCTGGGCCTGCCCACGGAGACGGACGAGGACGTTCTGGGCATCGCGGAATTGGCGAAAAAGGTGTTCTGGACCTGGAAGCAGCACGCGGCCAACAAGAGCCGGGGCGTGCGGGTGACGGTGAGCACCTCGGAGTTCATCCCCAAGCCCCACACCCCCTTCCAGTGGGAGGCGCAGATCAGCCGCCAGGAGTATCTGCGCCGGGTGGGCCTGCTGACCGACGCGCTGGCAAAGACCAAAGCCATCACCTACAACTGGCACGACGCCGAGATGAGCCTGGTGGAGGCGGCGCTGGCCCGTGGGGACCGGCGCGTGGGCGCGGTCATCGAAAAGGTATGGCGGCTGGGCGGCCGGCTGGAGAGCTGGAGCGAGTATTTCCAGCTGGACCGGTGGCTGGAGGCGTTCCCCGCCTGCGGGCTGGACATCGACTTTTACGGCACCCGTGAGCGCCCGGTGGACGAGCTTCTGCCCTGGGAGCACATGGACTGCGCCGTATCCCGCCGGCATCTGGAGCGTGAGCGTGAGCGGGCCTACCAGGGCGTGCTCACCCCGGACTGCCGGGCGGGCTGCTCCGGCTGCGGGGCGGCCAGCCTTTTGAAGGAGGGCGTGTGCCGTGGATAAGCTGCGACTGCGATTTTCCAAGACCGGCCGGGCGGTGTACATCTCCCACCTGGACCTGATGCGCACCATGCAGCGGGTATTCTCCCGGGCCGGCGTGCCGCTCAAATACAGCGAGGGCTTCAACCCCCACGCGAAGATCTCCATCATCCTGCCCCTGTCCGTGGGCACGGCCAGTCTGTGCGAGTACATGGACTTCGCCCTGACGGAGGAGAGGGACCTGGCGGCGCTGCCGGCGGCCCTGGACCCGTACATGCCCGAGGGCATCCAGGCCCTGGAGGCATACCAGGCCCCCGGCAAGGGGAGCGAGCTGCGCTGGCTGCGGCTGGAGGGCGTGCTGCGGGGCGGTCATGACGCGGCGTTTTATAACGATTTCTTCGCCCAAAGCCCCATTTTGGTGGAGCACCGGGCCAAGCGGGGCGTGCGCACCGACGACATCGCCCCATCCATCCGGCAGGCCCGGTTCACGGACGAGCCCGGCGGCGTGAAGGCCCAGCTCATCCTCCATGCCCAGGAGCCCACGGTGAGCCCGGAGTTGATGATGGCGGCGCTGGGGGACGACGCCCCGGCCTATTTCCGCTTCACCCGGCTGGAGGCATTCCGGGAGGATATGACGCCGTTTCGATAGGCGGGAAAATTTTTTGCAAAAAAGCTTGCATATCCCGGCAAACTGTGCTATTATACCGGGGCATGTTAATGCGTCTGAATAGGGCGGTCCGCTGCCGGATGAGCAAAATTCCCGGTATGAACGTCTACTAAAGGAAGGTTTTTACCATGGATCTCATCAATGCGCTGACCCAGCAGTACATGAAGCCGGAGCTTCCCGAGATGAACGTGGGCGACACCGTCCGTGTGACCGTCCGCATCAAGGAGGGCAACCGCGAGCGCAACCAGGCGTTCGAGGGCACCCTGATCGCCAAGAAGCACGGCGGCATCAACGAGACCATCACCGTGCGCCGTATCTCCTACGGCGTGGGCTGTGAGAAGGTCTTCCCGGTACACTCTCCCACCATCGTGAGCGTGGACACCGTCCGCAAGGGCAAGGTACGCCGCGCCAAGCTGTATTATCTGCGTGACCGCGTGGGCAAGGCCGCCAAGGTCCGGGAGAAGCTGTAAAATCCAACAATACCAACAAAAAAGAGGCGGCAAGCCTCTTTTTTGTTGCGTTTTGGGACCGAATCATTATATAATATCGTGTTAGCCAGGATATGCGCGGAACAGGAGGCGGATAACCGTATGGGCATCAGAGCGAAGCATACCTCTTCCGGGGCCATGCGGCAGGCCGCGCCGGAAACGGAGCGGCCGGACGAGCGGATGGAAGGGGAGCCGACAGAGAAGAAAAAGATCTACGACCCCCAGAAGGACACCTACGAGTGGATACACTGCATCGTGGTGGCTATCATCGTGTGCGTGCTGCTGTTTGTGCTGGCGGCGCGGGTCATCGACGTGCGCGGCCAGTCCATGGAGCCCACCCTGCACGAGGGGGATAAGCTGATCATCACCCGGCTGGCGGGAGGCTACGAGTACGGCGACATCGTGGTGCTGCAAAAGGACAGCTTCAAGCGGGAGCCCATCGTCAAGCGCGTCATCGCCACCGAGGGGCAGACCGTGACCATCGACTTTGCCCAGGGCGTGGTGTCTGTGGACGGCCAGCCGCTGGACGAGCCCTATACCAAGGAGAAGACCTACGACCGGTACCACATCATGGACCCGGCCTATTACGACGTGTACGGCATCGACCCGGACAAGGACGTCACCGCCGACACCGTGACGGTCACGGTGCCGGAGGGATGCGTGTTCGTCATGGGCGACAACCGCAACAACTCCAGCGACAGCCGCGTGTCCACCATCAACTTCGTGGACACCCGCATCATCATGGGCAAGGCGGTATTCCGCATCTATCCCTTCAACCGGATAGGCGCCATCTACGGGTTAGAGGACTGATATGGCCCAGGTGCAGTGGTTCCCCGGCCATATGAAGAAAGCCGAGCGGATGATGCAGGACGCTCTGCGGCTGGTGGACGTGGTGTGCGAGGTGGTGGACGGGCGCATCCCCCAGTCCAGCCGGAACCCGGACCTGGACGGCATCATCGCCGGGCGGAAGCCCCGGCTGCTCATCTTCAACCGGTCCGACCAGGCCGACCCCAGCGTGACAGCCCAGTGGCGGGCGTATTACAAGGCCCAGGGCGTGCCCTTTCTGGAGTGCGACGCCCTGTCCGGCCGGGGCGTGAAGCAGCTGCCGGCGGCGCTGCGGGCCCTGCGGCCCAAGCCCGGCCCCATGCGGGCCATGGTGGCGGGAGTGCCCAACGTGGGCAAGTCCACCTTCATCAACAAGGTCAGCGGCCGCAAAACGGCGGCTGTGTCCGACCGCCCCGGCGTCACACGGGGCAAGCAGTGGATCGCCGTGGACGGCCAGCTGGAGCTGCTGGACACGCCGGGCATCCTCTGGCCCAAATTCGACGACCCCGCCGTGGGGGAGCGGCTGGCCTTCACCGGCGCGGTGAAGGACGAGGTGCTGGACCCGGAAGAGCTGGCGGCCAAGCTGCTGGTGACGCTGCGGGACCTGTATCCCAAGGCCGTGACAGAGCGGTATAAAATAGAGCTGGACCCGGCCGCCCAGGGCTGGCAGCTGCTGGAAGCATGCGCCCGGAAGCGGGGCTTTCTCATGGCCGGCGGCCATGTGGACACCCAGCGGATGGCGGCGGTGCTGCTGGACGAGTTCCGGGGCGGCAAGCTGGGGAGGATAAGCCTTGAACGGCCCTGATCTTTGGGAGATGGAGCGGGCGCTGCACAGCCAAGGCGTGGCGCTGGTGTGCGGCGTGGACGAGGCCGGCCGGGGTCCGTTGGCCGGGCCGGTGTGCGCTGCGGCGGTGATACTGCCCGAGGGCATAGAGCTGCCGGGTCTGAACGACTCGAAAAAGCTCACGGAGAAAAAGCGGGAGGCGCTTTTTCCCCTCATCGAGGAAAAGGCCGTTTGCTACGGCATCGCCTTCGCCAGCGTGGAGGAGATAGAGCGGATGAACATCCTGGCCGCAGCGCTGCTGGCCATGGACCGGGCCATCGGGCAGTTGTCCCCGGCACCGGCGCTGGCACTCATAGACGGCAACACCGTCAAGGGCATATCCGTGCCCGCCCGCAGCGTGGTGGGCGGGGACGGCAGGGTGGCCTGCATCGCGGCGGCGTCGGTGCTGGCCAAGGTGACCCGTGACCGGCTGATGCTCACGCTGGCGGAGCAGTACCCCCAGTACGGCTTTGAGCGGCACAAGGGCTACGGCACAAAGGAGCACTACGCCGCGCTGGAGAAGTACGGGCCCAGTCCCGTGCACCGGCCGTCCTTTTTGAAGAAATTCTATGCCAAACGATAAGAAGCTGCTGGGCGCTTTTGGCGAGGACGCGGCCTGCCGGTATTTGAAGCGCCATGGCTATCGGCTCGAGGGCCGCAATTACAGCTGCCGCCTGGGGGAGATCGACGTCATCGCCCGTGACCGGCGCTACATCGTCTTTGTGGAGGTCAAGCTGCGCCGGGACGATACCCACGGCCGGGCGGCGGAGTTCGTCACCCCCGCCAAGCAGCGGCGCATCATCGCTGCGGCCGGGCTGTGGCTGCAGCAGCACCCCACGGACCTGCAGCCCCGCTTCGACGTGATAGAGGTCTACGCCCCCCAGGGGCTGGACACGAAAAGACCGCAGATCGAACATCTGGAGGATGCATACGGGATATGAGATACGTCAGCACGAGAAGCACCGGCCAGGCGGTCACCGCCTCCCAGGCCATCATACGCGGCATCGCCCCCGACGGGGGGCTGTATGTGCCCGAGACCATCCCCGCCGTGGACGGGGACTTTATCCGTGGACTGTGTGATATGGATTATCGCGGCCGGGCGGCGGCGGTGCTGGGCCTCTATTTGGAAGAGTTTTCCAAGGAAGAATTGGACCAGATCGCGGCGGCCAGCTATGCCGACAATTTCGACTGCCCGGAGATCGCGCCGCTGCACCAGCTGGATGAAAATACCGCCGTGCTGGAGCTGTGGCACGGGCCCACCAGCGCCTTCAAGGACATGGCCCTGCAGATCATGCCCCGGCTGCTCACCGCCAGCCTGCGGAAAAACGGCGAGGAGCGCACCGTGAGCATCCTGGTAGCCACCAGCGGCGACACGGGCAAGGCCGCCTTGGAGGGGTTCCGGGACGTGCCCGGCACGAAGATCATGGTGTTCTATCCCCGGGACGGGGTCAGCCAGGTGCAGAAGCTGCAGATGGCCACCCAGGAGGGCGCCAACGTCAACGTGGTGGCCGTGGATGGCAACTTCGACGATGCCCAGACCGGCGTGAAGAAGATATTCGCCGACCGGGACTTTGCCAGCCTGCTGGACGGGCGCGGGTATTTTCTCAGCAGCGCCAACTCCATCAACTGGGGCCGTCTGGCGCCGCAGATCGCCTACTACTTCTCCGCCTACTGCGACTGGGTCAACGCCGGCCGCATCAAGATAGGGGAGAGCATCGACCTGTGCGTGCCCACCGGCAACTTCGGCGACATCCTGGCCGGCTGGTACGCTAAGCGCATGGGACTGCCCGTTGGGCGGCTCATCTGCGCGTCCAACGAGAACAACGTGCTGACCGACTTCATCGCCAGCGGCGTATATGATAAGAACCGGCCCTTCCATCTGACCAGTTCCCCCTCCATGGACATCCTGGTGTCCTCCAACCTGGAGAGGCTTCTGTACTGCCTGGCTGGCGACGGGGAAAAGGTGGCCGGCTACATGCGGGCGCTTTCCGGCGAGGGACGGTACCAGGTGGACCAGGCGCTGCGAGACGCGGTGCAGGCGGAGTTTGCCGGCGGGTACTGCACCGACGACGAATGCAAGCGGCAGATCGGCAAGCTCTGGCGGGAGAAGGGGTATCTGATGGACACCCACACCGCCGTGGCCAGCCGGGTGCTGGACGATCTGCGGGCCCGGGAGGGCGCTGTGCGCCCCACCGTGATCGCCTCCACCGCCAGCCCCTTCAAGTTCGGCGGCGCGGTGCTGGAGGCCCTGGGCGCGGTCACCGACGAGACCGGCCCGGCCCTGGTAGACGAGCTGGCCGCCCTCACCGGCGTCGGCGCGCCCAAGCCCCTGTCCGGCCTGGGGGACAAGAAGGTCCGCTTCACCGAATGGGTGGCCGTGGCCGACATGGAAAAGGCCGTGTCGGAGTTTTTGGCGTAACGGCGCCGGTCAGACCTATGTAGAGGGCAGAAAATCTGCCCCCTGAGGCTCACACATACTGCCAGGTGTCCACAGGCGCGAAGGTGCCGCAGAAGGTCTCGGCCTTGGTGTTGGCGTCCTCGCTCTTGACGTTGATGTGGGTGGCGGTGCACTGGTCGCTGAGGGTGTGATGCCTGCAGCTGGACACGGTGCAGCACACGCCGCTGATGCACTCCCGGCCTCCGCAGTTCTTCTTCTCATCCATTCCTCTCACCTCGCGGCTAGTATCTGCCCGCAGAAAGGCGTTTATGCCATGTCACTTTATGCCATCGGCGATCTGCATCTTTCCCTGGGCGCGGACAAGCCCATGGACGTGTTCGGCCCCAGGTGGAAAAACCACGTGGACCGGCTGCGGGAGGGCTTTTCGGCGCTGACGGAGGATGACGTGTGCGTGCTGTGCGGCGACACCAGCTGGGCCATGGACATGGACGGGGCGCTGGAGGACTTCCGGTTCATCGACGCGCTGCCGGGGCGCAAGATCGTCATCAAGGGCAACCACGACTACTGGTGGACCTCCATGGCGAAGATGAACGCCTTTCTGGAAAAAAACGGCCTTTCCACTATCTCCATCCTGCGAAACGACGCCTATCCTTACGGGGAGAACGCGGCCATATGCGGGGCCAAGGGCTGGTTTTACGAGCCCGGCCGGGGCACCGAGCACGACAAAAAGCTCATCGACCGGGAGCTGCAGCGGCTGGAGGCGTCCCTGCAGGCGGCGGGCCAGCGGGAGCGGTACGTGTTCCTGCACTACCCGCCCAAATACGGCGGCTATGTGTGCCAGCCTATCCTGGACCTTTTCCGGAAATACGAGGTGAAGGCGTGCTGCAGCGGGCATCTGCACGCGGACAGTCTGCGCCTGGCCTTCAACGGCTGGGTCGAAAACACCCGTTTTCTTTGCGTTTCCGGCGACGCTGTCGATTTTAGACCTTGCAAGATCCTGTGATTTTTGGTAAAATACATCATTGTGCATTTTACAATTTATTTTTGATCATATCCTGCGCGTAATATTGGAAGGAGAAGTCACCCATGATCGTAAAAAACCTGGAAAAAAAGGAAAAGAGCACCGTCAGCTTTGACGTGGTATGCGACGCCGCCGAGTTTGAAAAGGCCGTCAACGGCGCGTACCTGAAGAATCGCAGCAAGATCTTCGTGCAGGGCTTCCGCAAGGGCAAGGCGCCCCGGATGGTCATCGAGGGCATGTACGGCAAGGACGTGTTCTATGACGACGCCGCCGACGAGCTGGCCCCCGCCGCCTTCCG
>CANPXW010000079.1 GCA_947587025.1 uncultured Oscillospiraceae bacterium
GGCCAGGTGCTGGCTGCTCCCAAGAGCATCCATCCCCACACCAAGTTCAAGGGCCAGGTCTACGTCCTGTCCAAGGACGAGGGCGGCCGTCACACCCCGTTCTTCAACAACTATCGTCCCCAGTTCTACTTCCGTACCACCGACGTGACCGGCGTCATCTCCCTGCCCGAGGGCGTCGAGATGTGCATGCCCGGCGATAACGTGGACATGAACGTGGAACTGATCACCCCGATCGCCATCGAGGTCGGCCTGCGTTTCGCCATCCGTGAGGGCGGCCGTACCGTGGGCTCCGGCGTCGTCATCGAGGTCCAGGAGTAATCACATCAAATAAAAGTTCCCTCGGCTTGCAGCCGAGGGAACTTTTGTGCTCATTTCAGCCCGATCATGAACCCGCCCAGGTCGGTGGAGTGGACGTCGCCGCCCACGATCTGGTTCTTGAACACGTACAGGTCCGCGATCACCGTCTGGCTCTTGTCCGGATAGTTGAGCACCTGGTAGGTGTACAGCGTGCAGGTCCGGCCGGAGAAGTCGGAAAGGTCGTAGCCCTGCTGGCGCTGCAGCTGGTTGTAGCTTTCGTACACGTCGGTGAACTTGGTGGGTATCACCACCTGCTGGCTCTGCTCGCTGGCAGGGTCCGCCTGCCAGCCGCATCCGGCCAGGAACGCCACCCGCTTTTCCGTAGTGGAGCAGACATCCTTCGCCAGCAGCTTCACCCCGCCGGCGGCTGTGCCCACCATCAGCAGCACGCCCAGAAAGGCCAGCGCGCACAGGGTGATGAGGAAGGTCTTCGTCTTTTGTGATAGCGCGATCTTTTTCATGGTACAATCTATTCGCGGAAGGGAGGGCGTATGCGTGCGGCGCGAGAGATTGGATAAAATACTGGCCGGCTCGGGCATGTTCACCCGCTCCCAGGCCAGGGCCCTGATCGTGTCCGGCGCGGTCACCGTAGACGGCGCGCCCATCCGCCGGCCGGAGACGAAGGTGGATCGGACCAGCGCCGTTCTCGCCCAGGGCCGGACTGTGGACACCGATGAATTCGTATACTATATGATGAACAAGCCGGCAGGCACCATATCCGCCACCGAGGATGGGGCGTATCCGGCGGTCACCTCGCTGCTGCCGAAGCATCTGCAGGCCAGGGGCCTGTTCCCCGTCGGCCGGCTGGACGTGGACGTGACCGGACTGCTGCTGCTCACCGACGACGGGGCATTCGCCCACCGGGTCACAGCGCCCCGGTCGGGGATAGAGAAGACCTACGAGGTGCGCGTCGACGGTGAGCTGCTGCCGGAGCACATCGCCCTGCTGGCGGCGGGGGTGACCATGCCCGGCGGCACGGTCTATCGGCCGGCCGCGCTGGAGATAGACCCGGCGGACCCCCGCACGGGGCTGGTGACCGTCACAGAGGGACGGTTCCACGAGGTGAAGGACCTTATCTCCGCCTGCGGACGGCGCGTCGTGGCCATGCGGCGGCTGCGTATCGGCGGGCTTTGGCTGGACGAAACGCTGAAAACTGGAAATTGGAAAAAACTGTCTTGGGAGGACGTAAATTCCTGTTTTTCATAAAATTATCTAATTGATTCGCCTTAAATTTGTACATAACGCAGATTGTTAAGATTATTTAACGAAAAAGTTCACAAATTTTTGAGCGGTTTCTATTGAAAAATGACGACAAATGCTTTACAATAGGGGCATGTATATAGTGGGGGTAAGATCTTATGTCGAGCCGAATTTTCCAGAGCGTGATCCTGCAGATGAAGGACGCCAGCAAGCGCTGCTTCGGCGTCGTGGACGAACAGGGCAACGTGATCGCCAGCAGCGATCTCTCCCTGATGGGATTTTCCATCGGTGAGATACACCTGGCAGTCCAGGAAGCGGGAACGGACCTGTTCGTGGCGGCGGGGCGTACCTGCCGCGTCATCGGCACCGGCGGCCGGGGGGCGTACATCGCCTTTGTGGACGGCCAGGACGAGACGGCCAGAAGTATCTGCATCCTGGTCTCCGTCGCCTTGGCTGAGGCCAAGAGCAGCTACGATGACAAGCACGACACCACCACCTTCGTCAAGAACATCATCTCCGACAACATCCTGCCCGGCGACGTGTACGTGCGGGCCAAGGAGCTGGGCTTCAACGCAGAGCTGCCCCGGGGCGTGTTCGTGGTGCGCCAGAACGCCGGCGCGGAGATGGCCGTGCTGGAGTATCTGCAGAACCTCTACCCCTCCAGGGACAAGGACTTCGTGTTGTCCATGAACGAGACGGACATCGTCATCATCCGGGAGCTGCAGCCGGGCTTTGACGCCGCAGAGCTGGAGCGCACCGCCCAGCAGATACAGCGTAGCCTGGAGCAGGATATGGGCATCCACTGCGTGGTGGGCATCGGCTCGCCGGTGCTGCATCTGCGGGAGCTGGCCGACCGGTACAAGGAGGCCCAGACCGCCATCGAGGTGGGCAAGGTCTTCGAGAACGACCAGACCGTGATAAGCTACGAGAGCCTGGGCATCGGGCGCATCATCTACCAGCTGCCCACCACCCTTTGCGAGATGTTCCTCAACGAGGTGTTCAAGAAGAGCCCCATCGAAAGCCTGGACCAGGAGACGCTCTACACCATCAATAAGTTCTTCGAGAACAACCTGAACGTGTCGGAGACCAGCCGCAAGCTGTTCGTCCACCGGAACACCCTGGTGTACCGGCTGGAGAAGATCAAAAAGCTCACCGGCCTGGATCTGCGGGAATTCGACCACGCCATCGTCTTCAAGGTGGCGCTGATGGTCAAGCAGTACCTGGATTCCCAGAACACGAGATACTGATCTGCGCGGAGGCCCCTTTCCTATGGTCGTATTTGAGAACGTATCCATGACATATCCCGGCGGGGAGATGCGCGCCATCGACGATATGAGCTTCACCATCGACGACGGGGAGTTCGTCTTTCTGGTGGGCCCCTCCGGCAGCGGCAAGACATCCGTCATCAAGCTCATCACCGGCGAGGTGATGGCCGAGAGCGGCGTGCTGAACGTCAACGGCTTCGATCTGCGCCACATCCGGCGGCGGAAGCTGCCCCTGATGCGCCGGACCATCGGCGTCATCTTCCAGGATTTCCGCCTGATCGAGGACATGACCGTCTATGACAACGTGGCCTTCGCCATGCACATCGTGGGAGCCAGCAACCGGCAGATACGCCAGCGGGTGCCCTACGTGCTGGACCTGGTGGGCCTCAGCGGCCGGGAGCGGCGCTACCCCCGGGAGGTGTCCGGCGGCGAGAAGCAGCGGGTGGCGGTGGCCAGAGCCATCGTCAACAGCCCGCGGCTTCTTATTGCCGACGAGCCCACCGGTAACCTGGACCCGGCCCTCAGCCTGGAGCTGATGCTGCTCATGGACAGCATCAACAACAGCGGCGAGGGCACCACCGTGCTGGTGGTGACCCACGAAAAGGAGATGGTCAACTCCTTCTCCAAGCGCGTCATCGCCATCGAGGACGGCCAGGTCATCTCCGACGGAATGGACGGGTATTACAGCTATGAGATCCAGTAAGATAGGCTACCTCACAAAAGAGGGCTTCAAGAGCATACTGACCCACGGGTTCATGTCCTTCGCCTCGGTGACCATCATCGTGGCCTGCCTGGTCATCATGGGCAGCTTCTCCCTCATCGCGGTGAACATCGGCTCGCTGCTGGACGAGGTGGAGTCCCAGACCGAGGTGGTGGCCTACGTGGAGGAGACCCTCTCCGACGAGCAGGCACGCGCTCTGCAGCCGGAGATCGAGTACATATCCAACGTGCAGTCCTGCGAATTCGTCCCCCGGCAGACCGCCATGGAGGAGTACGCGTCCCTGTTCGACGACCAGCTGTTCCAGGACGTGGGCTCGGAGATACTCCGGGACCGGTACGTGATACACCTGGCGGACATCTCTCTGACCCGCCAGACCCAGGCCGACCTGGAGAGCATCATCGGCGTGGCCTATGTGCGGGCCGATCTGCAGGTGGCCGAGGCGCTGGTGGGCGTGCGCAACGTGCTCAGCGGCGTGAGCCTCATCCTGGTGGTGGTGCTGGTGCTGGTGAGCGTGTTCATCATGGCCAACACCGTGAAGCTTGCCACTTACAGCCGCCGGGACGAGATCGTCATCATGAAGATGGTGGGCGCGTCCAACTGGTTCATCCGGTTCCCCTTCGTGGTGGAGGGGCTGGTGCTGGGCCTGCTGGGCGGCGCCATGGCATTCATACTGGAATGGGGCATTTACGACGTGGTGGCCGAGAAGATCATGTCCGGCTTCATGGGCAACCTGATCCACGTGATCCCCTTCTCCTCGGTCAGCGCTGTGGTGATGCTCATCTACATGGGCGTGGGCCTGGCCGTGGGCGTGTTCGGCAGCTCCATCGCCATCCGCAACTACCTTGAAGTCTGACATTCTCTTTGCGTGAGGAAGCTCCCATGAGAAATCGCAAGCTATTTATCCGGATCGTGTGCATCCTGCTGGCGGTGCTGTTCGTGCTGTCGCTGGTGATGATGGTGGTGCCCAGCCGGGCCGAGGCCGCCAGCAGCGACGAGATACGGGACGAGATCAACGGCCTGAACGGCCAGCAGAGCGCCATCCAGGAGCGGATGGACCAGATACAGTCGGAGATCGACAGCCTGGCCTACCAGCAGTCCAACACCCTGGAAAAGAAGCTCATCCTGGACCAGAAGAACGTGCTGGCCCAGCAGGAGCTGGACGTGATACAGGAGCAGATCGACATCATCGACGGCCAGCTGACCGCCATCCAGGAGGACCTGTCCGGGGCTCGCTCTGAGGAGGAATACCAGCGCCAGCGCTGGCTGACCCGTGTCCGGGCCATGGAGGAGACCTCCCAGGTGGATTATCTGCAGGTGCTCTTCTCCGCCAGCAGCTTTTCCGATCTGCTGACCAGGATGGACCTGGTGGGCGAGGTCATGGACTATGACGAGAAGCTGGAGGCGCAGTACGCCGCCGCCCGGGAGAAGGTGGAGGCGCTGGAGGCCCAGGCGGAGCAGATGTTTGCCGAGAACGAGTCCCACCGCCAGGAGCTGCAGGCCAAGAAGAGCCAGCTGGAGACGGACATCGCCGCCGCCTGCGGGCTGATCGCCCAGATGGAGCAGAACGCCGACGAATACGAGCAGGTCCTGGCCCAGGAACAGGAGACCCAGGCGCAGATACAGGCGCTGATCGTCCAGAAGGAAGAGGAATTCCGCGTGGCGCGCCAGGCGGAGGAGGCCGAGCGGCAGCGGCAGCTGGCCGCTCAGCTGGCTGCCCAGCAGCAGGCCGCCCAGCAGGCCGCGCCTCCGGCTGAGAGCGAGGAAGAGAGCTCCGGCGGCGGCCAGGAGCAGGAGCAGTCCGGCGGGGAACAGCAGCAGGCGCCCTCCGCCAACGGCACCTGGATGATGTGGCCCAGCTACACCCGCACCATCACGTCCGTTTACGGCATGCGGCTGGACCCGGTGAGCAAGAAGATCACCCGCCTGCACGCCGGCGTAGACATCGGCGCCAGCTACGGCAGCCAGATATACGCCGCTGCCGCCGGCACGGTCATCCAGGCCGGCGAGAACGGCGGCTACGGCAACTGTGTGATGGTCAACCACGGCAATGGGTATACTACCCTGTACGCCCACATGTCCTCCATCGCCGCGTACAGCGGCCAGAGCGTCAGTCAGGGCCAGGTGCTGGGCTATGTGGGCACCACCGGCAACGTCACCGGGCCCCATCTGCACTTTGAGGTCCGTTCCAGCGCCAGCGGCGATCCCATGGACCCGATGGCGTTCTCCTACTACTGAGAACGGGTACAAAAATACGCCGGGCGACCCTGGTCGCCCGGCTCAGGCTGTCAAATCAGGTGATCGCGTGAACGGTTCTGAAAAAAGCAGAGGGCGGCTGCGGGGCGCGCTGTGCGCTCTGGCAGGCGCTTTGGCCGTCATGGCCATCGTGATAGCGGGCTTCGGCGGCTTCCGGGGCTTTGGCCGGGCGGCCAAGTTCGCCGCTGTGATGCGCATCATACAGAGCCAGTACGTGGGAGACGCGGACCTGGACCACACCACGGACATGGCCCTGGCGGAGGCCATCGCCAGCCTGGACGACCAGTGGAGCTATTACATGGACGCGGAGGGCTACGACGCCTACCAGGACTACTCCGCCAATGTCTATCAGGGCATCGGCGTGACCATCCAGGCGGACGAGGCCACCGGCGGCTTTCTCATCGTCGCCACCGAGCGGGACGGCCCGGCCGACCGGGCTGGCCTGACGACCGGGGACGTCATCCTGGCGGTGGACGGCATTTCCGTCGTGGGCAAGACGGCAGACGATCTGCGCGCCCTCATCCAGGCGGATTACGGCAAGCAGGCGCTGGTGACGGCGCAGGGGGCCGACGGTCAGACACGGGACGTGTCCGTCACCTGCGAGGAGATATACCAGGACCCGGTGCAGTACGAGATGCTGGACGGGGACGTGGGCTATGTGGCCATCTCCAACTTCCGGCAGGGCTCGGGGGAGGGCGCGGTGAAGGCCGTGGACACGCTCATCGACCAGGGCGCGCAGGCGCTGGTGTTCGATGTGCGGGACGACCCCGGCGGGCAGGTGTCGGAGATGGTGACCATCCTGGACCATCTGCTGCCGGAGGGGGACCTGTTCATCCGCACGGACAAAAAGGGCCACGAGGCGGCGGAGAAGTCCGACGCGGCGTGCATACAGCTGCCTATGGCCGTGGTGGTCAACGCCGACAGCTACAGCGCGGCGGAGTTTTTCGCCGCAGCCCTGCGGGACTACGGCTGGGCGAAGATCGCCGGCGATCCCACCACGGGCAAGGCCCGCAGCCAGGTGACATACTCCCTTTGGGACGGCAGCGCGGTGCATCTGTCCAAATACACCTACCTGACCCCCGAACGGACGGACCTGTACGAGGCCGGGGGCCTTCGGCCGGACGCGGCGGTCAGCCTCTCCGAGGAGGAGCTGGCCCAGTTCCGGAACGGCTGGCTGGAGCCGGCGGACGACCCCCAGGTCCAGGCCGCCGTCGCCCTGCTGGGCGAACAGGAATAGAGCACGAACACATTTTATATAAGGAGGCGTCGATATGGCGGAGAAGAAGCACAAAATGAGCCGCGAGCGGTACGAGGAGATCCGCAAGGAGCTGGAGTACCTGCAGACGGTGAGGGAGAAGGAGGTCTCGGAGCAGATCAAGGAGGCCCGCAGCTACGGCGATCTGAGCGAGAACAGCGAATACGACGAGGCGAAAACGGAGCAGGGGAAGCTGTATTCGAAGATCGCGGAGCTGAAGGAGCTGCTGGAGAACGCGGAGATCGTGGAGCACGTGACCCGCACCGGCGTGATCGGCATCGGCAGCCGGGTGACGGTGCTGGACGTGGAGATGAACGAGAAGAGCGAGTACCAGATCGTGGGCAGCCAGGAGGCGAACCCTGCGGCGGGCCGCATCTCGGACGACTCCCCCTTCGGCAAGGGCCTGATCGGCCATAAGGTGGGCGAGAGCGTGACCATCGAGGCGCCCGCCGGCGAGCTGCAGTTCGAGATACTGGACGTAGCATACTGAGGAGAGGACGGAAACGATGAGCGGATACCAGGCCGGATACCGGAGAGAACCGGAGGGACTGTCGGACGAGATGCGCGTGCGGCGTGAGAAACTGTACAACATGCAGGACGCGGGACAGGACCCTTACCAGATCACGAAATACGAGCGCACCCACTACTCGGCGCAGATCATAGAAAACTATGACCAGCTGGCGGAGAAGGACGTGCGCGTGGCGGGCCGTATCATGGCCAAGCGGGTGCAGGGCAAGGCGGGCTTCCTGGACCTGCAGGACGACCAGGGCCGGATACAGCTGTACGTGAGCGTGAACGAGCTGGGACCGGAGGGCCTGGGAGCGGTGAAGAGCTGGGACGTGGGCGACATCGTGGGCGCGGCCGGGTTCGTGTTCAAGACCCGCACGGAGGCCATCTCGGTGCATGTGACCAAGATCGAGCTGCTGTCCAAGAGCCTGCGGCCCCTGCCGGAGAAGTACCACGGCCTGACGGATACGGACCAGCGGTACCGCCGGCGGTATCTGGACCTGATCGTCAACAGCGACTCCCGCAAGGTGTTCGAGCTGCGCACCCGGTTCATCAGCCATGTGCGCCAGTACCTGGACCAGCGGGGCTACCTGGAGGTGGAGACGCCGGTGCTGGGCACCATCCAGGGCGGCGCGGCGGCCCGGCCCTTCGTGACCCATCACAACACCCTGGACCTGGATATGTACATGCGCATCGCCACGGAGTTGAACCTGAAGCGGCTCATCGTGGGCGGCATGGAGCGGGTCTATGAGATCGGCCGCATCTTCCGCAACGAGGGCATGGACACCAAGCACAACCCGGAGTTCACCACCCTGGAGATGTACGAGAGCTACGCCAACTACGAGACCATGATGGACTACGTGGAGGGCATCCTGTCCAGCGCGGCGCTGAAGCTGCGGGGCACATACCTGCTCACCTGGGGCGGAAATGAGATCGACATGAGCCCCGGCTGGCGCCGGCTCACCATGATCGAGGCGGTAAAGGAGCATGCCGGCGTGGACTTCGGCGCCATATCCGACGACGCCGAGGCCGTGGCGGCCGCCAAGGCCGCCGGGGTGGATATGGACGGCAAAGAGCCCACCTGGGGCAACGCCCTGTACGAGACCTTTGACCAGAAGGTGGAGGAGAAGCTGATACAGCCCACCTTCATCACCATGTACCCGGTGGAGGTCTCGCCCCTGGCCAAGCGCAGCCCGGCGGACGGCCGGCTCACCGAGCGGTTCGAGGCGTTCATAAACGCCTGCGAGATGGGCAACGCCTTCTCAGAGCTGAACGACCCCCTGGACCAGCGGCTGCGGTTCGAGGCGCAGATGGCGCTGAAGGCCAAGGGCGACGAGGAGGCCAGCGACATGGACGTGGACTACTGCGAGGCGCTGGAGTACGGTATGCCGCCCACCGGCGGCCTGGGCATCGGCATCGACCGGGCGGTGATGCTCCTGGCCGGCGTGGACACCATCCGCGACGTCATCCTCTTCCCGACAATGAAGCCGACGGATTGAGATGCGATATAAAACACAGGACCTGTCCCAAAGGACAGGTCCTGTTATTTTGGTGCCTTTAGGCGTGGGAAATAACCCCCGGTTCTACCGGGGGAAGAAAAATAGCTTTAGCATGAGAAAAAC
>CANPXW010000080.1 GCA_947587025.1 uncultured Oscillospiraceae bacterium
GCCATGGTCACCGCCAGGCCCGCATACAGCAGCGCCTTGACGGCCCACTGCGCCTCCGCGCCGCCGGGGACGCAGTCCGCCGCGCCGGAGACGCTCACATAGATGAAGAGCCATATCAATGAGAATGCCAACTCATTTTTCTGGTATAGGCGAAGCATTGCGACCTCCTCGGTGCAGCCGTTGATGGAAATAGAAACAGGGGGCAGAGTCCCTGCCCCCATCATACAATCCCCGCCAGCCGATTGCAAGCCCGCGTCCGCCAGGGTCTTCACGCTCTCGGGGTACTTATCTACCCACTGTCCTACCAGGAAAGACGTCGCCTCTACATTCCCGGGCGGTTTATGTCCGCGGCTCGAACCCGTACCAGGCCGTGATGGCGTCCAGCTCCTCCCGCGGGCTGACGACCCCATTGGCGGGGAAATCCGGGTCCGGATAGCCGATGGCGATGGCGCAGACGATGTGCTTGTCCTCGCCCAGCCCAAGGTGTTTGCGGATAACGTCCTTATAGGTCACGCCCTGGTATTCCACGCAGGTGCCCAGGCCGAACTCCTCCGCCGCCAGGCAGATGTTCTGCGCCAGGCAGCCCACGTCGAACCGATAGGTGCTTATATCCAGCTGGCAATCCATATACAGGATGATCGCGGCCGGCGCGTCAAAGAAGCGATAGCCCCGCTCCAGCCACCAGTCCCGGCGGGCCCGGTCCTCCCGGGCGATGCCCATGGCCGACAGCAGCTGCTTGGCGACGCCGACCTTGCGGCTGCGGTAGACGCCCTCCAGTTTCCCATAGGTCTCGTCCACCTCCACGCCGCTGTGCAGATGCTCCACATTGTCGGCCCGGATCGCGTCCAGGGCCTCCCCCGTCAGGACGGCAATCTCCCAGGGCTGGGCGTTGGTAGCGGAGACAGCCCGCGTAGCCAGCCGCAGCACTTCCTCCAGTACCTGCGCGGCACGGCCTGCTGCTTGTACCCGCGGATGGACCGCCTCTGCTCGATCGCTGTCTTCAGTTCCATTTTTTCATCGACTCCTCATATAAATTATATCGCCCTCCGCCCTGCGTGGCGCGGCGGACAGGTCCGTATTTTTGTATGCAAGCGGCGGGCCAACTTTTTTACGATTAACAATTCTGTGATTTCTATGTACAATTACGTTAAATAACTAAAATATATGTCTAATCTGCCCATATCTCACCTCCATCGCGCTGATCCACAGGTCTTTGCCGTCATCTCACGCCACAGCTGAAGGAGCCGCCCCATGGATTCTGAAAGGTACAGATACATCTTCGCAGAGGTCCTCCGTATGTCCAACGACGGGTTCATCGTCGTGGACCCGGACGGCATCGTGCTGGACATCAGCGACAGCTACTGCGAGTTCCTGGACCGGACCCGTGAGCAGGTGGTGGGCAGGCACATCGAGCAGACCATCCCCAACAGCCGGATGATGGACGTGGTCAAGCGCGGCTACACCGACAAGCTGGAGGTCCACAACTATCTGGCAGGCTATGTGAAGGACCCCAACAACAACTTCGTGCTGGTGAGCCGCTCCTGTGTACGCAACGAGCTGGGCGAGGTAGTGGCCGGCGTGGCCCATGTCCACTTCCGCCAGCGGACGGTGGACAGCGCCAAGAAGATGATGAAGATCTACAACACCATGGAGTTCTACCGGGGAGAGTACCAGAGTTCGGACCGGAAGAACTACACGTTCCAGAACATCGTCGGCAGCAGCGAACAGTTCCGGGGCAAGATCAAGGAGGGCGTCAAGGCCGCCAAGACCAATTTCCCCGTGATCATCACCGGCGAGACCGGCACCGGCAAGGAGGTCTTCGCCCGCGCCATCCACAACACCAGCAGCCGCGCCAATATGCCCATGGTGTGCCTCAACTGCGCGGCGATCCCGGCGGACCTGCTGGAATCCGAACTTTTCGGCTATGAGGAGGGTTCCTTCACCGGGGCGAAAAAAGGCGGAAAAAAGGGCAAATTCGAGTTGGCGGACGGCGGTACGATCTTCCTGGACGAGATCGGCGATATGCCCCTGGCCATGCAGGCGAAGCTGCTGCGGGTACTCCAGGAGGGCGAGATCGACCCGGTGGGCGGCAAGCAGTCTGTCCCCGTGGACGTGCGCGTCATCTCCGCCACCCGCAAGGACCTGGCCGCCATGATCGCCAAGGGCGAGTTCCGGGAGGACCTGTATTACCGGCTGAACGTGATCAGCATCGAGTTGCCTCCCCTGCGCCAGCGGCAGGAGGACATCGCGGAGTTGTCGGCCTATTTTCTGGACCTGCTCAACAAGGAATACCAGCAGTCCGTGGCCTTCTCCCCCGACGTACTCGCCGGCTTCCAGAATTACGACTGGCCCGGCAACCTGCGGGAGCTGGACAACGTCATCAAGGGCGCTTACGCCACCTGCGACGGCATCACCATCGAACTGGACGACCTGCCCGGCAAGTTCCATCGCAATGATCCCGCCCCTCTGCCCGAAGACGAGCCCGTCTTCATCCCCACGGCGGCCGAGTACGCGGCCATTCCGCCCGAGGTCCCCGTCGCCGGCGGCAACATGGGTATGAAGGAGCGGCTGGAGCGCATCGAGTACGCCATCATCCTGGACGCCTACGAACGCTTCCACAGCGTCCGCAAGGCCGCCGATCACCTGCAGATGTCGCCCGCCACCTTCGTCCGGAAGCGGAGCGTATACGAGGAGAAATACGGCAAAAAGGCCGTGTGAACCATTTCTTGAACGTTCAAGAAATGGAACGTTCAAGAAATGGAACACCTTGGGTTTATCCGCCGCCGAACGGCGCAGGCGCCGGGCCGTTCGCCCTTTTTCCCGGCGACGGTCTGGATGTATCCAACAATTCTGTAACAGTTCTTTTATAGATTTTTCACAATATTGCATAACTTGGCAAGAAATATGCTTGCTGTTATGATGGTTAGACCCTTGTTCCCAGCGCGCAAAAATCAGCAAAATTTTATTTAGGGAGGAATCATCCAATGTGCGAAACATGTGAAGCTCTGGCCGCAAGTCTGGAGAACACGAAACTGGAAGTGGAGAATGGTGTTGCCATCATCACCATGAACCGCCCCAAGGCTCTCAACGCCCTCAACGACAAGACCCTGTCCGAATTGGACAAGATCTTCACCCACCTGGCGGAGGACGACGAGATCCTCGGCGCGATCATCACGGGTGAGGGCAAGGGCTTCGTGGCCGGCGCCGACATCAGCCAGATGCAGCCTTACGGCCCCGTGGAGGGCCGCGCGTACGCCGAGCGTGCCCAGTCCCTGTTCAACAAGATCGAGAACATCGAGATGCCCGTCATCGCCGCGGTCAACGGCTACGCCCTGGGCGGCGGCTGCGAGTTGAGTATGTCCTGCGACATCCGCATCGCCTCTGACAAGGCCGTCTTCGGCCAGCCCGAGGCCAACCTGGGCCTGATCCCCTGCTTCGGCGGCACCCAGCGCCTGCCCCGTCTGGTGGGCACCGGCATCGCCAAGGAGATGATCTACACCTGCCGTCAGGTCAAGGCCGAGGAGGCCAAGCAGATCGGCCTGGTCAACAAGGTCGTCCCCGCCGAGTCCCTGATGGACGAGGCCAAGGCCATGATGGCCACCATCCTCACCAAGGCCCCCGGCGCCATCCGCTATGCCAAGGTCTCCATCAACCGCGGCATGGACGTGGATCTCCGCACCGGCCTGGAGCTGGAAAAGGATCTGTCCGCCATCGGCTTCGGCAGCGAAGACAAGCAGGAGGGCGTGGACGCGTTCCTGGCCAAGCGCACTCCCGTCTTCAAGAACAAGTAAGCAAAAACCCAGAAATAAACAGAGAATTCAAGGAGGAATCAATTAGTGGACGCAAGTAGTATTTTGGGCCTGGTCGGTCTGGTCGCAGCATTTGGCCTTCTCATGTGGATGATCATGAAGGGCTTCAACATCTACCTGACCGTTTTCGCCTGCACCCTGGTGGTGGCTCTCACCAGCCAGATGAACGTTTATGACGCTTACAAAGTAAGCTTCATGACCGGCTTCACCAACTTCTTCAAGAACAACTTCCTGATCTTCCTGACCGGTACCCTGCTGGCCAAGGCCATGGACATCACCGGCGCCGCCAAGTCCATCGCCCGCGCGATCATCAAGATCATGGGACCGAAGTGGGCATTCATCTCCGTGCCAATGGCCTGCGCCATCCTGTGCTACGGCGGCGTCACCGCCTTCGTTTGCTCCTTCGGCGTCATCTCCATCGCCCTGCAGGTCTGGAAGGCCGCTGACCTGCCCAGGCGCGCCATTCCCGGCGCCCTGTGCTTCGGCTGCTCCACCTTCGCCATGATCGCCCCGGGCGCTGTGCAGATCCACAACAACGTCCCCGCCACCGAGCTGGGCACCACCTTCATGGCCGGCGCTGTCAACGGCTTCCTGGCCTGCGCCTTCATGCTGGTCGCCGGTATGCTCTACCTGAAGTTCTGGCTGGATCGCGCCAAGAAGCGCGGCGAGCATTTTGTGGCCAAGGAAGGCGACGACATCGGTTCTGACGATGAAGTCCTGCCCAACCCCATCGTGGCCCTGCTGCCCCTGGTCATCACCATCGTGCTGGTCAACGTGAAGATCGGCGACTTCTCCTTCCCCGCTGAGGGCGGCGTGCTGGCCGGCGCTGTGAGCGCTGTGCTGCTGATGCACAAGTTCGTCGAGCTGAAGAAGCTGCCCCTCACCTTCGCTGACGCGGCTTCCACCGCCATCGTGGCCATCACCAACACCTGCGCCGTCAACGGCTTCGGCGGTGTGGCTTCCGCGGCCCCCATCTTCTCCGTGATCACCAACGGCGTCATCAACATCCCCGGCCTGTTCGGCCTGCTGATCGGCACCAACATCATCTGCGGCATCTGCGGCTCTGCTTCCGGCGGCCTGGGCATCGCGGCTCCTATCCTGGGACCGGCCTACACCAACATGGGCATCTCCGCCGCTGCTGTCCACCGCGTGATGGCTCTGTCCTCCTCCGCTCTGGACTCCCTGCCGCACAACGGCTACATCGTCACCGTCACCAACGGCCTGTGCCGCGAGACTCACAAGGACTCTTACGGCCTGACCTTCATGCTGACCGTGGTGATCCCCTTCATCGGCGCCGCCATCGGCACGGTGCTGTTCCAGGTGTTCCCCAACCTGCCCTGACGGAACGTCCGTCTTTCCAACGCAAAATTATTAATCGACCGTACATAAGTACAGCTTGAAAGGAGTTCGTTCATTATGTTTAAACCTCTGGAAGGGGTTAAGGTCATCGACCTGACTTACTTTGTCGCCGGCCCCGGCGGCGCCCGTATCCTGGCTGACTGGGGCGCCGATGTCATCAAGGTAGAGCCCAGCTTCGGCGATCCCGGCCGCGGCACCGGCGCCACCATGAGCTGCCCCACCAAGAAGGACTGCAACCCCTTCTACACCGCTTATAACGCCAACAAGCGCGGTATGTCCCTCAACCTGAAGAGCGACGACGGCAAGGCCATCCTGGACAAGATGCTGGAGACTGCCGACGTGTTCGTGAGCAGCTACCGCACCGGCGCCCTGAAGCGTCTGGGCCTGGACTATGACACCCTGAGCAAGAAGCACCCCCACCTGATCTGGGCGCAGATCAACGGTTACGGCGACTTCGGCCCCGCGAAGGACAACCCCGGCTTCGACACCGTGGCCTTCTGGGCCCGCTCCGGCGCCATGATCGACCTGACCGAGAAGGACACCAGCCCCATCAACCCCCTGATCGGTTTCGGCGACGCCACCTCCTCCTGCTCCCTGGCCGGCGGCATCGCGGCCGCGCTGTATAACAAGGCCAAGACCGGCAAGGGCTGCAAGGTCATAATCTCCCTGTTCGCCCAGGCCATCTGGAGCGAGAGCGCGGGCATGGTTTCCACCCAGTACGGCGACGAGTACCCCAAGACCCGTTTGAATCCCGGCTCCCCCGTCATGGACACCTACAAGAGTTCCGACGACAAGTGGTTCTACATGAGCATCCTGGAGCCCGACCGCTACAACAACGCTCTGATGAAGGAGCTGGGCCGCGACGATCTGGTGGACGATCCCCGTTACTGCACCGCCGCCGCCTCCAAGGCCAACAGCGCCGAGCTGACCGCCATCCTGAGCGCGGAGTTCGCCAAGCACACCATGGAGGAGATCGAGGGTATGTTCGCCCGCGCCGACATCGCGTACAGCCGCGTGCAGCACATCCTTGAGGTCGTGGACGATCCCCAGGCGCTTGAGAATATGTACATCGTGCCCGTGGAGAACCGCGACGGCACCGTGACCAAGCAGCCCATGACCCCGATCCGCTTCTGCACCGAGGAGCCCAAGACCATCGAGGATATCGCCCCCACCGTGGACCGTCAGGCCCCCATGATCGGCGAACACTCCGTGGAGATCCTCAAGGAGTATGGCTACACCGACGCGCAGATCGACAAGTTCCTGGCCGACAAGGTCGTTACGGTGGACTCCCTGTAACTGATCCGGTCCCGCAGAGATAGCATATCGTGAGCGGCCGTAGCTTCCCACAGTGATATGCTGCGTCTGGGCAGGGCTTGAGTTCCATAAAGACATGATCATGCTGCGTATCGTGGCTATAATGTCTGCTGGCCTCAGGCCCTGCTTTTTACGTACCCGGCGCACCTGCCGGGCGGCCCTCGGGCGGTATCTATCGACCACTCAATTATGGAAAGGAAAATTGACTTATGGATTTTTCTCTGACCAAGCAACAGCTGCTGCTGAAGAAAATGGCGGCCCAGTTCGCCGCGGAGGTCCTTGAACCCGCGGCGAAGGAGATCGACGACACCCACACCTTCCCCATGGACAACTTCAAGAAGATGGCCGAGATCGGCTTCACCGGCATCGGCATCCCCAAGGAGTACGGCGGCGTGGGCGGCAGCACCGTGGATGAGATCATCGTGGTGGAGGAGTTCGCCAAGAAGTGCATGTCCTCCGCCGCTACGCTGTCCATCGACCTGATCGTGCCCCACCTGCTGGCCAAGTTCGGCACCGAGGAGCAGAAGAAAAAGTACCTGCCCCGCCTGACCAAGGGCGGCGAGGTGGCCTCCTTCGCTCTGACCGAGCCCGGCGCCGGTTCTGACGCCGCCGGCGTGCGGACCACCGCCATCTACGACCCCAAGACCAATGAGTACGTCCTCAACGGCACCAAGTGCTTCATCACCGGCGGCAGCCGCGCCAGCGTCCTGGTCATCTTCGCGCTGACCGACCCGAAGAAGGGCACCCGCGGTATGTCCGCTCTGATCGTGGAGAAGGACTATCCCGGCTTCTCCGTGGGCAAGGTCGAGGAGAAGATGGGCCTGCGCGGCAGCGAGACGGCCGAGCTGATCTTCGAGGATTGCCGCGTGCCCGCCGCCAACCTGGTGGGCCAGGAGGGCAAGGGCTTCAAGCTGGCCATGATGGCGCTGGACGGCGCCCGCATCGGCACCGGCGCCCAGGCTGTGGGCATCGCGGAAGGCGCCATCGACCTGTCCGTGAAGTATATGCATGAGCGCGTGCAGTTCGGCAAGCCCATCGCGGTCCTGGAGGGCCTGCAGTGGTACATCGCCGACATGGCCACCAAGACCGAGGCCGCCAAGTGGCTGGTCTACCGCGCCGCCTCTCTCAAGGACTCCGGCCAGCCCTTCACGAAGGAAGCCGCCATGTGCAAGTATAACGCCTCCGAGAACGCCCGGTTCGTCACGAACCTGGCCCTGCAGATCCACGGCGGCTATGGCTACATGCACGACTATCCCCTGGAGCGGATGTACCGCGACGCGAAACTCACCGAGATCTATGAGGGCACCAGCGAGATCCACAAGGTGGTCATCTCCCGCGCCGTGCTAGGTTAACAAGGAGGTTACTTGAATATGAAAGTCATCGTATGTGTGAAGCAGGTGCCGGACACGTCGGGCAAGGTCGCGGTGAACGACGACGGGACCCTGAACCGCGCTTCTATGGAGACCATCACGAACCCGGACGACATGAACGCCGTGGAGGCGGCCCTGAAGCTGAAGGACGAGACGGGCTGCAAGGTGATCGTGGTGACCATGGGTCCTCCCCCCGCGGAGGGGATGCTGCGCGAGCTGCTGGCCATGGGCGCGGACGAGGCGTATCTGATCTCCGGCCGTGAGTTTGGCGGCAGTGATACCTACGCCACCAGCCAGATCGTGGCGGCGGGCGTGAACAAGATCGGCGTGGAGAAGGACGACATCGTGATGTGCGGCCGCCAGGCCATCGACGGCGACACGGCGCAGGTGGGTCCGCAGATCGCGGAGAAGCTGCACCTGCCCCAGGTGACCTACGCCGCCGACATCCACAAGGAGGGTGAGAACATCACCGTCAAGCGGATGCTGGAGGACGGGTACATGACCATCAAGGTGAAGACGCCGTGCCTGCTGACGTGCATCAAGGAGCTGAACCAGCCGCGTTACATGAGCGTGGGCGGCATCTTCGAGGCGTATGACAAGCCCGTGACGGTGCTGGACTACGAGGCGCTGAAGAACGACCCGCTGATCGACGCAAGCACCATCGGCCTGAAGGGCTCCCCGACGAACATCCTGGTATCGTTCACGCCGCCGCAGAAGGGCGCTGGCATGATGCTGGAGGGGGCCGACATGGGCACCTGCGAGAAGCTGGCGGGCATTCTGGCCGGCAAGCACATCATCTGAGAGAGGAGTAAGAAGAAATGGCTTTTAACAATACGGATCTGGCTGCTTTCAAGGATGTGTGGGTATTCTGCGAGCAGCGCGACGGGAAACTGATGCCGACGGACTTTGAGCTGATCAGCGAGGGTCGCCGTCTGGCGGACGAGCTGGGAGTGGACCTGTGCGGTCTGCTGCTGGGCGAGAACGTAGAGGGTCTGGCGAAGGAGTTGGGCGGCTACGGCGCGGATAAGGTGTACGTGTGCGAGCATCCTCTGCTGAAGGTGTACACGACGGACGCTTACGCGAAGGTGATCTGCCAGGTGATCGAGGAACTGAAGCCGGAGGCATTTTTGATCGGCGCGACGAACATCGGCCGTGACCTTGGCCCCCGGTGCGCGGCGCGGCTGCACACGGGTCTGTGCGCGGACTGCACGCACCTGGACGTGGACATGGGGATCTA
>CANPXW010000081.1 GCA_947587025.1 uncultured Oscillospiraceae bacterium
ACCAAACTTCGCCACACCCGGTCGTGTTTCGCTCAAGTATAGTAGCACAACACGCCGGAAAATGCAAGCCCTATTTTCGCTTTGGCGGAAAAATCCGCGCCGGCGTCACTCTGCCGCCGTCAGCGGCTTGGTCTTCAGGTTCTCCGTGATCGCGAAGGACCAGATGAGCAGCTGCATCGCCATGGCCGCGAAGGCCAGGCTCTGAGCCAGGCCGTTGGGGTCGATGGCGCTCATGATGCACATGAACGCGCCGAAGTCGCAGAAAAACAGCGCCCACCAGGGATGGGCCGAATGGAAGAAGTACCCGGCCACGTAGTAGAGCGCCAGCAGCACCGTGCACTCGGCCAGGATGCCTATCACGAACCGCCAGGTGATGGGGTCGGTGGCCGCGTCCCGGTAGCCGGTGATCAGCCATACCACCGCGAAGATCATCATCAGCACCGAACCGCGCCGCCGGGCCGGGTCCTGGTCGGGCTTGGCGATGTTCAGCGCCAGATGCCCCGCGCCGAAGGCCCCCAGTATCGTGGCCGCGCCGCATATCCGATGCATCATGGGCCACAGCACGTCCCCCGGAAACAGCGCCCGGTACAGTCCCGACGCCGCCAGCGCCAGCGCCGGCAGCATGCCGATCACGCCGTACAGCGCCGTGTGTCCGGCGAACGCCTGTTCCGCCTGGGTAGGCGCGTCGAACCGCGCCAGCCCCCGTACGAGCACCGCCAGCAGCGCCGCCGCCAGCAGGATGATGCCCACCACGCAGAAGCTGATGGGCGCCCGTACCGGCAGGCCCGTCTGCCCGTTCTGGATGCGCATGTCCTGCAGCCACCGCAGCAGAAAGCCCAGCGCGCTGATGACGATGGTGAAGCCGGAAAGTTTGTATGCCTCGCTCTGCATAAGATGCCTCGCCTCTCCGTAATATTGTCCATCGGCGATTATATACCCATCGGACCGCCGCGTCAAGTGACGCGCGCCGGGCCCGGTGCCAAGGGAGGACAGGCTGTGAAGATACGGACCCGCATCATGCTCTGGTGTCTGGCGCTGGCGGCGCTGACGGGGCTGTTCCGGCTGGGCGGCGGCCGCACCGTGGACGCGCGCACGCCCCTGACGCTGCTGACCGGCGGCGCCGCCCGGCCCGTGACCATGGCCGACTGGCTGCCGCTGGCGGTGGCGGCGGAGATGCCCGCCTCCTTCGACGCAGAGGCCCTCAGGGCCCAGGCCGTGGCCGCCCGGACCTTCGCCCTGGCCAACACCCGCCACGCCGATCAGGGCGCGGACGTGTGCACCGACAGCGGCTGCTGCGTGGCCTATCTGGACGAGGCGGCTCTGCGGGAGCGCTGGGGGGACGGCTACGACGCGTACACGGCAAAGATACGGGCCGCCGTGGCGGATACGGACGGGCTGTATCTGCTCTACGACGGTCAGCCCATCCAGGCCGCCTTCCACGCCAGCAGCCTGGGATATACGGAGGACAGCGGCAACCTGTGGTCGCCGCTGCCCTATCTGGTGAGCGTGGACACGCCGGAACAGCCGGAGGACGTACCGGGGCTGGTCACCGACGTGATGGTGACGGCCTCCGAGCTGGTGAAGGCCCTGGGCTTCACCCCCAGCCGGGACCCGGGCGCGTGGCTGGAGAGCGTACAGCCGGACAGCGCCGGCCGTGTGGGCGCCATCACCGTCTGCGGCCGGACCTATACCGGCGCGCAGGTGCGCTCCGCCCTGGGCCTGAGAAGCACCGCCTTCACCGTACTCTGGGAGGACAGGGCGTTTCGCTTCACCGTGTCCGGCCACGGCCACGGCATAGGCATGAGCCAGTACGGAGCCCAGGCCTACGCCCTGGCCGGCATGGGCTTCCGGGACATCCTGGCCCACTACTACCCGGGCACGGAGCTGGCCGTTTATGTACCCTGAGGCCGCCCGTCCAGGAAGTACAGCTCATAGCTGCCTACGCTGATGAGCGCGCCCTTTTCGTCGAACAGCTCCACCTGGCACAGGCCGGTGGTGCGGCCCGCCTCCACCACCCGGCCCTCGGCGGTCACGAACGCGCCCGTGCCGGGGCGGAGGAAGTGGAAGTCCGCCGACCGGCCCACCACGGTGCGGCCCAGGGTGGTGCCGGCGATGCCGGCGGCGGTGTCGCACACGGAGAAGAGGAACCCGCCGTGGGCGATGCCGTGGGGGTTGTTCTTCTCCGGGCCCAGCGGCGCGCGGCACTGGCAGTACCCTTCGGCCAGGTCCGTCACTTCGATGCCGAGAAAGCGCATATAGCCCTCGTCGGCGTTCACTCTTTCCTTCAGCTGTTCCAGGTCCATCATACCGTATCTCTCCCCTGAGGGCCCATATCCGGGCCCTTCAACCGGAGATTTTAGCATCCTTCCCCTTCCCCGTCAACCTTTTCCAGGCGCACCTGGCCGTCCGAGAGCAGGCACCGCACCCGGTCGCCCTTTTGCAGCGTGCCGTCCAGCAGCATCCCCGCCAGGGCGTCCTCCACCGTCCGGCGCACATGCCGGCGCAGCGGCCGCGCCCCCCAGGCCGCATCGTAGCCCTGCCGGGCCAGCGCGTCCAGCGCCTCCGGCGTCACGTCCAGCGCGACGCCCTTGGCGGCCAGCCGGTCCGCCACCTTGCCCATCAGGTTTTCCGCGATGGCGCGCATCTCCTCCCGCTCCAGGGGCCGGAACACCACCACTGCGTCCATGCGGTTGAGAAGCTCCGGCCGGAACACCCGCCTGGCCTCGTCCATCACCCGCTCGCGCAGCGCGTCGTAGCGGGCCTGGACCGAGTCCTCCCGGCCGGAGAAGCCCAGCGTCCGGGCCCCTCCCACGATGGTCTGGGCGCCCACGTTGGAGGTCATCACCACCACTGTGTTGCGAAAATCCGTCTTTCGGCTGTGGCTGTCGGTGAGGCAGCCCTCCTCCAGTATCTGCAGCAGCAGCCCCCACACGTCCTCATGAGCCTTCTCCAGCTCGTCCAGCAGCACCACGCTCCAGGGATGCCGGCGCACCTGCTCGGTCAGGTATCCGCCCTCGTCGTGGCCCACGTACCCCGGCGGCGCGCCGATGAGCCGGCTGACGGCGTGCTTTTCCATGAATTCCGACATATCCACCCGGATGACGGCCTTCTCGTCGCCGTACACCGCCTCCGCCAGCGCCCGGCAAAGCTCCGTCTTGCCCACCCCGGTGGGGCCCAGGAACAGGAAGCTGCCCACAGGCCGGTCCGGGTCGGCCAGGCCCACCCGGCCCAGCCTTATGGCCCGGCACACGGCGGACACCGCCTCCTCCTGGCCGATGAGCCGCCGGTGGATGATCTGCTCCAGGTCCGCCAGGCGCTGGCTCTCCTCCCGGCTGAGGCTCTCCACCGGCACCCCTGTCCAGCCGGACACCACCGCCGCCACGTCCTCCGCGCTCACCCGCAGGTCCTGCCGTCCCGCGCTCGCCTTCCATGCGCCGCGCGCCTCGTCCAGCGCCCGGCGCTGGTCCCGCTCCTGGTCCCGCAGGGACGCCGCTCCCTCAAAGTCCTGGGCCTGCACCGCCGCGTCGATGGCCGCCTGCAGGGCCTGTACCCGCTCCTGGGCCTGCCGGACCTGCTCCGGCTCCCGGCACCCGGCCATGCGCACCCGGCTGGCCGCCTCGTCGATCAGGTCCACCGCCTTGTCCGGCAGGTACCGGTCGGTGATATACCGGGCCGACAGCGCCACTGCCGCCTCGACGGCCTCGTCGGTGATGACCAGATGGTGATGGCTCTCGTACCGGTCCCGCAGGCCCTTCAAAATGCGCACGCTCTCGGCCCTGGTGGGCTCGGACACCGTCACCGGCTGGAACCGCCGCTCCAGGGCCGCGTCCTTCTCCACGTGGGCGCGGTACTCCTCCACGGTGGTGGCGCCGATCATCTGCACAAGACCCCGGCCCAGGGCGGGCTTGAGTATATTGGCCGCGTCGATGGCGCCCTCGGCGGCCCCCGCGCCCACGATGGTGTGCATCTCGTCCACGAACAGGATCACGTCCCCCGCCCGGCTGACCTCCTTTATCACCGCCTTCACCCGGTCCTCAAAGTCGCCCCGGTACTTGGTGCCCGCCAGCATGGACGGGATGTCCAGGGCCACCACCCGCTTTTTCCGCAGATGCTCCGGCACGTCCCCCGCCGCGATGCGCCGGGCCAGGGCCTCCGCCACCGCCGTCTTGCCCACGCCGGGCTCACCGATGAGGATGGGGTTATTCTTGGTCCGGCGGGACAGTATCTGGATGACGCGCTCCAGCTCCCGCTCCCGGCCCACCACCGGGTCCAGCTGGCCCTTCGCCGCCATATCCGTCAGGTCCCGGCTGAATTGGTCCAGCAGCTTCGTCTCGCCGCGCCGGGGCGAGGTCCGGGCCGGGGCGTCCTCCGGGCGCGGGCGGTATCCCGGCCGGTCGAATATGCCCACCACGTCGGTATAAAGCCGCCCCGGGTCCACCCCCGCCGCCTCCACCGCCCGGGTGCCGGCACAGTCCGGCTGGCGCAGGATGCCCATGAGGATGTGCTCCGTGCCCACGAAATCGTGGCCCAGCCGGGCCGCGTCCGAGCAGGCCAGCTCGATGCACCTCTTGGCCTTGGGGGACAGCCCCTGGGCGGGCGGTCCCGGCACGCCCCGGCCGGCGGTGCTGGTGACCAGCCCGGTCAGCGCCGGCTCCTCCAGGCCCGCCCGGCGCAGGTACCGGCTGGCCAGGCCCTCCCCCTCCCGGATGAGCCCTATGAGCAGATGCTCCGTTCCCACGTAGCTGTGGCCCAGGCTGCTGCTGGCCTCATACGCCTGTTCGATGGCCTTTTGGGCCCGCAGGGTGAAGCGCTCCGTGTTTTTCATCTCATCTCGCCTCCAGTCAGGATTATATCCGTCCGGCGGCAAATAAAAGCGCGATAGCCGCTGGTTTATTTGTCGAAAAGGTTTATTTTTGGAAAGAACAAAAAACTATTGCAATTCCCCTGTCATGTATGTTAGTATGAGTGCGTACATAAAAAACGGAGGTAATCGATATGGCTTATAAGATCTCTGACGCCTGCATCAGCTGCGGCTCCTGCGCCGACCAGTGCCCGGTCGAGGCTATCAGCGAGGGCGATGCCCATTACGTCATCGACCCCGACAAGTGCATCAGCTGCGGTTCCTGCGCCGAGCAGTGCCCCATGAGCGCTATCGCCGAGGAGTAAGTCACAGGCAAACCGGGCGGGCGGTATGCTTTTTGCATACCGCCCGTACCTTTTATATGGAGGATGACGCCATGAAGCGACTGTGGCCCGACGGGCCTGTGTACGCCGACGACCCGGTGTTCCGTATCACCACCGACTCGGTGCTGCTGGCCCATTTCGCCGCCGGCGCGGGGGATCTCTCCCGCTGCATGGACTTAGGCTGCGGCGGGGGCCTGCTGAGCGTGCTGCTGCACGACGCAGCCCCCGGCGCGGTATATGACAGCGCCGACATCCGCCCGGACGCGGTCAGCGCCTGCCGGGCCAATTATGACGCCAACGGCGTGGCCGGCGATGTCGTATGCGCGGACGTGCGCCAGTACCGCACCCTGGGAAGCCCCGGCCAGTACGATATGGTGGTGTGCAACCCGCCCTACTATTACGCCGGCAAGAACTCCCCGGACCCGGACCGGGCCGCCGCCAGAGGGGACGGCCTCTCCCCCGCTCAGTTCTCCGGCGCGGCCAGCTATCTTCTCCGGCGGGGCGGGACCTTCTGCCTGGTGCACAAGCCGGAGTTTCTCACGGACATTTTCGCAGCCATGCGCCTGGCGGACATCGAGCCGAAGCGGATGCGCCTGGTGATGCACACCGCCGCCAGCGCTCCCGCCCTGGTGCTGATCGCCGGCCGGCGGGGCGGCAAGCCGGGCCTCGCCGTAGGCCCCTGCCTTATCCTCACCGCCCCCGACGGCGGCCCCACCGACGAGATACGCCAAATATACCACATGAAGGAAAACTGATGACCGGGACAGCGAACGCTGTCCCGGCACTTTTTTATTTTCCGCTCAAAAAGTCTTCTAAAAACGCCAATTCTTCGTCTATGGGCAGATGCCGGCGCTTGACGCAGGCGTCCAGGTCCACGGCGGCGTATATACTCTCGTCGAACACCGGGCAGGCAGCCCTGTACTCGTCCAGGGTCAGCTCCTCCAGGGGCTTTCCCTGGTGCACCAGGCCCGCCGCGATGGCGTAGGCCTCCCGGAAGGGCACCCCGTGCTCCACCAGCCAGTCGGCGCAGTCGGTGGCGTTGATGAACCCCGCCCCGGCGGCTTTGCGCATGGCCGACCGGTGAGGGGTCATGCCGGCGATCATGGGGGCCAGCACACCCAGGCACAGCGCCGCCGTGTCCAGGCCGTCGAACAGGGCCTGCTTATCCTCCTGCATGTCCTTGTTGTAGGCCAGGGGCAGCCCCTTGAGCACCGTCAGCAGCGCCGTCAGGTCCCCGTACACCCGGCCGGTCTTGCCCCTTATGAGCTCGGCCATGTCCGGGTTCTTTTTCTGGGGCATGATGGACGAGCCGGTGACGTACCCCTCCGGCAGGGTGACGAACCCGAACTCCAGGCTGGACCAGAGCACCAGCTCCTCGGCCATGCGGCTCAGGTGGGTCATGAGAAGGCTCAGGGCGGCCAGGGTCTCCACGCAGAAGTCCCGGTCGGACACTGCGTCCAGGCTGTTGAGCACCGGCCCGTCGAAGCCCAGGGCCTTTGCCGTCATGTCCCGGTCGATGGGAAAGCTGGTCCCCGCCAGGGCGCACGCTCCCAGGGGGCATTGATTCAGCCGCTTTTTCGCGTCCGCCAGCCGCCCGGCGTCCCGGGTGAGCATCATGGCCCAGGCGCACAGATAGTGGCCGAGGGTCACCGGCTGGGCCCGCTGCAGGTGGGTATAACCAGGCATGACCGCGTCCTTATAGGCCGCCGCCTTGTCCCGGATGGCCGCCACGGCGTCGTACAGCAGCGTGAGCAGCTCGTCGATCTGCCCCCGGGTATACAGCCGCAGATCGGTGGCCACCTGGTCGTTGCGGCTGCGGGCGGTGTGCAGGCGCTTGCCCGCGTCGCCTATGCGCTCGGTGAGGGTCATCTCCACAAAGGTGTGGATGTCCTCGGCGGACATGTCGATGGCCAGCTTTCCGCTCTCGACATCCTCCAGGATGCCCAGCAGGCCCGCCTGAATGGCCTCGCCGTCGGCCTGGGAGATGATGCCCTGCTTTGCCAGCATGGCCGCGTGGGCCAGGGAGCCGGCGATGTCCTCCCGCCACATGCGGCAGTCCACCCCGATGGAGCTGTTCAGCTGCCGGGCCGCGTCGGCGATGGCCCCGCCCCAGAGATTATTCATGGCCCTGGGCGTCCACCATGGCCTGGACCTTGATGGGCAGACCGTAGAGGTTGATAAAGCCCTGCGCGTCGGCCTGGTGGTAATCGCTCTCGCCGAAGGTGGCGATCTTCTCGGAGTAGAGGCTGTACGGGCTCCACACGCCGGCGTTTATCATATTGCCCTTGTACAGCTTCAGCTTCACCGTGCCGGTGACCCGCTCCTGGGTCTTGTCCACGAAGGCGGACAGCGCCTCCCGCAGCGGGGTGAACCACTGGCCGTTATAGACCAGCTCCGCGAAGGTGATGGAAAGCCGCTGCTTTTCGTGGGCGGTCATCTTGTCCAGGCACACGCTCTCCAGCACGGAGTGGGCCTTGTAGAGGATGGCGCCGCCCGGCGTCTCATACACACCCCGGCACTTCATGCCCACCAGGCGGTTCTCCACGATGTCCAGCAGGCCGATGCCGTTGGCCCCGCCGATCTCGTTGAGCTTCAAAATGATGTCCTTGGCGCTCATTTTTGACCCGTCCAGTGCCACAGGCACGCCCTGCTCAAAGTCCAGGGTCACATAGGTGGGCTCATCCGGCGCCTGCAGGGGGCTGACGCCCATCTCCAGAAAACCGGGCTTTTCGTACTGGGGCTCGTTGCCGGTGTCCTCCAGGTCCAGCCCCTCATGGCTCAGGTGCCACAGGTTCTTGTCCTTGGAGTAGTTGGTCTCACGGCTTATCCGCAGGGGCACATGGTGGGCCTCGGCGTAGTCGATTTCCTCGTCCCGGCTCTTGATGGACCACTCCCGCCAGGGGGCGATGATCTTCATCTCGGGGGCGAAATGCTTGATGGCCAGCTCGAAGCGGACCTGGTCGTTGCCCTTGCCGGTGCAGCCGTGGACGATGGCGTCCGCGTGCTCCTTGATGGCCACGTCCACCAGGCCCTTGGCGATGCAGGGCCGGGCGGTGCTGGTGCCCAGCAGATATTCCTCATACACCGCTCCCGCCTTCATGGTGGGGATGATGTAGTCGTTCACATACTCCTCGGTCAGGTCCAGCACGTACAGCTTGGAGGCGCCGGTCTTGAGGGCCTTTTCCTCCAGGCCCTCCAGCTCGTCGGCCTGGCCCACGTTGCCGGCCACGGCGATGACCTCGCAGTTATCGTAATTCTCCTTCAGCCAGGGGATGATGACGGACGTGTCCAGTCCCCCGGAATAGGCCAGCACGACTTTCTTGATCTCAGACATGATGTTTTCCTCCGTTTTTCGCAGTAAGCGTATCATACCGCGCCAACGGATGAATAGCAATAGCTTTATGCAGAATTTTGATGAATATTTTCAGAGTGTGGCCCCGGGCAGCGACAGTATATCATTATTTCTCATTTCCCTCCGCTTTCCGTGTGCCCCTCGGCCTTCCATGTCTCGGCGGCCACGGGGGTCCATTTCTCGGCGTAGGGCGCGGTCTTGGCGCACAGGTGCTC
>CANPXW010000082.1 GCA_947587025.1 uncultured Oscillospiraceae bacterium
AGTGGGTGGCGGTGGGCGCCGCCGTGCTGGGCACGGTGGGGGCCATCGCGTTCCCCATGGACGACATCACCGACTTTTTGTACCTGATCGGCTCCGTGTTCGCGCCCATGATCGCCATCCAGATCGCCGACTTCTTCTTCCTCAAGCGGGACGGGAGCGGCCGGGCGGTGGACTGGATCAACATGGCCGTGTGGGTCGCGGGGTTTGCGCTGTACCGCTATCTGATGACCGTGGACATCCCCGTGGGCAACACCCTGCCGGACATGATCGTGACCGGGCTTCTGTGCCTCGCGGTGAGCCCACTGCGGAAAAAGGCGGCGGCGTGACATGCGCCGGTGCGTGATCGTGGGCGCCGCGCCCATCGGAGACTACGCCCGCTGCCGGGCGGCCCTCCGGCCGGACGATTTCTTCCTCTTCTGCGACGGCGGGCTGCGCCATGCGGCCGGCCTGGGCGTGGAGCCGGACCTGGTGGTGGGGGATTTCGACTCCCACCCCCGGCCGGACACGGACGAGGAGATCATCGTCCTGCCCCGGGAGAAGGACGACACGGACACGGTGTTCGCCGCCAAGGAGGCGCTGCGCCGGGGGTTCGGGGAGTTCCTGCTGCTGGGCGCGCTGGGCGGGCGGCTGGATCACGCCCTGGCCAACGTGGGCGTGCTGCTGATGCTGGACGGGGCCGGGAAAAAGGCCGTGGCGCTGGACGACTTCTCCCAGCTGGAGATCGTCTCGAACCGGGCGCTGGTGCCGGACAGCTGGCCCTGGTTCTCCCTGCTGGCCGTGGACGGCCCGGCGGAGGGGGTGACTATCCGCAATGCCAAGTATCCCCTGGAGGACGCCTGCATCGACGCCGCGTACCAGTACGGCGTCAGCAACGAGCCGCTGCCCGGCGGGGCGGAGGTGTCCATGAAGACCGGACGGCTGCTGCTCGTCAAGGTGGCCCGGGACAGCCAGCAATGAGAGGATAAGGCCACAGAGCCTGCCGCACCCGCGGCAGGCTCTGTGATGTCAGAGAAGCAAAATGTTGACAAGCCAGGGCTTTTGACATATGCTTAGATCGATAAAACTTTGTACTGCGAAGATAAAAATATCGCTGCCGGGATGGCGGCAAGATCGTTATGCCTTGGAGGGACGACATGGCCTATCAGTTGATCCATGCAGACTGCTTTGACTGGATGGACGATCAAAATGACGCTTCGGTGACGGCCATCGTGACGGACCCGCCATACGGGGTCAAAGAATATACGGACATAGAACTTGAAAAGCAGCGAAAAGGGAAGGGCGGTATTTGGAGGATCCCGCCTTCCTTTGACGGCCATGCCCGTCAAGCCCTCCCAAGGTTTTCGGTGATCAACGATGATCCCCAGGAGAGGGAGAACGTCTACGCATATTTCCTTGCGTGGGGGAAAAAGGCGATGCGGCTCCTTGTTCCCGGGGGACATCTTTTCATCGCTTCCACACCGCTTCTTTCCGACATCGTCAGCATGGCGATGCGGGAGGCTGGGTTTGAACGGCGGGGCGAGATAATACGGGTGGTGAGTACGCTTCGCGGCGGAGACCGGCCAAAAGGCGCGGAGATCGAGTTTTCCGAGACATCCGTGATCCCCCGGGGTATGTGGGAGCCGTGGGGATTATATAGAAAGCCGCTCTCTGAAAAGACGGTCGCCGAGAATCTTCGCAAGTGGAACGCCGGCGCGCTGCGGCGGGAAAACACAAACGTGCCCTTCTGCGACTTGTTCCCAAGTCAAAAGACGCCGAAGATCGAGCGGCAGATCGCCCCCCATCCCAGCATCAAGCCGCAGGGATTTTTGCGGAGATTGGTGTATGCGTCCCTGCCGCTGGGAAAGGGGACGATCCTAGACCCCTTTGCGGGAAGCGGCTCTACCTTGGCCGCGGCGGCGTTTTTTGGACTGGACAGCATAGGCATCGAAAAAGACGCCGTATTCTATAAAATGGCCGTCGCAGCTGTACCAAAGCTGGCCAGCCTCTATCCTAAGGCGTTATCGCACGACCGGAAAATGGAGAATGATCCGGGATCGGGAGCTGATCTGCAATTTTCTTCCGATTTCTTAAGAGAGCAGGCGTGATAACCACATAGTTGGGATTCAGATATACCGAGCCATCCCGCAGTTTTGCGGTGCCTATGTTTGTCGTGATGTAAGTCTCGGTACGCTGGGAATCGTTGCTGTTTCGCTTGCTGCCCTGATAGGCCCAATCGGAGCGGGGACATTCGTAGCCTGCCAGTATGGCCACCTCCACATGGGTGAATTCGATGTCGCCGTTGGGGAGGATGTGGTAGCAGACCACGATGTGCCACCCGCTGTGGCCATTGTGTCCCTCGCCGCCCTTCAAGGGCTTATTGGACGCCTTGACTTCAAGGCCGATCCCCTTGGTCGAATGACGCAGATCGGGATACCGCTGATCGTGGAAAGAGTGGTAGACGCTGACATCGTTCAGCTTCTTTGTAAACACGTTGGACACGATGCCGCTGAAATTGTTGGCCTGGATGATACTGCTCAGATCAATGCCTGCGTCCTCGCGTATCATCGAGAAAAATTTTTGCGTATTTTCCAGCGCGATAAAGATGTCCTCCTGCGTGAGGTCCTCCGGGAGGGGAACATCTCTCAAATACTGCCTGCTCAACATACGGCATCTCACTCCTTCGGTTCTATCAGCAGTTTATAGGCGTCAGTCCCGAGCGCATCCGCGATCCGCTGGATGTTTTCAAGGGAGATGCTTCGCCTAAAGCACTCAATGGCGCTGATGTAAGTCCTGTGCATACCGCATTTTTCCGCAAAGGCCTCCTGTGACAGTCCTTTTGCGAGGCGGTATTTTTTGACGTTCGTGCCAAATATCCTGATGATGTCCATATTCGCATCCTCCATTTCAGTAAGGATACTGAAATGCACACAATAAGTCTACATACAATAAGTTACACAAACGGCCCGGACCGTTGAATCGGGCGGCGGTGTCCGTGAAGACCGGCCGGCTGCTGCTCGTCAAGGTGGCCCGGGGCAGGCGCTGCCTACTCCCCGGGCCGGTACTGCCGGGAAAGAATAGGAGGGGTATGCAAATGAAAAAGCGAGGACTTTCCCTGCTGCTGGCGGTGGTGGCCCTGCTGGGCCTGTGTGTGCCTGTGCTGGCAGAGGGGCCGACAGATACGCCTGCCCCCACATTGGAGCCCATAGAAACGCCGGGAGAGACAGCTGTCCCCACTTTGGAGCCAACAGATATTCCGGAGGAGACAGTGGGCCCCACTGCGGAGCCAACGGTGGTCCCCGGGGAGACGAACTCCCCCACTACGGAGCCGGCAGAACGCCCGGAGGAGACCGTTGACCCTACTTTGGAGCCGGAAGTCACCCCGGAGGAAAGTGCTTCCCCCACCCCGGACCCGGAGGCGAGCCCGGACCCGGACGAGGAGATCATGCTCACCGCGGCGGTGGAAGGCGGAAGATTTACCCTGGACCAGGAACAGGTGACCATGTACAGCGCGCTGCGGCCCATCGTGCTGACTGTGAAGATGGAGCCATACGAGACCTATAACCACAGCAGATGGACGTTCACCAGTTCGGAGCCGGATGTCGTTAAAGTCGAGCAAGTCGAAGGCAAACTCATGAACAAGGTCACCGGGTCGGCGCAGATCAAACTCTGGGCTTTGAAGCCGGGCACGGCCACCATCACCATTGAGCCGGCGGCCGACTGGGACGAAAAATATGCGAAGAAATATGCGAGCGCGACCTGCACCGTGGAGGTGATCCAGGACGGGACCACCACCTGGGGCAAGACCCTGGACGACGTAGAGGCCATGGCCGACCCCGCCGCGCAGCTGAAGATCTACGACCCCCGTGATCTGGATATCATGACCCCGGTCAACCACCAGATCGGCGGCATCTGCGGCATGGAGGGCAACATCGCCGCCATGGAGGCGTCCATCGTCAAGGAGGGCATTCTGGACACGAAGAAGGCCGATATCGCGGAGCGCCACCTGGTCTACCACCTTTTCAACCACACCGCCGACCCGGTAGGGTACAGCGCTCAGGATGTCAACGAAAACCTGAATTGGCAGAATGAGGCGATCCGCATCCATGCGGCGGCGACCTTCATGACTCAGTGGAACGGGCCCATCCACGACGACGGCTCCTATGGGCTGGAGAAGAAGGACGGCTATTCCAACTGCATCGCCGTGCCGGAAGACGTGCTGTTCGTCAGCGGCGAGGTGGAGGCCCTTAAGCGCATCATCGTCCAGTACGGCGGCATCGCCATCGGATACGAATCCTCAAAGGAAGGGACCCTGTACCACAAGCACTGCAAGAACGGCGCGGGCTGGCACTGCAGCGCCATCGTGGGCTGGGACGACACGGTGCCAAAGGAGTTGTTTTTGAACGACGACCCGCAGTCGAGGGCTCTGCGTGACGGCGCGTGGATCGTGAAGAACTCCTGGGACACGGACAGGCACGGCGACGGTCATGGGTACTTTTATCTGTCCTACGACGCCGGCATGGCGGATGCGGTCACCTATAAGATGATGCCCCGCAGCCGGTACGGCAACAACTATTTCTATGACGGGACGGTCCCCATCTCGGAGGCCTATTTGTCCATACACATAAAAAACCCCGGGGAAGCGGCCGCCGTATCCTTCCAGGCCAAGATGGCAGAGGCAGGGGAGACAGAATATCTGGAGGCCGTCAACGTGGGCGTTTCCTATGGAAGCGATGTCACGGTGGAGGTCTACACCGGTGTGCCCGAGGACAAGGTGAAGGGCGATGCGCTGGACCCCACCGGCGGCGGGGAGCCCGTGGGCCATGGGGCTCGGGCCTTGCCGGGCACGGGCTTTTTCACCATCCCGCTGGATAGCCCCGTCAAGCTGGAGCAGGGCCAGTATTTCACCGTGGTGGTGAAGATACCGGACGGCAGTATCATCTATGCAGAGGAACCGATAAGGCAGTCGACGGATGACCTGACCTTTGTCAAAAGAACGGACGGCTGGCAGAATACCCATGATCTGACCCCGTGGGATGTCATGAACGTGCAGACCCTTCGCATCAAGGCGTTCACCACCTCTTATCCGGCGGGGACTATCCCCAATCCCACGTCCACGCCGGAGCCCACGTCCACGCCGGAGCCCACGGCGACCTCGGAACCCACGGCCACCCCGGAACCGACGCCCACGCCGGCGGAACAGGTGACGGTCCAGACCGCGTCGGCGCCCGGCGCGCCGGCTGCCTCCATCGCTGGCACGGACACAGCCGTCCTGACGGAGGCTGTGCTGACCGAGGCGGAGAAAGAGTTTGTCCGGCAGGGCCAAGCGGTCACGATCACTTTGCAGGTGGCGAACGCTGACGCTCTTGAGACGGAGGAGACGGCAGTCGTCTCCTGCCTGAACACCGACGCCCCTGGCTACACGGTGGGGGCCTATCTGGATGTCTCTCTGCTGAAACAGATCGGCAGCGCCGCACCCGAACACCTGACCGGCACAGGCATCGCCACGGTGACGGTCACCGTGGATGTGCCGGAGGACATCCGGGCCCCAGGCCGGACGTATAAGATCGTCCGGCTGCATGAGGGCCAGGCAGATATGCTGGAGGACCTGGACAGCGATGCCGATACCATCACCTTCCGGACGGATCGGTTCTCCCTGTATGCCATCGCCTATGGGGCGCCCCCGGCGGCCACAGCTGCGCTCCAGTCGGCGGGCCCCACCGCAGCGGCTTCTGCCCCGGACACCGGGGACGAGACGCCGCTGGCCCTGTGGGCCGGGGCGCTGGCGCTGTGCCTGGGCGGGCTGGTCCTGGCTCTGGCGGCGCGGAAAAAGCGCGGCGTGCGGTAAAAGAGACGACAAAAAAGGCAGCGGAGCCACCTCCGCTGCCTTTGACAGACTGACAGAGCCTGCCGCACCCGCGGCAGGCTCTGTTTTTTCTGTTTGGCGGGCGTCAGCGCGCCATCCGCGGCTCCCGGGTCCGGCCCAGGAGGTAGTCCACGCTCACGTCGTAAAAGTCCGCCAGCCGGATGAGATTCTCCGCCGTCAGCTCGATCACGCCGTTCTCATACTGGGAATAGGTGTTCTGGCTCACGTTCAGCACCGCCGCCAGTTCCCGCTGCCGCAGGTCCCGGTCCTCGCGGAGATTTTTGATGTTGGGGAATACCATTGATCGTCACCTCAATGGCATTATGATTTATCTGGATTTCAGATATTGACTTTTATCTGGAATGCAGATAAAATTAGGTAAGCCAACTGCCGCGGTCTGTCCGCGGGGAACAGGAGGATAGAGATGAAAAAACGGATCTGGAGCCTGCTGCTGGCGGCGGTGATGCTGCTGGGGCTGGGCGTAACGGCGCTGGCGGAGGGAACCGCAGAGCCGGAGGCGGAGAGCGCCGGAGCGGAGGTCTCTGAACAGCTGGAGAAGTCCGAGACACCGGAGCCGTCCGGGGAGACGGAGGTGTCCGAGGAAACAGAGCCGTCCGAGGTGACGGAACAGGCCGAGGACGAGGAGAAGACCGAGGATGAAGCGCAGACCGAGGGCGAGGAGCAGACCCTGGAGACGGAGCTTTCCGACGCGGCGCCCATCGCCAACACGGTCACGATCACCTATGACGTTCCCGACGGCGCTATCAAGGGCGAACGGCCCGCGGAGGTGTCAGAGGGAGAGACGGTCTATATCACTGCACTCAAACCGTATAAGCTGTATTTGGACGAGGACAGGTCCGATATGCATTCGTTTGAACTTCGCCTGGACCGTGAGGAAAAGGACGCCTATGTATATGCCTTGACCATGTGGGAGCCGAGTACTGGTGGGGTCACGCTGTGCGCGGAGAAGGTCCCTGTCCTGAAGGTGGAGGGCGGGAACGCCGACGCGCTGGTGAGTTCGGTGACGATCGAGGACGGGTGGACGGAGTACGGCACGACCGACGGCCAGCCGATCATCAATGGGACCGTTATCCTCAAAAATGGCTATAAGATCACCTCCACAAAAGGGGGAACAGCTTATTATGATGAACCCTACGCTGACATATCCGGAACGATATATAACTTTTACTCTATTCGTATTGACGAGGGCGCCGAGACCGTGACCATCACCATCGGCACGGCAGGCAAGAGCAATGTTGTCAATGTACGGCTGGCAAACGGGTACAGCCTTATAGCAGATAGAGGCTACATCGGCGTGACGCCGAACTCGATACCGTTTGACGATCAATATCATAAGGGCCCCACGGATATGGGCGCGTATCCATGTGGCGAGAGTTTCCGTGAGGAATTGGGCTGCAACTACGACATCGCCTTTGATGTCCAAGCTTCTATGGATGATGGGTGCTTTTACCTCACGTTCCAGGGCGGCACGGTGGTGGAGGAGCCCATGATATCAGGGCATCCCGGCGTTTCCACCCACAGCGGACAGGGCGTAGCCGTGCTGGTGAACGAGGGTGCCAAGGAATTGGTGGTCACGGTCAACAAGAGAGCAGACCACGACCTGGAAGAGAAGATCATCAAGGCGCCCACCTGCGTGGCCGAGGGCGAGGGAGAATACACCTGCTCCCTGTGCGGCAAGGGGGAGAAAAGGACCATCCCCGCCACGGGGGAACACACCTGGAACGAGGGCGATGTGACGAAGGAACCCACCTTCCTGGCGGAGGGGGAGAAGACCGTCACCTGCACCGTCTGCGGTGAGGAGCAGACCAAGAGCATCCCCCGCCTGGAGGCAACGGTCGGCGCGGAGGGCACGGACAGCGCCGCCGACGCCGATGCGGCGGAGAAGGCCCTGACCGGCGCGGCGGACGATATCCTGGACGCGGTGGCCAAGGGGGAGGACCCGGCCGGCGTGGCGCCGGAGACCGCGGAAAAGATACGCGCCGCCCTGGGGAACGGAAAGAAGGAGGACGACGTGACCATCACCGCCGAACTGGTGGTGGAGCCGGGGACAGATGACGGTACCATCGCCAACGCCGTGGACGGCGAGGTGGCGGCGTATGTGGATATCAGCATCCAACTCAAGGTAAACGGCGAGGCAGCGGGGACCATCACCGAGACGGCCCAGGAGATCGACTTTGCCGTGCCGGTGCCGCAGGGCATGACCGCGCCCATCCTCTATGTGGTGCGGGACCATGAGGGAGACGTACAGGAGATCGACGCGACTGTGAGCGACGGGAAGGTGTGCTTTGCCTCCAAGCTGTTCTCCACCTTCGCCATCGTGGGGACCGACGAGGTGGCCCACGCCACGGTGGAGGAGATCCCCGACCAGACCTGGTCCGGCAAGCCCGCCGAGCCGAAGGTGACGGTGACGGTGCAGGGGCCGAACGGCCCAGAGACGCTGGAGGCGGGGACCGACTATACCGTGACCTACAAGGACAACGGCGGCCCGGGGAATGCCAAGGCGGTCATCACCGGCGCGGGGCGGTTCAAGGGCACGGTGGAGGCGCCCTTCACCATCAAGGCCCCCGCCGCGTCCAAACCGGCCGCTGTGCCCACGTCCCCCGAGACCGGGGACGAGGCGCCGCTGGCCCTGTGGGCCGGGGCGCTGGCGCTGTGCCTGGGCGGGCTGGTCCTGGCCCTGGCGGCGCGGAAAAAGCGCGGTGTGCGGTAAAAGAGACGACAGAAAAGGCAGCGGAGCCATCTCCGCTGCCTTTTTTGTCGCCCGGACCGTTGAATCGGGCGACGCGATATGATATAATCACCATGTATCACTGTCAAAAATCATCGGATCGGAGAGAACGAAGATGAAAAAGGCGATACTTCTTCTTTTGGCACTGACG
>CANPXW010000083.1 GCA_947587025.1 uncultured Oscillospiraceae bacterium
GTCCTTATAGTGGATGGCGGTGTTCTTGGCCAGGATGGTGATGCCCCGCTCCCGCTCCAGGTCGCCGGAGTCCATGATCCGCTCCTGGACCTGCTGGTTCATCCGAAAGGCGCCGGACTGGCGCAGCATGGCGTCCACCAGGGTGGTCTTGCCGTGGTCCACGTGGGCGATGATGGCGATGTTTCTCAGTTCCTGCATTGCTCTCACTTCTTATTTTAAAGTCTTTGACACGATTTGGTATTGTATCACGCGCCGCGCCCGATTGCAACACATGGACGCAAAAAAGGCGCGCTCCAAGCGCGCCTTTAGGGTCGCATACGCCTCACGCTCTGCCTTTCACAGCCAGCTTCTCCCGCCATTTTTTGTCCCAGCCGGAGAAGCGGTAGCACAGGGAGATAACCACGCCGCAGATGACCCACCCCAGGGGGTAGGCGAAGGCCACGGCGTGCAGATTGCCCGGCAGCACGCGGCTGATGACGGCCAAAAACGCCTGGCGGAAAAACACGTGGGTGCACAGGGTGACCACCATGGGGATGCGGCTGCTGCCCGCGCCCCGCATGGCCCCGGAGAATACCTGGTTGAGGGAGCACAGGGTGGCGAAGGGGGTGCACAGGCGGATGAACAGCACGCCGAAGCCGATGGTGTCGCCGTCGTCGATGAACAGCCGCACCAGGGGCGTGGGAAAGGCGCAGATGACCGCCGCCGCCAGGGCCGCCACGGCGAAGGACATGCCCAGTGCCGCCCACACGCCCTTTTTGGCCCGGTCCAGCTTCCCGGCCCCCAGGTTCTGGGCCACGAAGGTGGCCGCCGCCTGGCCCATGCTCTGCATGGGCAGCATCAGGTACTGGTCCAACTTCCGGTAGCAGGCCCAGCCGGCGATGGCGGCGGTGTCGAAGGCGTTGATGTACGCCTGGATGAACACGTTGGAGAAGGCCACGATGGCCTTCTGCACCGCCACGGGCAGGCCCACGCTGACGATGCTCTTCGCCAGCGCCCGGTCCACCGTCACCTCCCGCCACACATAGGCGCAGCCCGGCTCGGGCAGGCGCATGAGCACCCGCAGCACCAGCACGGCGGATATGCCCTGGGCCAGGATGGTGGCCGCAGCCACCCCCGCGATGCCCCAGCCAAAGGCCAGCACGAATATAAGGTCCAGCGCCACGTTCAGGCCGCTGGATATGAGCAGGAACAGCGTGGGCCGGCGGGTATCCCCCAACGCCCGGAGGATGGCGCTGCCCATATTATACAGCAGCAGCCCGGCCAGGCCGGCGAAGTAGATGTGCAGATAGAGGCTGGCCTCGGCGAACACGTCCGGGGGCGTGTCCGTCTGCTCCAGCAGCCAGTCGCACCCCAGCACGCCCACCGCCGTCAGGGCGGCGCAGGCGATGAAGGTCAGGACCATGGTGGTCTGGATGGCCCGGTGCAGCCGGGCGGTATCATGGGCGCCGAAGCACTGGCTGATCACCGCGCTGGCGCCCATGGAAAGCCCGGAGAAGAAATTCACCAGCAGCTTGCAGATGTGGCCCGTGCTGCCCACCGCCGCCAGCGCCGACAGGCCCACGAAATTGCCCACCACGATGCTGTCCACAGTGTTGTACAAAAGCTGGAACAGGTCGCCCAGCAGCAGCGGGATGGAGAAGGACACCAGCACCGGCCAGATGGCCCCCTGGGTCATGTCCACAGCCCGTCCCCGGACCAGTCGCACGGCAGCCGCCTCCTCTCACACAGCGCTCTCTCCGGCCATCACGGATTCTTCACGGCATACTCGGGGGAGTCGTAGCCGAACTGCTCCCGGAGCAATTGATAGCGTTCGCCCAGCCGCCAGCCGTCGCCGGTGGGGTCGTACTGGTTGGTGATGTTCACCTGGCAGTCCGGCAGCGCCTCCTGCAGGGCCCGCAGGTCCTCCTCGGGCACCTTGTTGTCCTGTCCGACCCACAGCCGCTCCAGCCAGGTCATCCCCATCAGCGGAGAGACGTCCGTCAGCTCCTTGAGGTAGCAGACGTTGAGGTGGCGCAGCTGCTTCAGTCCTGCCAGGGGCGACAGGTCCGTGCACTTGGTGTTGAATATCTCCAGGTACTCCAGCTTCTGGCAGCTGGCCAGCGGCGCAGCGTCGGTCCAGGCGTTGATGGCCAGGATGGCCACCTCCAGATCGGGCATGTACTTCACGAAGGAGATGTCCTCCAGATTCGGGTTGTGGCCCAGGTCCAGGTAACGGACCTTGGTGCAGTACCGCAGCGACTGGGCCCCGTTGGCGTTGGTGATGTCCCCCTCCCCTGTGGAGGCCAGTATCTTCTCCACGTCGGTCCGGCAGGTGAAGTCTTTGCCGAACCATATCCGCCAGATCACCTCGATGTCGGGGAACTCATCCCGGATGCGGGCCATGTTCTCGTCGGACACGCCGCAGCCGTCCATATCCAGCGTCTTGCAGCATGTCATGCACGGCAGCGCTTTGCGGACCGCCGTGCCGCCGTCGGCCATGATGATGTGGCTCAGATCCAGCGTCTCGTCCAGGGTGGAGACGCTCTTGCCGCAGAGGGTGAAGGTGTACTCGAACTGGACCGACGGGAACGCCGTCTGGAAGCGCTTCACGTCCTCCAGCGTCAGGCTGGTCTCCTCGCCGTTCTCGGGCGGCAGATCTACCCGCTTCGCCCCGGGCAGCAGCGCCAGCTTCTCCAGCGCCTCGTCCACCCCATCGCGGGTCAGCCCGGCAAGGTCCACCGAAACGCTGCCGCAGGGATATGTCCGGCCCGCCATCGTCACGCTGTAGATCAGATCGGCCTGGGGAAAGGTCTCCTTCAGCAGCGCTAGCTCCCCGGCGGTGGGCTCCCGATCGCCAAAGCGGATGGTCTTCAGGCCCGGCAGATGCTCCGCCAGGGCGGTCAGCTCCGTAAGCTCCCCCTCTGGCTGCACCGCGATCTCCGCCGTCGCGTCGGTCAGCTTCACGTCGCCGTAATACCAGCCCGGCTCTCTCGTGGGCTCCGGCGTAGGGCTCGGCGGCGGGAGCGTAGGCGACGCCGTCCGGGCGGGCGGCGCGGCCGCCGTATGCGCCGGCCCGGCACAGCCGCTCAGCAGCAGCGCGGCGGCCACCGCCGCGAACGCTATCCCTTTCATCCTCATCCTGACCCCTCCGATCTATCTTCAGCGCCGCCCACACGGCGCGCTCTCGCTCTGCCGAACCCTCACAGGAAATACGCCGCCTCCGCCGGGCGGGCATAGTTCCGCTCCAGCATGGCCACGTGGGACAAAAACGCCCCGTCGGAAAAGGACCGGGCATGGCGTTTGCACACTTTTATGCACGCCTGGCACTTGATGCATACGCCCCGCGTCTTGCCTGGGTCGTCCCGATCCACGCTGCCCATGGGGCAGACCGCCGCGCAGCTGCCGCAGTGATTGCACAGGGCGTAGTCCACGTCGGGGGTAGCCCGCAGGAAGTTCGCCGGCTGGCCGTCCGTGCCCAGGGGCGTGTAATAGGGCGCGGCCGCGTCGCCGGGGATGGCCGCCCGGGGCAGCTCCCGGCCCGGCTGGGCCGCTTTTTCGGCAAACCCCGCCGCCTGGGCCAAGTCCTGTTCCGTGGGCCGGCCGGCGGCCAGCTTATCGGTGAAGCTGTGCTGGCCCACCACCGCCGCCGCGCCGGCGATGGAAAAGCCGTTTTCCCCCAGCAGCGCCGCCAGCTCCGCCAGGGCGTTGTCGAAGCTCCGGTTGCCGAAACACACCACCGGCACAGCCGCCGCGCCGGCGGAGGTGATACATTCTTTAATAAAGGGCATGATCTTGTTGGGCACCCGCCCGGCGTACACCGGCACGCCCACGAACACCAGCTCCCCCGCCCCGAAGGCATAGTCCTGCTTCCGGGCACGGGGCCGGGTGAAGTCGATATACTGCGCCGTCACGCCCAGCCGGGCCCCGGCGGCGTCCGCCATGGCGCGCACGTACCTCTCCACGTTCCCGCAGGGACTGAAGTACATCCCCCATACCTTCATCGCATCCGCCTCCTGTTCCTTCCGGCTGCCGCCTATCGGCCATTATAGCATCTTTCGCGGCATAATGACAACAGAAACTGCGCGATCAAATCGCCGCTTACAAAACGGAGATGGGCCGCACTGCTTCTGTGCCTGATAATGGTGTTTTCCACCGTCGGCGCGGCCAGTCCGGCGGGCAGCGCTGACCCCGACGCGGGGCTGTGCGAGCATCACCCGGCGCACACGGCGGACTGCGGTTACATAGCGCCGTCGGCGGGTTCGCCCTGCCAGCATGTCCATGACGCCAGCTGCGGCTATGCGGAGGCCACGGCGGGCTCCCCCTGCCGATTCGTCTGCGAGATATGCGCCGCTTCATCGGATACCACCGACCCCGATGCGGCTGCGGAGCCCTCGGATACCTCTGTCCCTGCTCGGACTGTGCTCCATCGGCTCTGCGGGCCTGGTCCTCACGCTCGCAAAAAAACGCCGGTCAGGCAAATGACCGCAAATTCATAATGTGAAAGGCAGCGCCTCTGCAGGCGCTGCCTTTTGTTCGGGAAAAGAGGCGAAATGCCCCTGGCCATTCAAACCGCCGCCAAAGGCGGCACCTTATCGAACAGGGCTCCCATCGCAAACCAGCGAAGCGTTTGCGATGGGAAAAGGAGAAATGCCCCTGGCCGACGAACGGGAGCCTGCTTGCAGGCTCCCGTCGTCTCCAGGAGCATTTCGACGCTGTGCACCACGGCAATCCAAATCCGAACCCGCGGCCTGTTCGTCCAGGGCCGCTTTCATCTCGTCAAAGGTGACGGTCTTTGCCCCGTCCTTATAGTTGATATGCAACGTCAATTTGTCATCGAACAAATAGACCGAGTTGACGAAAGTGTCTATGAGCTGCTGCCGGTGTTCCTTCTTCCGCATATCCAGCTTGCGGAACCGCTCCAGCCACATGGTCACGAACTCCGCCGTCAGCTTCGGTTTTGCCAGCTTCTCGTTGGCGATCCTGATCTCCAGGTCCTCCTTCGTGGCCTCCAGTTCTTCCAGGCGGCTCTTGGTGGATGGCGTCAGGATGCCTTGCTGGATAGCGTTGAGCAGATTGTTGATGCCGGTCTCCGCCTCTTTCAACTGCTGCTCGTACAAGGGGAGTTGGGTGTTCTCTTGCTTCTGCAGGTCCATTACCGTGGAGACGATGGCCTGGATCACCTTGTCGTCCCGTATCTCCTTCATCGTCTCATGGACAACGAAATCCTCGATGAATTGCTTGTTGACAGGCTTTTTGTGACAGTCCCCGCGTTTCTTCTTCACCGTGGCGCACTTGTAGTAGTGGTGGACCTTCCCTGTGTGGCTGGTGCCGCTCTCGCCGCACATATAGCTGCCGCAATAGCCGCAGAACAGTTTTGTGGTCAACAGATAATCGTCTTCAGCCTTGTGCCGGGCCGGAGCCTTTTTGTTCTTTGCCAGCTTTTCCTGAACTCTCTCGAACAAATCTTTAGGAACGATAGCGGGGATGCCGTCAGGGATGACCGTATCGCGGTAGCGGAACTCCCCTATATACCGTCGATTGTTCAACAGGTGCTGAATGCTGTTGTAGGAGAACGCCTGTCCGCGGGTGTTCTTCACGCCTTTCTCGTTCAGCCAGCTGCATATCTGCGTCATGGTATATCCAGCGTCGTATTTCTTGAACGCCTCCAGCACATAGGGTGCCGTCAGCGGGTCGATTTGAAAGTGCTGCTCACTGTCTATGATGTAGCCCGTAGGCAAAGTGCCACCGTTGAACTTGCACTTGAGGGCGTTGTCCGTCATGCCCCGAATGACCTTCTCGGACAAATCAGCGGAATAATACTCGGCGTAGCCTTCTAGGACTGATTCCAGAATAATTCCTTCCGCACCTTCAGAAATGACCTCAGTAGCAGACACCACCTTGACGCCGTTCTTCTTAAGGGCAGCCTTGTACCGAGCGCTGTCATAGCGGTTCCGGGCGAAGCGGTCCAGTTTCCAGACGATGATCATATCGAACAGCTTCTTCCCGCTATCCTTTATCATGGCTTGGAACTCTGGGCGATTATCCGTCTTGGCGGAAAACGCTCTGTCTATGTAGTGACGCAACACGGTGATGCCGTTTTTCTCTGCAAAGGCGGTGCACTCACGGATTTGCCCTTCTATGCTCTCCTCCCGCTGGCTGTCCGAGGAGTAACGGGCATAGATCACAGCGGTCATTTCGTCTCCTCCTCCAGCATTTGCACCAGCGTCTTTTTCAGGCGTTTGTTCATGGGAGATTTGGGGTCAAAGCACATTTCGATAAACTCGTTCATCTCCGGGTGCAGCTTGCCCAAGTCCGGCTCATTGGAATACACTTTGCCTCTGGGGTCGTCCGTTCGTCCGTAGAGATAGTCCAGCGACACGTCAAAGTAATCGGCATAGCGGAGCAGCACCTTTGCGGAAGGCTCACACTGGTTGTTCTCATAGCGGTTGACGCCGGACTGCCGCAGGCCCAGGATAGGGGCCAGCTTGTTTTGGGACACGTTGATGGACAGCCGCAGCGCCCGCAGCCTGTCTGCCATGATCTGCATGATGGACCCTCCTTTGTTGGTTTTCTACATCATAGCATATCACAGCATATAAATCAACATCTAGTTTGCATAATATTGTACACTCTCCCACCATAAGAAACACCATAGTAGAAATGAGTCAAATCTACTATGGCGATTATCATTCGGTGCCTTCTTCAGCTTCAAAATGCTCAACTCTTTTGGGAACATATTGAAGATCTTCAATATTATACACCGTTACAGATGAACAGGCAAAAAGATCAGGATTAAATACTGCAAGATTATATCCAGATGAACCCGCCGTTGCAGTGCTAGTGTACTCTATCCCATCGTATTCTTGTTGACCATTATGTTCAATGCTCTTAATAAAATCGACAATGTATTGCGTGGGAACATAGTCTAAAGTGCTATCACTTCGCCTCAAGGGACGACTCATTTCTTTATTAAGGCGTTCTAGATGAGGCCTATTAACTGCGTGGCTTAGATAGTCGAGATTGTCAATGAAGGGACTAATATTGGATATAGCACTTAAATCAACAATCGTAATGTCTTGCTTCAAAACCAATTTAGCTACTGTAACATAATCAAAAATGCCTGCTCTGACCTCATGTAAAGCTGTGTCCAAACTATCGGCAACATATAAACAAGTAATCCCTCGTGCATTGGCACGGCCTTCAGCGCTTTTCCCTTCAGGTGGTGCAGACATCTTTTCAGGTGGATAGCCCTGTTCATCAGATATGCGAGCGCGAAAGAATGCCGTCCCTGCTTTATATGTCTTTCTGATAAACGAACAGTATTTTTCTAGAACATCAAAATTAACCTGCTTAGAATGATAGCGGTTTTTAGTTTTAATCTCTTTTACAAAAGAATCCCAATCGTTGTTTTTTAGAAGTGACCAAGTTTCTAGATAGCTGGTATCATAAAGTTCTGGAATGTACACAGGACTATCGAATAACTCGGGGCTGTTTTCGTATAAATCAGGGCAAATAGCAATTAGCAAGTCTTTGACTGTTTCATTAGAAAGGGCTGGGAACAGGTTCCAGCGTGAATGCATTTCATCTGTTAAAAACTTACCTACTCCAGCAGGAACGTCTCCTTCAGCAGAATTAGCAGGAGAATAAATCCCAATTAGTTCTTCAAAATATGAAGTCAATTCACTCTGCGCTTCTGTGTTATATAAACACACATCGTCAGTTTTGCATAGCTGGCAACAACCCACACTTTTAGCCCCTGCAGACTGAATAATTGAAGCAATCTCACGATCACCAACACAATGCTCACAGAATACCATCTTTAGCCCTCACTCAAAAAGCGACTCATAATCTCCAGATGGTGCATTAATGAATATTTTTTTACGACACCCAAGCCAGGATAAGTTTGGTTACTAAACTCACGCTCAAAAAGTTGCATTCCCATGGTATTCAACTCAACACTCTGATTCCAACGAATCAGTTTTTCAACAGCCTCCGCGAATTTTCGCGCGGGGTCAGAAATATCATCATTAGAATCAGAAACAAAATGTTTCACCATAAGATTTTTTTCATCATCAAAATAAACAATGTGTATTGCGACAGCATAAGGGGCAAATCCTGTATCATTATATTCTTCTCCAATAATTGAATAATCGGAAAACCCAATATAGCCATCATCAATATAATATAAATGGTCTGATGAGAAAAACTCTGTTTCATTTTCCGAATAATCAACGTTCCTTAATCTTTTGGGGAAATGATCTTCACATAAAACTCTGTTTCTATGAATGGCTCGCCTAAAATCACGTTTATCCGGAACAACACAAAATCG
>CANPXW010000084.1 GCA_947587025.1 uncultured Oscillospiraceae bacterium
ACGCTCTTCTCCACCAGCACCTGGTGCACCGGGGAGAGCTTGAAGGCGTTCAGGCCGATCTCTATGAGCTCCTCCTCGTTGTTGGCAAAGCCGCCGCCGGTGCCGCCCAGGGTGAAGGCCGGCCGCAGCACCACGGGGTAGCCGATGTCCAGAGCGGCCTTTTTGGCCTCATCGATGCTGTAGGTGATCTCGGAGGGTATCACCGGCTCGCCGATGGACTGGCACATCTCCTTAAAGAGCTCCCGGTCTTCCGCCCGCTCGATGCTGGCGCTGGGGGTGCCCAGCAGCTGCACCCGGCACTCCCGCAGCACGCCCTTCTTCTCCAGCTGCATGGCAAGGTTCAGCCCCGTCTGCCCGCCGATGCCGGGGATGATGGCGTCCGGCCGCTCGTAGCGCAGGATCTTGGCCACGTACTCCAGGGTCAGCGGCTCCATGTACACCTTGTCCGCGATGGCGGTGTCGGTCATGATGGTGGCAGGGTTGGAGTTGCACAGGATGACCTCGTAGCCCTCCTCCTTGAGGGCCAGGCATGCCTGGGTGCCGGCGTAGTCGAATTCCGCCGCCTGGCCTATCACGATGGGGCCGGAGCCGATGATGAGCACTTTTTTGATGTCCGTTCTTTTAGCCATGTTTGCCTCCAAGCAAAGTGTTTTCTTCCTCGTTACGGTATACGGTCCGCCCGCCGCACACGGTCAGGCAGCAGGTCCCGTACACCCGCATCCCCGCGAAGGGCGTGGCCCTGCCCTTGGACAGGAACGTCTCCGGGTCTATGGTGTACTCCCGGCCCAGCTCCCACACGGTGTAGTCCTCCCCCATGGGGATGCCGAACCGCTGCCGGGGCGCCACCCCCAGCAGCTCTATGAGCCGCTCCAGCGTGAGGATGCCGGGCTTTACCAGGGCGGTGTACAGCACGGGAAAGGCCGTCTCCAGCCCCACCACGCCCATGGCGCTGCCCGCCAGGCCCCTGGATTTTTCCTCCGCGCTGTGGGGGGCGTGGTCGGTGGCGATCATATCCACGGTGCCGTCCAGAACGCCCTCTATGAGCGCCTGCCGGTCCGCCTCTCCCCGCAGGGGCGGATTCATCTTGAACCGGCCGTCCTCCTGCAGGTCGTTCTCATCCAGCACCAGGTAGTGCGGCCCGGTCTCGCAGGTCACGTCCACTCCACGGGCCTTGGCGGCGCGGATGAGGGCCACGCTCTCTTTCGTGGAGACGTGGCAGACGTGGTAGGCGCAGCCGGTCTCCTCCGCGAGCGCTAAGTCCCGCTCCACCTGCCGCCACTCGCTTTCGGAGCATATGCCCCGGTGACCGTGGGCGGCAGCGTAAGCCCCGTCGTGGATGTACCCGCCGCGAAGCAGTTCGTTCACCTCGCAGTGGGCGGCAACGATCTTCCCCAGGCGCTTGGCCTGCTCCATAGCAGCGCGCATCATGGACTCGGACTGCACACCCCGGCCGTCGTCGGAGAAGGCGACCACACCGGGGGCCATAGCGCCCATATCCGCCAGGTCCGCGCCCTTCTCCCCTCTGGTGATGGCCCCGTAGGGGTACACATGGATGGACGCGTCCCGGTCGATGATGGCCTGTTCCTGGGCCAGGGTCTCCGCGCTGTCCGGCACCGGGGCCAGGTTGGGCATGGCGCACACGGCGGTGTACCCGCCTCTGGCCGCAGAGGCCGTGCCGCTGGCGATGGTCTCTTTATAAGAATATCCCGGCTCGCGAAAATGCACATGCACATCGCAAAAGCCGGGAAAAACGATATATTCGCCGTCAGGGCGGCCGGAAAAGGGGATATTGGCCCCACCGCTGGGCAGGCAGAAATGGGAATACGGGTCCGGCATGAACACGGTGCCCTTGAAAACGCCCTCCACAGACCATCGCCCTTTCTTTCAGCGTGAGCGGCGTCCCGTCATCCGGAGCGCCGTTTTCCGTATTGTAGCACGCGGCCCGGAGGTTGTCAACGAGAACCGCTGACAACTTCCGGGCTCTTTTTTAGGCGTTTTTCATAATGCGCCGGACGCCGGGTCAATCCCCGCCGTCATAGGGCGCGCCGTCGGCGGTCAGGAGCCGGCGGCCGGCGATCTGGCCGTACTCGTCATAGTCATAGACGATCTGATATTTGATCGGCTCCCCGCCGTCGCCGTCGGGCTGCAGGCAGACGTCCCGGATCAGCCGGCCGCGCTCGTCATACTGCCGCTCGGTCGCGGAGATGCCATAGTCGTTGCCCGGCTGGCCGTCCACATTCAGATACTCCTGGCGGATGAGCCGGTTCCGCTTGTCATAGGTATTGAACAGTTTGTATGTCCCGGTCTCGTCGACACACGGCTCCCCCGCCTCATCCACGTAGGTCACGGTCACCAGGTCGTGCCGCTGGTCATACTCCATCAAATGCCCGGCGTAGCTGCGGCGGTACTGTCCCGTCAGGGAGACCCACATCTCTTTCACGCAGCAGCCCCAGCGGTCATACTCCATCTGCTTTTTCCAGCAGTCCTCCCCGCCGTCATCGTACTGATACGGCTCGCCGTCCGCGTCATAGAAGCGCTGCTCCGTCACATTGCCGCAGCTGTCCACCGTATACTCCTGCCGGGCGCGGCCGTCCTGCACAGGCTCGCCCTGTTCGTCATAGTAACGAAAGCACACCGCGTTGCCGCGCTCGTCGTAATCTATTTGCAGCTCGCACCAGCCGCCGGGGCTGATCGGCTCCATGTCCGTTCCATAAAGGCGCATGGAGACACATCGGCCGTTTTCAAATCCATACCATGTCGAACTGCTGCCGTCCTTGAGGCAGCGGTAGCCCTCGCTGTCAAAGTATTCCTTGATGGTCAGGTTTCCCTGCATATCGTAGGCGTACCGGCTGGTCGCCACGCCGTAAATATCATCCATCGGCTCCCCGCTCTCGTCCAGATACTCCTCGAGGTAGGGTCTGCCGTATTCGTCTTCCATGCGGCGCAGCGTGTAATAGCCCTCGGCGCAGGGGGCGGGCTCGCCGTCTAGGCCGATGGTGGTGACAGACGTGGTACTGCCGAACTCATCTTCGTCGTAGGTGATCCTGCAGCCCGCCAGGCCACGGTACCCGCCGCACAGCTGTCCCTGGTCATCGTAGGTCAGAAAGCCGCTCTCCCGGCCCTCGCCGTCATAGGTATAGCGGGCGCAGAAGTAGCCGTCCAGGCAGTACAGCGCCTCGCCGCTGTCATCAAAATAGGATCTCGAGGCCAGACGGCCCTCGTCGTCATAGGTAAAGCGGGTCTCATGCACGCCGTCAGTATCGTAGGCCGGTCCGCCCGCTGCGTCATACAGCCGCACGCTGACACGCCGGCCCTGCCCATCATAGGCGATCTCCGACCGGGCGTACTTTTCGGGGGTATTGCAGAGATTTCCCTGCTCGTCCAGGCAGCGCAGAGACACCGCGTTGCCCAGCGCATCACGCTCCACGGCCAGCTGCGCGTATCCGTCCTCGCCCAGGACCAGCTCGCCTTCGTCGTCATAGGTCGCCGCCTGCACGACGCGGCCCTGCCCGTCGTACTCGTACCGCTTCTCCGCCACGCCATAGCGTGTACTGTGGGCACGGCCTATGTCGTTCAAATTCAATGCCCGGATCACCAGGCCCTGCTCGTCGTGCTCATAGCGCACGCCGTAAACGCCGTTGGCGTCGCAGGCGGGCGTATTCAGGCTGTCCCGCTGGAAAAGGCTGTCGATCAGGAACCCTTCCTCGTCATATTTGTTCAGCAGCCGTATGATGTCGCTGCGCCCGTCGGAAACGGACTCCAGACTGCCGCTGGTCGCGTCATCCGGCATCGTCGCCGCCCGCAGGCTGTCCCCTGGCAGCAGCAGATCGACGGCGATCCGGTTTCCCGGATCGTAGGAAAGGGTCCTCTGCTGGATCATCTTCTCCTGCGCGTCATATATCTCCACACGGGACAGCTGTCCCGCATCGTTGTAGATGAACGCTATCCGTGGATACACCAGTCCGGGCTCCGGCGCCGTCGGCTCCACCAGGTCGCCCGCCGCGTTCACCCGCTCCAGCAGCACCGGCTTCCCCTTGCGGGTGACGATGCGATAAAACTCGCTCAGGCCCTGGCGCTGCCGGGCGCTCAGCTCGTTGACGCCCTCCGGTATCTCCCAGCGGGTCACATAGTTAGCGTAATAGGCGCTGTGGGGCGTATAGTACCACCAGACGCCGCCGGCCGCCGTCAGCGCCGCCGCCGTCAGCACCGCCGCACCGGCGTACCGGCGTATCATGCGTCTTCTGTGCCGGCGGGCCAGCTCGTCGTATTTCAGCCCCAGCATGGTGGACACCACCCGCAAAAACGCGGCGGTGCGCCCCAGCTCCTGGACGCTGATGCCCAGAAGCTGCTTCTCCTCGACCCGGCGCAGGGACGGCGGGAACACCGCCTGGCCCGCCTCGCCGGCCACCACGAAGGGGATGATCCGCCCCTCCCGGCCGCCGTCGATGAAGTGGCGGACCTCCCGGTCCACCCACTCGGAGGCGGCGCTGGCAGGCGAGCAGATCAGTATCAAATAACGGGAGTCGTCCATCTCGTTGTGCAGCTGCTGCTGCAGGACGCCTCCCGACAGGTCCGTCTTGTCACGGAACACCGGCGCGATGCGCCGGGGCGTATCCGCGTGCTTTTTGCGCACGGCGGCCGGCAGATGGTAGGTCTCCAGGCGGTTCTGCAGCCACTTGGCCCAGCGCTCATCCTCGCGGCTGTAGCTGATGAACGCATAATAGCTGTACTGTCTGTCCTCCGCCATGGTCAGCCTCCTCCCTCTCAGTCCGCCCCGCGCGGCCGGGCAGTATACGCCTCGTACAGGTCGGTCACGGTCAGCCGGTTGGTCTCATACCACACCGTCCCATCCTGACACCAGACGCAGTACACGCCCTGCTCCGCCAGAGCGTCCAGGGCCTGGTCGGAGAGCGCGTCGGCCACGTAGACCGGTATCATGCGCAGCAGCGTTTCGGCGCAGCCCATGTCCCAGCAGCAGCCCAGCAGATCCGCCGCCGCGCTGCGGCAGCGGCCGTCCGACGTGTCCAGATAGCTGGACAGGATGGTCCCGTCCTCCATCACATAGAAGCGGTATCTGTCCTGCTCGTACATGGGATAGTCCCGCAGATAAACGCCGCTCATACCGCCGCCGTAGCCCACCTTGGCCACAGCCGTCCCGGCCTGTCCGCCGTCATAGAGGCTGACGGCAAACGTCTCGTTGCTGCCGCCCAGATCGCGCACGAAGCCGTCGTAGCTGGACAGCACGCCGCGCGTATAGCCGGCCTCCGTCAGGGTATCAGCCAGGTAGTCGATGATGAAGGCGTTCTCCATCCAGTCAAAGTCGATGAAGCTGGCGATCTGCTCCTCTTCGGCGAAGGCCATATAGTCCTCCGACACAGCAAGGCGCACCTGCCCGTCCCCCAGCAGCTCCACGTCCACCGCCGCCGGGTCGTTGGCAAAGGCCAGGCACCGGTCAAAATACTGCTGGACGTCCTGGTTCTGGCAGGGGTCGAACTGGGCCATGAGCACGTCGTCCTCGCAGGCGAAAACATTGCCGTAGATCTCATGCAGCGGGCCCAGATACAGCGTCCGGTCCCCGCTCGCCCGCACGGTCTCCAGGGCCTTATACAGCCCCGGCTGCACCGTCACGGCCTCGTTGGGGTGCTCGTTCAGGTATCGGACATTGTGCTCCTCGGGCCACGCGGAGGTGTTGGAGAACATCCGCAGCGCGGCCACGCACGCGTCGCCGTACAGCCGGGACAGCGCCCGGCTCTCCTCCCTGGCGGACGTCTGGCCCGCGCCAAGCTCGTATTGGAGGGTAATATCCTCCGCGCAGCTGGGCTGCTGGCCGGTCACGGCCCCTATCTTCTGCCAGCCGGCGTCAGAGCGCAGCAACTGCATGAATCCGTATACGAACATCGCCGCAGCGATGGCCAGAAAAACGACAATAAGGACCATCTTCCGCCCGGTATGGGCGGAAGACAGTTCGATCTCATTGACAGGCGGCACGTACGGCTCGCCCTTTTTCCTTGCCGCGCGCGCCAATCAGGCCACCGCAGCCCACAGCAGCAGGGCAAATATGACGAGGATCACGGCCAGCACGGCGATGCCGATGATGGCCCCCTTCCTGCACGCCTTGTAGTTGCGATAGTGTTTGTGGCGCTTGAACAGCCACCCCGCGATAAAGCCGGGGATGGGCAGCAGGAAGCTCAGCAGCGAATACCAGATGCTGCCGGTGTCGTGTACCGGGGCCTGGAGGAACTGCGCCTGCGCCGCAGCCTCCGCCGCGTCGATCGCCGCCGCCTGTTCCTGCGCGGCGGTGTCAGGATCGCCGATCTTGACGGGCTTGATGGGCACGCCGGACTCGCGGATGGCCTTGTACTGCTCGATCTCCTTCTTGTTGCCATAGACCCAGTGGTCGTGGCCGATGCACTGAAACTCCGGTTTGTCCTCGCTGTAGTCGTGCACGGAGGGGTCGTAGACGAACTGGACCTTGTGCTTCTCCAGCTGCGGGTCGGGGATGGGGATGGCGGAGATCAGCGAGTGGGTGTAGGGATGCAGGGGGTAGTCGAACAGCTCCTCCGCGTCCGCCACCTCCACGATGCGGCCCTTATAGATGACGCCGATGCGGTCGGAGATGAACCGGACCACGCTCAGGTCGTGGGCGATGAACAGATAGGTGACGTCGTCCTCCCGCTGGAACTTCTTCATCAGGTTCAGCACCTGGGCGCGGATGGACACGTCCAGCGCGGAGATGGGCTCGTCGGCCACCACCAGTTCCGGCTCCATGACCATGGCCCGGGCGATGCCGATGCGCTGGCGCTGGCCGCCGGAGAACTCATGGGGATAACGGGTCAGGTGCTCGGGCAGCAGGCCCACCTCGTGGATCATGTTCTCCACCTTGCGCACCCGGTCCGCCTCGTTCTCGAACAGGCCGAAGTTGTAAAGGCCCTCGGAGATGATGTAGTCCACCGTAGCGCGCTCGTTCAGGGACGCGGCCGGGTCCTGGAACACCATCTGCACGTTGCGGATGACCTCCCGGTCCAGAGCACGGGGTATCTTGCCGGAGATGCGCACGCCCTTGTAGTCGATCTCGCCGCCGGCCAGGGGATTGACCCGGATGACGGCGCGGCCGATGGTGGTCTTGCCGGAGCCGGACTCGCCCACCAGGGAGAACGTCTCGCCCTTGTAGATGTCGAAGGACGCGTCCTGTACGGCACGGACGGCGTTGTCGCCCTTGCCGAAGGTGATGTCCACGTTTTTCAGCGACAGGAGTATCTCTCTGCCGTTTTCCGCCAGAGGCCCATGCTCAGGGATATGGGAATGGCGGCTCTCTTTTCTTCCTTTCGTTCTTGACACGTTACCGCCCCCCTTAAATGTTGAATGCCTTCATGAGCTTGGCATGGATGTCGTGGATACCCTCCGGTTTATCCACCTTGGGCGCCCGGGGATCCAGCAGCCAGGTCTTGGCGAAGTGGGTCGGGCTGACCTGGAACATGGGCGGCTCTTCAAGGGTATCGATCTTCATGCAGTACGGGTTACGGGGCGCGAACGCGTCGCCAACGATGGCGTTGTACAGGCTGGGCGGCGTGCCGGTGATGGAATACAGAGTGGTATTGCGCTCGGCAAGCTGGGGCAGGCTCGACAGCAGCGCCCAGGTGTAGGGATGGCGGGGGTCGTAGAAGACCTCCTCCACCGTGCCCAGCTCCACGATCTGACCGGCGTACAGCACGGCCACCCGGTCAGCGATGTTGGCCACCACGCCCAGGTCATGGGTGATGAACACGATGGTGAAGCCGAATTCCTTCTGCAGGTCCTTTATCAGCTTGAGTATCTGGGCCTGGATGGTCACGTCCAGGGCCGTGGTGGGCTCGTCGCATATCAGTATCTTCGGCTGGCAGGACAGGGCGATGGCGATGACGATACGCTGGCGCATGCCGCCGGAATACTGGAACGGATAGTCGTCGAAACGGGCCTCCGCATGGGGGATGCCCACCTTGCGCATCAGCTCCAGCGCCCGCGTGCGGGCCTCCACCTCGGAGCAACCCTGGTGCTTGATGATGGTGGATGTGATCTGCTTGCCGATGGTGATGATGGGGTTCAGGCTGGTCATGGGGTCCTGGAACACCGTGGCGATACGACGGCCGCGGACCTGGTTCCAGTCCTTGTCGTACTTGACGTTGGCCAGGTTCAGCACGCAGGTGCCGTGCAGCTTCTC
>CANPXW010000085.1 GCA_947587025.1 uncultured Oscillospiraceae bacterium
GCCACCCTGGAGACCGGCGCCGAGATCAAGGTGCCCCTGTTCATCGAGCCGGGCGAGCGCATCGAGATCGACACCCGCACCGGGGAGTATCTGGGCCGGGCCAAGGGCTGAGCCGGGACCCCTGAAAGGAGGCTTTTTGCCATGACCACCGCCGAAAAAGTCGCGTATCTGAAGGGCCTGGCCGAGGGCTACGGCACCGACCCGTCCACCAAGGAGGGCAAGCTGCTGGCCACCATCGTGGACATCCTGGAGGACCTGGCCCTGGACCTGGAGGACCTGAACGCGGACGTGGCCGAGCTGGGCGACGGACTGGACGCCGTCAGCGACGATCTGGAGGACGTGGAGGATCTGCTCTTCGACGACGATGACGACGACGAGGAGGATGACGAGGACGACGAGGGCGAGCCCTGGGACGGCGAGACCGTGTTCTACGAGTGCCAGTGCCCCAGCTGCGGCGAGACCGTCACCTTTGAGGAGAGCGTTCTGGACAAGGGCAGCATCCAGTGCCCCAGCTGCGGCGAGACGCTGGAGTTCATCAAGGGCGAGGACGAGGAAGAGCCCGCCCCGGAGGAATAAGCAAGACCGCATAAGCGAGGGACCTGCCATGAGGCAGGTCCCTTTTCATTTGTGAAAAGCCGTCAGGATGGAAAGTCCACCGTCACGGTGAGGCAGCCGGCCTGGTACCCGGCGGCGATGGAGCCTCCCATGCGCTCGGTCAGGGTCCGGGCGATGGCCAGGCCCAGGCCGGTGGAGCTTCTGGCCGCCTCCAGGGAGAAGAACCGGTCGAAGAGCCGGCCCACCTGCACCGGGTCCAGACCCGCCGCAGCGTTGGAAAAGGCGATCTGCCCCGTCTCCGACAACGTGACGACCAGGTCCCCGTCGCTGTACTTGATGGCGTTGGAAAAGAGGTTGGACAGGACGCGGCTCAGCGCCGCCCGGTCCAGGGAGCGCACCACGCGCGCCTGGGGCAGCTCAATGACCGGTTCTATCCCCCGACCGGTGAGGGCGGCGTAAAAATCCGCCGCCGTCTGCTCCAGAGCGGCGTTCAGGTCCACCGGCTCCATGGTCAGCTCCGACCCTGTGGACAACACCACCGAGTAGCGGAACAGCTCCTCTGTCAGCGCCTTCATGGCCTCGGTCCGCTCGGCGATGCGCTCCAGATACTGTCCCGCCGCCGGGCTCTTTTCCTCCCGCTCCAGCATCTCCAGATACCCGCATATGGCGGTCAGGGGCGTGCGCAGGTCGTGGGAGACGTTGGTGATGGCGTCCTTCAGCTCCCGGTCTCCCTGCCGGTATCGCAGCCGCTGGGCGCGCAGTACGCGCAGCTGCCGGTTCAGCTCCGCCGCCAGACGGCGCATCTCCCTGTCCGAGGCGGACAGGGAAATGAGGGTATTGGTGTCCTCCGAGAGCTTTTCCGAAAGCTCCCGGACGATCTGCCGGGCCGCCCGGCGCATGGAGAGCACCTTTATCCCCAGCGCCAGGACGGCTGCGGCCAGTATGGCGCACAAAAAATACGCCACGCGAACACCGCCTTTATCGGATGTCTTTTCGCTTGAATAAGAGCAGCCCCATGGCTGTGGTGAGAACGGTCAGGGACGCGGACCAGGCCAGCATGGCGGGCGAGGCGTCCAGTTCCATGTACCGATACGCCTGGCAGCCGGGCAGCGCGTCGTAGAGGGCCGTCGTGAGCGCCCCGGCGGAGCCCGGCTCGTGGAACGCCCACCGCTGCTCGCCGGCCTCGTCGATCATCAGCTGCATGCCCCCGCTGGTGGCGGTCTCCCAGGCGTCCTGGGCCTGGATGCCGGCGAAGAACAGAAGGACCATCAGCAGGATCAAAACCACCGCCAGGACCGCCCGCCGCTGCACCAGCATGCACAGCATCACGCACAGGGAGCACTGCCCCGCTGTGAGCAGCAGCGTTCCCGCCAGGCACAGGGCCAGCCTTCCCGGCTCCGGGGAAGGGAAATTGCGCAGCATCCAGCCCAGCCGGGGCAGCCAGGCCAGCAGATAGACCCCATACAGCGCCAGTGCTGCCAGAAAGCTCGCGATGAGCGTGGCCAGATAGATGGACGCCCGCCCGCAGCCGGCGATGAGCTTGTTGCGGATGGTCCCGTCGGCGTGCTCCGCGCCGAAGAAGAGGCCGAACACCGCCGCCAGGATGATGCCGATCAGCAGACCGAAGCCGCACAGGGGCTGGCCCCACAGGCCGGCGGACGCGACGCCGGACGCAAGGTCGCCTGTGGCGCTGTTGCACAGGCCCAGGCCGTAGGGGAACATGACCAGAAGGGCCAGCCAGTACACCGGGCTCTTCCACAGCCGGGCCAGGTGGGAGCGGATAAGACTTCCCATATCCCCGCCCCCCTATTTCAGGTCCTTCCGGCGGAAGGCGATCAGGCCACCGGCGGTGGACGCGGCCAGGATGAGCAGGGAGTAAAGGCACATGGCCCAGGGGTGGACCATCATGTCAAAATTATAGAGGAGCGCCTGGCCCGTGGGCAGAAAGTCTGCGGCGAACTGGTATGCCTCCCGCTCCCCGCCCCGGAGATAGCTCGGATTCTCCATATCCGACGCGTCTACCAGTTCACCCTCCTCGGTCATCATGATGCCCTGATAATACTCCGGCTCCTGCAGCCGGCCCTCAAAATAGCCGCCGACCGCCAGTCCCGCCAGCACCGCCAGCAGCAGCGTCACCGCCAGCACCGCCTTCCGGGAGATGAGCATGCTGCCCAGGGTACACAGCCCGCACAGGGCCGCCGCCATGAGAAGCTCCCCGATAACGATCAGGGCCAGCGTGCCGGGCGAGACACCAAGGCCCTCGGTGAAAAACGGGCCGATGATACACACCGGCAGGAAATAGGCCCCGATCATCAGAAAGCAGGCGGCCAGGCTCAGCACCAGGCTGGAGAGGTACACCGCCGGGCGGCTCTTGCCGGCGATGAGCTTGTTGCGGATGGTGCCGTGCTCGTACTCCGTGCCCAGAAACAGGGCGCAGAACACCGACGGCAAAAACACCGTGACGATGCAGTGGTAGCGGCACAGGTCGTACATGGTGTAGCCGCCAAAGTAGTCGGCATACCCGCCCAGCATGCTTTCATAGACGTCCCAACAGACGATCACCCCGTACCCGCCCATGAACACGATGCCCAGCCAGAAAATGGGGGCCCTCCACAGCCGGGAAAAGCCCGCCCGTAAAAGGTCAGTCATGGCGGCCACCTCCCACCAGGGAGACGAAATAGCTCTCCAGGGACTCGTCCCGCTCCTGTAGGTCGATAAGCTCGCAGCCTTCGGCCTGAAGCGCCGCCGTCAGCCGGGAGACGGGTATCTTTTGATAGACGTCCGCAGTCTCGCCGTCCAGTATCTTATACTCCGCGCCCATGCCGTCCAGCACCCGCGCCAGGGCGGCGGTGTCCGTCACCGTCAGACGCACGCACTTGCGGCAGGCCGCCTCCAGGTCGGCGGCAGACAGCTCCTTCACCATCCGCCCGCCGTCGATGAACCCGTAGTGGGTGGCCAGGCGGGAAAGCTCGTCCAGGATGTGGCTGGAGATGAGAACGGTGATCTGTCTCTCGCGGTTTAAGCGCAATATGAGCTCCCGTATCTCGATGATACCCTGGGGGTCGAGGCCGTTGACCGGCTCGTCCAGGACGAGAAAATCCGGGTCCCCGGCCAGGGCCACGGCGATGCCCAGCCGCTGCTTCATGCCCAGGGAGAAGTGCCGGGCCTTTTTCTTTCCGGCGCTCTCCAGCCCCACCAGCTCCAGCAGCTCGCCGATGCCCTCGAAGGAGGGCAGGCCCAGCACCCGGTACTGCTGCTTCAGATTGTCCTCGGCGGACATGTCCAGGTAGATGGACGGGGTCTCCACCACCGCCCCCATCCGCCGCCGGGAGCGGTCGATGTCCCGGTCGGTGTTTTTGCGGCCGTAGAGGGTATAGGTGCCCGAGGTGGGCGTCTGCAGGCCGCATATGAGCCGGATGAGGGTGGTCTTGCCCGCGCCGTTGCGGCCCACCAGGCCGTAAATGGCGCCCCGGGGCACGCCCATGGTCAGCCCGTTCAGGGCCGAGGACCGGCGGTAGCGCTTGGTCAGGCCCACCGCCTGCAATACGTATTCCATAGGGAACGACCTCCTTTATGGCCCCAGCATAGGCCGGGGCGGTAAAGAAAGCGGTAAAGACTACTGTAAAGTTTCCTCCGGCGTGCGCAGCTTGAAGCCGATGCCCCACACCGCCTCCACCCAGTCGCCGCCGTCCAGGGCGCGCAGCTTTTTGCGCAGATTGCTCACGTGCATCTTCAGCGACCCCTCCGTGCAGTCGGGGGTGTCCAGGCTGATGCGGTCCAGGATGGTCGATTTGGTGATCACCTGGGCGGGGTTGAGCATGAGCAGCTTCAATATGGCGCACTCGGTGCGGGTCAGGTGGGCCTGCTTATCCCCCACGGCGGCGGTGCGGGTATCGGTGTCCAGGGCAAGGCCCGCCACGCTCAGCCGCTGGGCCTCGGGACCGGGACCCTGGCGCAGGGCCACGGCGATGCGGGCCAGCAGCTCCCGCAGCTCGAAGGGCTTGGTCACATAGTCCGCCGCCCCGCCCAGCAGCAGGTCCACCTTATCCTGCACGTCCACCTTGGCGCTCACCACGATCACCGGGATGCCCCCTATCTTCGGCAGCAGCCGCTCCCCGGAAAGGCCCGGCAGCATCAGGTCCAGCAGCACCAGGTCCGGCGTGGTCCGCTCCAGTAAGAGCAGTGCCTCGGTGCCGGACCAGGCCCGGCTGACCCGGTAGCCCTCCCGGCCCAGGGCCTCGGCCAGCATGTCGCTGATGCTCTGGTCGTCGTCCACGATGAGGATATGTTTCGTCATAGCGCGCCTCTCAGTCCCTCCGGCAGGATGGTCCTCTTTTCATCGCCGCTATTGTAGCATGCCCCGCGCCGGCGCGCAAGCGCCGGTCCCCCGCGCCCATCGCGGACCGCCGCGTGCCTGCTTCCCAGCGGCTGTAAAGATCGTGGCCGCAAAGCGAACTTTGCGACCACGAATGAAGAGCGGCGACCGCAGTCCGTGCCTCTGACCAAGCATTAAAGGGGACCACGATCGCCCCCTCCCGGCGAAAGGCGCATGAAGCGGGTCAGACCTCGCAAATGTATTATAGCATGCCCAACGTCATAAACGCAAGGAAGCGGCCGCTGTGCGCGAGGCATGACACAATGAGAGAAGCAACTATTGGCAGATTTTATCCTCTACGCTTTTTAGTAAGGACACATTAACCTTTTTGGTTAATGATTTGTTGGTTGGCAATTATCTCTTTGACGATTCCTTTTCTTCTTTGGTCCTCTTGGCTTCGATGTCGCCCTCTTGACCACCCCGTTTCTAAAATGTGTGGCCTCATACGGCTCAAACCAAAAGACAAATCCGAACCCATCGCCTACGGGATATGGCCCCACAGGTCTTGGGTTCGGATTATTTCCGGGGTCCCCACGCGGCACGCCTGCCGCGTGGGGAAAGGAAGAAATGCCCCTGGCCGACGAATGAGGACCTGCTTGCAGGTCCTCATCGTCTCCAGGAGCATTTCGACGTGGTGCACCACGGCAATCCAAATCCGAACCCGCGGCCTGTTCATCCAGGGCCACTTTCATCTCGTTAAAGGTGACGGTTTTCGTCCCGTCCTTGTAGTTGATGTGGAGCGTCAGCTTGTCGTCGAATAAGTAGACCGAGTTGACGAACGTATCAATGAGCTGCTGCCGGTGTTCCTTCTTCCGCATATCCAGCTTGCGGAACCGCTCCAGCCACATGGTCACAAACTCCGCTGTCAGCTTCGGCTTCGCCAGCTTCTCGTTGGCGATCCTGATCTCTAAGTCCTCTTTCGCGGCTTCCAGTTCTTCCAACCTGGTTTTGGTGGACGGAGTAAGTATTCCCTGCTGGATGGCGTTGAGCAGATTGTTGATGCCGGTCTCCGCCTCCTTCAACTGCTGCTCATATAGCGGGAGCTGGGTGTTCTCTTGCTCCTGCAAGTCCATCACCGTGGAGACGATGGCCGCGATCACCTTATCGTCCCGTATCTCTTTCATCGTCTCATGGACGATGAAATCCTCAATGAACGCCTTGTTGACCGGCTTCTTGTGACAGTCGCCGCGTTTCTTCTTCACCGTGGCGCACTTGTAGTAGTGGTGGACTTTTCCTGTATGGCTGGTGCCGCTCTCCCCGCACATATAGCTACCGCAGTAGCCGCAATAGAGTTTAGTCGTGAGCAGATAGTCGTCTTCAGCCTTGTGCCAGGCTGGAGCCTTTTTATTCTTTGCCAGCTTTTCCTGCACCCGCTCAAACAGGTCCTGGGGCACGATGGCGGGGATGCCGTCGGGGACGACCGTATCGCGGTAGCGGAACTCCCCCATGTACCGGCGATTGTTCAGCAGGTGCTGGATGCTGTTGTAGGAGAACGGCTGCCCGCGTGTGTTTTTCACGCCTTTCTCGTTCAGCCAATCCCGGATAGCCGTCATGGTGTACCCGGCGTCATATTTCTTGAACGCCTCCAACACATATGGGGCCGTCAGGGGGTCGATCTGGAAGTGCTGTTCACTGTCTATGACGTAGCCCGTGGGCAGTGTCCCGCCATTAAACTTGCACTTGAGGGCGTTGTCCGTCATGCCTCGGATGACCTTCTCGGATAGGTCTGCGGAATAATATTCGGCATAGCCTTCCAGCACAGATTCAAGAATGATACCCTCCGCGCCCTCGGAGATAACTTCCGTGGCCGACACCACCTTGACGCCGTTCTTTTTGAGGGCAGCCTTGTACCGGGCGCTGTCATAGCGGTTCCGCGCAAAGCGGTCAAGTTTCCAGACGATGATCATGTCGAACAGCTTCTTCCCGCTGTCCTTGATCATGGCCTGAAACTCGGGCCGGTTATCCGTCTTGGCGGAGAATGCCCGGTCTATATAGTGGCGCAGAATGGTGATGCCGTTTTTCTCTGCAAAGGCGGTGCATTCACGGATTTGCCCCTCGATGCTTTCTTCCCGCTGGTTATCCGAGGAGTAACGGGCATAGATCACAGCGGTCATTTCGTTTCCTCCTCCAGCATCTGCACCAGCGTCTTTTTCAGGCGCTTGTTCATGGGGGATTTGGGGTCAAAGCACATTTCTATGAATTCGTTCATTTCCGGGTGCAGCTTGCCCAGGTCCGGTTCATTGGAATACACCTTTCCCTTGGGATTGTCCGTGCGGCCATAGAGATAGTCCAATGACACATCGAAGTAATCCGCATATCGGAGCAGAACTTTGGCGGAAGGCTCACACTGGTTGTTCTCATAACGGTTGACACCGGACTGCCGTAGTCCCAGGATAGGAGCCAGTTTATTTTGGGAAACGTTGATTGACAGCCGCAGCGCCCGCAGCCTATCTGCCATGATCTGCATGATGGACCCTCCCTTGTTGGTTTTCTATATCATAGCATATCACGGCGCATAAATCAACATCTGGTTTGCATAATATTGTGTAAGTTAAAGCGGCGCTTGGCAACTGTCCAAACACCGCTATATTTTCCTATAATTTTTTCTTTTCCAGCGTCCGCAGATAGTCTTTCCGGAAGGCCCGGACGCTGCCGAAGAACTCCTGTTCGGATTTTGTGAACGACGCGCTATCGGCCTTCTCCGCCAGCAGCTCCATCGTGCAGATCAGGTCAGCGGACTGGAACAGCTTGTAATCGACGGGGCGCACCTTGCGAAATTCTACATGGGTGTACAGCGTATTGAAAACCGACGTGATGATCTTCGTCAACTCGATCTGCCCGTTATCGTAGTAGACGATCACCCGGTCAAAGCTGTTCCAATATGCCTCATGCTGGCGCAGCATCTC
>CANPXW010000086.1 GCA_947587025.1 uncultured Oscillospiraceae bacterium
GAGGCCAACGCCATCATCTCCGCCGCCCGGCGGGATATGATCGGCGCCACCATGTATCTGGTGGGCCGGGACGCCAAGACGGGAGAGCTTCTGACCGACACCACCTCCTGCTCCATGTGCCGGCGGCTCATCATCAACGCGGGCATCGTGAAGGTCATCGCCCGCCTGGGCGAGAACGACGTCCGCGTCACCGACGTCAACGAGTGGATATACCAGGACGACACCGTCATCAGCTGACATATGATACCAAGCACCGTCCCGGAGCGTTTGACACGTTCCGGGACGTTTTTCTTGCTAAATGCCCGCCGGCGGAGTAGAATATGGATATTCTTCGGCCAAAGGAGGCGCACGATGAAAAGGACGAGCCTGCGCAGAACGTTTTCCTCTTCCGCGCGCACCTTCTGGGCGCTGATGGCGGTGATGGCGGCGGGATATTTTCTGCTCAGCGACCTGATGGGCGGCACCCTCTGGCAGCACCAGCCCTGGGACAGCTACACCCTCCAGACCTGGAACTGGCTCCATGGCCGGACGTACATCGCCGAGCCGGAGAAGTACGAATACCTGGAGCTTGCCATATACGAAGGCCGGTACTACGTCTCCTTCCCCCCTCTGCCGTCGGTGGCGCTGCTGCCCTTCGTGGCCCTGTGGGGCCTGGACACCCCCAACAACATCCTGATCGCATATTACGGTCTGCTGAGCGCGGCGCTGGCCTTCGCCATCATGCGCGCCAGGGGCCGCTCGCCCCGGAACGCCGCCTTCTGGGCGCTGGTGTGCGTGTGGGGAAGCAACATGCTGTGGATGACCACCAACGGCGGCGTGTGGTTCCAGGCCCAGGCCCTGAACATGGTGATGTGCCTGGCGGCGGTGCTGTGCGCCATAAGAGGAAAAAAGGCCGCATCCACCACCTTCCTGGCCCTGGCGGTGGGCTGCCGGCCTTTGAGCGCCATATTCCTGCCCATATTCGCGCTGCTGTTCGCCTGGAACGAGCGGGAAAAACACGGCGGCTTTCTGAAAAGCTGCCTGGCCCAGTGGAAGTGCGTGATAGGGCCCATCCTCATCGGCGCCTGCTATATGGCCTATAACTACGCCCGGTTCGGAGACCCGCTCCAGTTCGGCCACGACTATCTGCCGGAGTTCATGCGGGCCGAACACGGCCAGTTCCACATCAGCTACCTCTGGCCCAACCTGAAGCAGCTGCTGTTCACGCCGGTGACCATCTCCGGCGGCCGGCTCAGCTTCCCGCTGTTCCAGGGCTTCATGTTTTTCGTTGCCGACCCCATCTTCATCATCTGGGCCGTGCGGTGTGCCGTCAACGTCGGCAAAAAGGGCGTCAGCGCCGAGGGGCTGGGCCTGGGCCTGGGGATGCTGCTCATGCTGCTGGCCACCTGCATGCACCGCACGCTCGGGTCCTGGCAGTTCGGCGCCCGGTATACCTGTGACATGATACCCTTCGCCTACATGTACCTGGCCGACCGGGGCAGAAAGCGCCCGGCCAGCTGGGAGCTGGCTCTGGGCGGGATGGCGGTGGCCTTCAACGCCTACGGGGTCATGTATATGTATCTCTACGGCTGAGGGACCCGTCATGGACACCTGGATCGAAAAACTGCTCTGGCTGGCCTCCAGCGGTCTTATGGCGGCGCTGCTCATACTGCTGGCCCTGCGCGCCCTGCGCCAGCTGCTGGGGGTGCGGCTGCGGCTGCCCGCCGCACCGGAGGCGGAAGCGCCGGCTGACGACGCGCTCCCCGCCCCCTGGCCGGTGATATTCCTGACCGCTCTGGCCGTGCTGTGGCTGGGCGCGCTGGCCGCCCACTGCGCCGTGAACGGCAGTCCCGCCGGCTTTTTCGCCCACTATCTGGAGCGGTTCACCCAGGCGGGCGACTCGCCCCGGTACATCTTCATCGCTGAGAACGGCTACGTCCGGTCCGGGGACCAGGTGAACAACATCGTGTTCTATCCCCTGTACCCCTTCCTCATGGGCCTGCTGGGCCGGCTGCTGGGCGGCAGGACCGCCCTGGCGGGCATGCTCATCTCCCAGGTCTGCTACGGTTCTTCAGCGGTGGTGCTGACGAAGCTGGCGAAAAAAGAGTGCGCCCATCCGGGCGCGGCGCTGGCCGGCTATCTGCTCTACCCCTTCGGCTTCTTCTGCCAGGGGGTGTTCACGGAGGGGCTGTTCCTGCTGCTGACCGTCTCCGGGCTGTACCTCATCCGCCAAAAGCGCTGGCTGGCGGCGGGCGCGGTGGGCTTTCTCACCGCTCTGACCCGCACCCAGGGGATGCTGCTGCTCCTGCCCGGCGTGTACTGTGCCTGGCTGGACTGCCGGGAGCAAAGGCGCTGGGACTGGCGGTATCTGGCCCTGGCCGGCCCGGCGGCGGGCTTCGGCATATATCTCTGCGTCAACAAGGCCGTGTGCGGCGGCTTTTTCGCCTATCAGTATTATGAGAGCATCGCTCCCTGGTGGCAGACGCCCCAGTGGCTGGGCAGGACCCTGGCCCAGCAGTACAGCATGGCCATGCAGTATCCCGATCTGGCCAAGTGGATATACTGGCCCCAGATGGAGCTGTACTTCATCGCGGCGGCGCTGCTGTTTCTGGGCTTTTACCGGCGTCTGGACACGCCCTGGCTGCTGTACGGAACGGCCTATCTGGGCATGAGCTATACCGCCGCCTGGCTCATCAGCGGCGGCCGGTATATGCTGGGCTGCCTGCCGCTGTATCTGTGCCTGGGGCGGATAAAAAACAGCGCCGCCCGGTACCTTGTCCTGGCGGCGGAGCTGGCGGCCTTCTGGCAGATGTACGTCTGGTTCATGCAGAACCAGGCCATCATGTGAGCGGGCCTCGCAGAGTTTGCGCCCGCAGGCGCAAAGAAAGTGGGATCGTTTTTTCCGGGGGCGTGTACCTCGGAAAAAACACTTCTCGGCATGCAAACGTGAACGCCCCCGTCTGGTAAGACGGGGGCGCTTTGCGCTGCAGCATACCGCAGCTTTTTCGTTTGAAAGGAGCTAGCTCCTTTCAAACGACTTAGTCTGCAACATAGGGCAGCAGCGCGATCTGACGGGCCTGCTTGATGGCCGTGGTCAGCTGGCGCTGATGCATGGCGCAGGTGCCGGTGGTGCGGCGGGGCAGGATCTTGCCGCGCTCGGACAGATACTTGCGCAGACGGGCGGTGTCCTTGTAGTCCACGTGGGTCATCTTGTCCACGCAGAACTGGCACACCTTGCGGCGCTTACGGGGCTTTGCCCGGTTGGCGTTGTCGGGATTACTGGCAGCTTTCTCGAAAGGCATTTTCTATCCTCCTTTATCAAAATGGCAGCTCGCTGTCATCGCCGTCGATGTCAGCGAACGCGCCGCCCGCAGGCCGGGCGTCATTGTAGCCGCCGGCGGGAGCGGGTCTGGCGGCGGGGGCGCGGCCGGCGGACTGGTTCTCCTCACGGGAGCGCTTGCTCTCACCGAAGTAGACGTTGTCCACCACGACCTCGGCAGAGCGGCGCTTGTTGTTGTCCCGGTCGGTCCAGTCGCGGATCTGCAGCCGTCCGGAGACGACCGCCATGCTCCCCTTCTGGAAATACTTGGATACGAATTCCGCAGTGCTGCGCCAGGCCACGCAGTCGATGAAATCGGTCTGGCGTTCGCCGCCGTCACGGGAGCTGTAGTCCCGGTCCACGGCCAGAGAGAAGGACGCCACCGGCGTCTGGCTCTGGGTGTACCGCAGCTCCGGGTCGCGGGTCAGGCGGCCCATGAGAGTGATGTGGTTGAGCATGCTCCGGCCCCTCCGTCAGTCCACGCGCAGGGTGATGAGACTGCGCATCACGCCGTCGGTGATGCCCAGCACACGGTCCAGCTCCGCAGGGAACGCCGGGTCGCTCGTGAACTTCACCAGCACATAGTAGCCCTCGGCGATGTAGTTGATCGGGTAGGCAAGCTTCTGCTTGTCCTTGACCTCCATCTCATCGACCGTGCCGTGCTGCTCCACAAGCGCCTTGAACTTCTCCACGATGGCCGTACGCTCTTCTTCCTCCAGGTTGGGGTCGATGATGTACATGACCTCGTACTTCTCGCTCGTTTTCGCCATACTAGCACCTCCTTCTGGTCTATTGGCCCCTGATGATGTCCCAGGAGCAAGGAAATTGGCCTGGCCTGACGGCCAAGCCAATTTATTATACATGTTTTTCCGGATTTGTCAACGGGTTTCTTAGTCTGGCAGCTTGATATCCGTCCAGCCGGAAACGTCACATGCGCCGTAGTCACTGTAACCCACGGCCACCACCGTGCCATCGGCTTTGAGCCCCGCCGTATGCCATTCGCCCGCAGATACCTCAACAATATCTGTCCAGCCGGACACGTCACACTGGCCATATTCATTATCGCCTGCGGCCACAACAGTGCCGTCCGATTTGATCCCTACCGTGTGATGACTGCCGGCAGATATTGCTACTATATCCGTCCAGTCAGATACGTCGCACCGGCCATAATCGTTTCGTCCTGCGGCCATCACCGTACCATCCGCGCGCAGACCCACAGAGTGTCCGCTGCCAACAGATACCGCCACGATGTCCGTCCAATCGGACACATCGCACGCGCCGTATGTATTATCTCCCGCAGCCACCACGGTGCCATCCGATCTGAGGCCTGCCGTGTGGACCGTTCCCGCAGATACCGCCACGATGTCCGTCCAGTCAGACACGTCACACCGGCCATTCTCATTGCTTCCCACCGCCAACACCGTACCATCCGCGCGCAGGCCAACAGTGTAAAAGGGGTTCGTCGACACAGCCACGATGCCCGTCCAGCCAGACACATTGCATGCGCCGTCGGGATTACTCCCTGCGACCACCACCGTACCATCCGTGCGTAAGCCCAGCGTGTGGTTTTGGCTGACGACTGTACCGTCCTGTATACCATTCATAAGACCGCTTGCGGCTACCTCCGCGATATCTGTCCAATCAGACACATCACATTGGCCTGTAAAATTCTCCCCCGCAGCGGTCACCGTACCGTCTGGATGCAGGCCCACCGTATGAAACACACTGGAGGAGAGCGTTTTTCGCTCCGTGATCCCGCCCCAAAGCTCAAAGCTCCGGGCAAAGGCATCAGAATAATCTCCCAGGGCTCCAAAAGCCATAGCCGCATCCACGTTATCGCCGCCTGCCAGCAGAGCCTCCGCTTCCGCATATGCCGCCGCGTTGCTGTCCTCGATGGCCTCCCCTCTGGCCTCAACAGCCTCCGCAGCGCGGTGGACGCTGTCTTTATAATCCCCCAGGGCCCGGAACGCGGCGAAAGCCCCGTCATAATCGCCGGCCTCCATCAGTTCCTCCGCAGCCGCATAGGCTGGCGCGTATTTAATCTCCTCCAGCTCCGCCAGACTGTCAGGGAAGCCGGCCCCGTTCATCGTGAAGTTATACTTCGAGCTGCCGAGTTCGACGATACAGCGGACATCCTCTCCCTTCCGCAGAGCGGGCAGTATTCTATTGCTGACCGGGAGGCCGCTTCCGAGGAACAGATCCCCGTTTGGCTCGTCCCCGATGAGCGTGCCCTCGGAAATGACATCGTCGGCGGTCTTGATCTTGAAAACGATATTCTCCGCTTCACTGCCGATGTATGTGGCCGGAACGTTATCGTATTCCAGCAGACGGAAGGAAAATGCTTCATAGTCCAGATCGTAAAAGACGACGACCGTCAGCGGCGAACTCGCAGTCGCCGTGTTGCTGAAGTCCCCAGAGAACACGCCCCGGAGGTACGCCTCATCGGTAGGGTCGCCGAAGTCGTCCACGTAGTAGTCGACTGCCCAGCCGGCCTCAGCGGCAAGCGCGCCGGTCCCGAACGGCACCAGCAGACAAAGTACCAAGGCGAAAGAAACAACGTGTTTCACTAATCTTACCTCTCTTTTCTTTCTCTCTGTTTTTCCGAAGTCGCTTGTTTTCATTATATCAGCCCGAGGGTGATTGTCAATCTTCCCGCAAGCGAAAAAGCACCCCCGGGCGGAGCCCGGGGATGCGGTGCGTTTGGTTTGGGTCTTGCTTACTTCGCGGCAGCTTCCTGCTCGAACATGGCCTTCTGGGCCTCCAGGTTGGCGAAACGCTCCTTGGATTTCTGCTCGGCCTTGGTGAACAGCTGCTCGGCCCGCTCGGGGAAGTTCAGGGTCAGAGCGGAGTAACGGGCCTCGCCCATGATGAAGTCCCTGTAGGAGCCGGTGGGCGCCTTGGAATCCAGGGTGAACGGGTTCTTGCCCTCAGCGGCCAGGGCGGGGTTATACCGGAACAGGTTCCAGTAGCCGCACTCCACAGCCTTCTTCATCTCGGACTGGCAGTTGGTCATGCCGCCCTTGATGGAGTGCATCTCGCAGGGGGCGTAGCCGATGACGAGGGACGGGCCGTGATAGGCCTCGGCCTCGGCGATGGCCTTCAGGGCCTGGGCGGGGTTGGCGCCCATGGCGATCTGGGCCACGTACACATAGCCGTAGGTCATGGCGATCTGGGCAAGGCTCTTCTTGGCGGTGCTCTTGCCGGCAGCGGCGAACTGCGCCACCTGGCCGATCTGGCTGGCCTTGGAGGCCTGGCCGCCGGTGTTGGAGTACACCTCGGTGTCGAAGACCATCACGTTCACGTCCTCGCCCTGAGCCAGCACGTGATCCAGGCCGCCGAAGCCGATGTCGTAGGCCCAGCCGTCGCCGCCGAAGATCCACACGGACTTCTTGGAGAGGTACTGCTTGTTCTTGAGCAGCTCAGCGCGGCGCTCGCAGCCGCAGTCCTGCTTCTCCAGCAGCGCCACCAGGGCGTTGGCAGCGGCCTCGTTCTTCTCGCCGTCGTCGTAGGTGTCCAGGTAAGCCTGGGCAGCGGCCTTCACGTCTTCCTTCTTGCCACCCTCGGCGATCTCCTCGACCAGGCCCTTCAGCCGCTCGCGGATGGCCTTCTGGCCCAGGTACAGGCCGAAGCCGTGCTCGGCGTTGTCCTCGAACAGGGAGTTGGCCCACGCGGGACCGTGGCCGTTCTTGTCCACGTTGTAGGGGCTGGTGGCAGCCGGGCCGCCCCAGATGGAGGAGCAGCCGGTGGCGTTGGAGATGTACATACGGCTGCCGCAGACCTGGGTGATCAGGCGGGCATAGCTGGTCTCGGCGCAGCCGGCGCAGGAGCCGGAGAACTCAAGCAGCGGCTGATGGAACTGGCTGTCCTTCACGGTCAGGCCGAACAGCTCGTCCTTCTGCTCCACCTTGGTGACCATGTAATCCCACACGGCCTCCTGGGGAGCCTCCTCCTCGCGGGGCACCATGGTGATGGCCTTGGTGGGGCACACGCCCACGCACACGCCGCAGCCCATGCAGTCCAGCGGGCTCACGGCCATGGTGTACTTGTAAACGCCCTTGCCCTTGCCGGCCTTGAAGTCCACCAGCTTGGCGGCCTCGGGAGCCGCAGCGGCCTCCTCGGCGGTCAGCGCGAAGGGACGGATGGTGGCGTGCGGGCACACGAAGGCGCACTGGTTGCACTGGGCGCACTTGGCGGCATCCCAGCGGGGGACGGTCACGGCCACGCCGCGCTTCTCATGGGCGGCAGCGCCCAGCTGGAAGGTACCGTCGGCGTAATCCACGAAGGCGGAAACGGGCAGGCTGTCGCCGTCCATCTTGCCCACGGGGTTGAGCACGCCCTCCACCAGCTTCATGACCTCGGGACGGTCGGCATGCACCGGAGCGGCGGCCGCGTCGGCGGCGTTGGCCCAGTCGGCAGGCACGTCGATCTTCACGAAGGCGTTGGCGCCCAGATCGATGGCCTTGTGGTTCATGTCCACGATGTCCTGGCCCTTCTTGCGGTAGCTCTTGGTGGCGGCGTCCTTCAT
>CANPXW010000087.1 GCA_947587025.1 uncultured Oscillospiraceae bacterium
ACCGCCTCCAGCTGGCCGCAGGGCTCGATCATGCCCCGCTCCGTGAGCACGCCCACGGTATAGGAGCTGTCCACGCCACGCATCTGCTCGATGTAGGCGCGGGTCACCGGCTGGAAGTAGGCCACGATGGCCAGCACCTCCAGGGACGCGGGGGACAGCTTGGGCGGCCGGCGCTGCTCCAGGGCACGGGTGATGGCGGCGGCGTGCTCCGGGGCGCTGTGCATCTGCAGGGAGTCGTTGAGCCGCACGACGCGGATGCCACGGCCGGCGGCCTCGTACTCCGCCGCCAGCTCCGCGCCCGCCTCCAGCACCGTCTGCGCCTCCGAGTCGGTCACCAGGGCGATGCGGTCGGCCCGCACCGGCTCTCCGGAGGCGAACAGGATGGCCTCGATGGCGCTTTTCAGTTCTATTTTATCCATAATCTATGTTCTCCAAAATGGCCTCTGTATCGCCGCCGGTGAACTGCACGGCGTAGTCGTCCCCCTCCCGCTGGATGCTCACGCTGCCCATGGAGCACATGGTCAGCAGGGACAGGAACGTGGCCACCACCTCCGAGCGGCTCTGGGCCATGGCGTACAGCGCCCGCAGGGAGCTCTTTCCCCGCTGGCGCAGATAGCCGATCAGCTGCCGGCTCTTGTCCTGCACCGAGTAGATGATGGGCCGGGGCACGGGCACGGCGGCTTCCTCCTCCCGGACGGGCACGCCCTTTTGCAGCATCCCGGCCAGCGCCGCCAGCAGCTCCCAGCCCTGGTGCTGGTAATCGTACTCCCCGTACCGGGGCATGGGCTCGCCGGGGGTGGAGTACAGCAGCGCCCCCTGCTCCAGGGCCGCCGCCATGGCGGGGATGCGCTCCTTCGCTGCGGCGAAGCTGTCCCGCAGGCGCAGCTGCTCCAGGCTGGTCATCAGCTGCTCCAGCTCGGAGACCTCCTCCGTGCCGGCCAGCAGGGTCCTGGTCTTGATGTACACCAGGTGGGAGGCCATCTGCACGAACTCGCTGGCCACGTCCAGGTCCATTTCCTGCATCTTCGCCAGCCAGGCCAGATACTGGTCCAGGATGTCCGCGATCTTGATGTCCCGTATCTCTATTTTGTTTTTCGCCAGGAGCATCAGGATGAGGGTCAGCGGACCTTCAAAGTCCTGCATCTCCTCCTTGGACCTGACTACGCCCTCCAGATGAAAGGTAGGGTTTTCCATGGTTCAGTTCACCAGTTCAAATGCAAATTCCGCGATGAAGAAGAGCTTGTCGTACACCCAGCCCGTCACGCTGCCCAGCACGCCGGATATGCCGCCCGTGGCCACCAGCAGCATCAGCACGATCATGCCGTAGCGCTCGTAGCGCATGAGCTTTGCATAGGCGCTGTCGCTCAAAAAGGAGAACAGCACCTTGGACCCGTCCAGTGGCGAGATGGGGATGATATTGAACACCGCCAGCGCCAGGGACAGATACCCCGTGGTGGAGATCATCTGGAACACCGCCCGCGCAAAGCCGCCGCCGTATACATACAGCGGCCGGTACAGTAGCCCGTACAGAAACAGGAACACCGCCGCGATCAGCAGGTTCGACACCGGCCCGGCCAGGGCGGTGAGCGCCATGCCCTGCCGGGGCTTTTTGAAGTTGTACATATTCACCGGCACGGGCTTTGCCCACCCGAACCGGAACAGCACCATCATCACCAGGCCCCAGGGGTCGATGTGGCGGATGGGGTTCAATGTCAGCCGGCCGGCGTTCTTGGCCGTCCGGTCCCCCAGCATATAGGCCACCGCCCCGTGGCTGAGCTCGTGCAGGGTGATGCACAGCAGGGCCGGGATGACGGAAAAGAGGATGTCCGTCAGTCTCGACCAGTCCAGTCCGCGCCATATGTCCGCAAATTCACCCATGCTGCACCCCGGCGGCGATCGCCCCCAAAAGCTCCTGTTTGCCGGTCCCCTTCTCCGCAGAGAAGGGCACCAGCAGCGTGTCCTCTTCCAGGGCAAGCGTTTCGCGTATCAGGGCCAGATTGGGCTCCATCTCCGACCTTTTCAGCTTGTCCCACTTGTTGGCCGCCACCGCGAAGGGGCAGCCGCATCCGGCGAACAGGGCGTGCATGTTGACGTCCAGCGCCGTGGGCTTATGCCGGCCGTCCACGATGTGCACGCCGAAGCTGATGCGCTCGCTCTCAGCGAAAAAGTCCTCCATGAGCTGGCCCCACCGCTCCCGCTCCGCCTGGGATACCCGGGCGTAGCCGTAGCCGGGCAGGTCCACGAACCAGAGGCTGTCCGCCACCAGAAAGTAGTTGATGTTGGTGGTCTTGCCAGGACTGGCACCCACCCGTGCCAGGTTTTTTCGGTCCAGCAGGCAGTTGATGACGGAGCTCTTGCCCACGTTGGACTTGCCGGCGAACACCACCATGGGCCGCCCGTCCCGGATGAAGTCCCCCTTCTTTCCGGCGGACTTTACGAATACGGCCGGTTCAAACCGCATCGCCGGGCTCCTCGCGGCACAGGGCGGCGTCCAGCACCGTCTCGATGCGGCTGGCGGTGATGAAGTTCAGCGCCGCCCGGACGGTCTGGTCGATCTCGGCAAGGTCCGGCTCGTTCTCCGCTGGGATGATGACCGTGTGGATGCCCGCCCGCAGAGCGGCCATGGTCTTCTCCCGCAGCCCGCCGATGGGCAGCACCCTGCCCCGCAGGGTGATCTCGCCGGTCATGGCCACGTCCTGGCGCACGGGCGCCCCCGCCAGCGCGGACACCAGTCCCGTGCAGATGGTCACCCCCGCCGAGGGTCCGTCCTTGGGCACGGCCCCCTCCGGGAAGTGGATGTGTATGTCCTTGTTCTTATAAAAGTCCGGGTCCACGCCCAGCTCCTTGGCCCGGCTGCGGATATAAGTCACGGCGGCGTGGGCGGATTCCTTCATCACGTCGCCCAGGTTGCCGGTCAGCTCCAGCTTGCCGGAGCCGTCCATCACGCCCACCTCGGCGTCCAGCATCTCGCCGCCCACGCTGGTCCAGGCCAGGCCGTGGACAAGGCCCACCTCCGCCTGGCCGCTGGCGCGGGTATCCCGGTACTTGGCCGGGCCCAGCACCTCCTCCAGGCCCCCGGCCCGCAGATACTTGCTCTTGAGATCCCCCGCCACGATGCCGGCGGCGGTCTTGCGGCACACGGCGGCGATCTGCTGCTCCAGACGGCGCACGCCGCTCTCACGGGTATACCGGGCGATGATCTCCCGCATAGCCCCGTCGTTGATGCGCAGCTGGTTGCCGTTCAGGCCGTGCTTTTTCCGCTGCTTGGGCAGCAGATGGTCACGGGCGATGGCCAGCTTCTCCTCGTCGGTGTAGCTGGCGAATTCGATGACCTCCATCCGATCCAGCAGAGCCGGCGGGATGGTGGATGCGTTGTTGGCGGTGGTGATGAAGAACACCTGGGACAGGTCGAAGGGCAGCTCCAGGAAGTGGTCCCGGAACTGGCTGTTCTGCTCCGGGTCCAGGGCCTCCAGCAGCGCTGCAGAGGGGTCGCCCCGGTAGTCGGAGCCCAGCTTGTCTATCTCGTCCAGCACCATCACAGGGTTGCAGCTGCCCGCCTGCTGGATACCGGCCATGATGCGGCCGGGCATGGCCCCCACATAGGTCTTGCGGTGGCCCCGTATCTCCGCCTCGTCGTGGATGCCGCCCAGGGAGATGCGGCACAGCTTCCGGCCCATGGCCCGTGCGATGGACAGGGCCACGCTGGTCTTGCCGGTGCCCGGAGGGCCCAGCAGGCACAGGATGGAGCCCTTCTGGTCCGGGGCCAGAGCCCGCACGGAGACGTACTCCACCACACGCTGTTTGATCTTCTCCAGGCCGAAGTGGTCCGCGTCCAGCGCCTTTCGCACCGACGCCGGGTCCAGATCGTCCTCGGTGGCGCGGGTCCAGGGTATCTCCAGGCACACGTCCAGATAGCTGCGTATCACGGCGGCCTCGGCGCTGCCAAAGGGCTGCTTGGCCAGGCGGCCTATCTCCTTATAGAGCTTATCCTCCACCTCTTTGGGCAGATCGGCGGCCGCCACGGCGCTGCGGTACTCCTCCAGATCGTCACCGTAGCCGTCGCCCTCCCCCAGCTCCGCCTGGATGGTGCGCAGCTGCTCCCGCAGGAACATCTCCCGCTGCATCTGCTTCATCCGCTTGGCGGCCTCCTCGTGGATGGACTGCTCCACGTCCAGGATGTCCAGCTCCCAGCGCAGCAGCCGGTTCACCAGTGCCAGCCGGCGCATGGGACGCAGCTCCTCCAGCACCAGCTGCTTCTGGTCGGCACGCATATAGATGCTCTGGGTCACATAGTCCGCCACATACCCGGCGTCGCTGCTGTGCAGGATGTCCCGCAGCACGTCCTCCAGGTCCAGGCCGGCGGTCTGGGCGTACTTCTCCAGCAGGCCGTAGCACTGGCGGATAAGGGCCTCCGCCTTCACGGCGGTGCGGGGGTTGGCCTCGGCGTCCGCGATCTCCACCTGGGCGGTGAAATAGGGTCTGGGCCCGCTCAGCCGGGCAAGATAGCCCCGGCTGACGCCCTCCACCATGAGCTTGGCGCCCTCCTCGTCGGGCACCCGCAGCACCTGCTGGATGCGGCAGACGGTGCCGATGTGGAACAGGTCCTCCGCATCGGACACGCTCTCGGCGGACGCGTCCCTCTGACCCACCAGAAATACGCTCTGGTCGGCCTCCATGGCCGCGTCCAGCGCCGCCAGAGACTCCTTCCGGTCCACGTCGAATATCAGCCGCATCCCGGGGAACACGCATATGCCCCGCAGGGGGATGAGGGGATATACCCGATGCCGGGAAACGGTCGCAGTTTCAGTATCCATATAATAACCTCATGGGCCGCACGGCAAGTGCGGCCCGGTGTCTTATGATGCGTCCTGCGCCAGACGGCGGCGCCGGTAGATGACCGGCCGGGAGCCGTTTTTCACGCAGTCGGCGGTGATGACGACGGTCTCGATGCTGGGGTCTGAAGGCGCCTCGAACATCACCGATGTCATCAGCTTCTCCATGATGCTGCGCAGGCCGCGGGCGCCGATGTCCATGTCGATGGCCTTGTCAGCGATGGCCTCCAGGGCCTTGGCGTCGAACTCCAGCTTCACGTCGTCGTAGGCCAGCAGGGCCTGGTACTGCTTCACCAGGGCGTTTTTCGGCTCGGTGAGGATGCGCACCAGATCGTCCCTGTCCAGGCTGTCCAGGGTGGTGATCACGGGCAGCCGGCCTATCAGTTCCGGGATGATGCCGAACTTCAAAAGATCGTGGCTCTGCACGTGGCTGAGCACCTCGCCCACGTCCTTCTCCTTCCGGCTGGTCACCTCCGCGCCGAAGCCCATGGCCTTGCGGTCCAGGCGGTTCTCGATGATCTTCTCCAGCCCGTCGAAGGCCCCGCCGCAGATGAACAGGATGTTGGAGGTGTCCACATGGATGAACTCCTGGTGGGGGTGCTTGCGCCCGCCCTGAGGCGGTACGGCGGCCACGGTCCCCTCCAGTATCTTCAGCAGCGCCTGCTGCACCCCTTCGCCGGACACGTCCCGGGTGATGGAGGTGTTCTCGCTCTTGCGGGAGATCTTGTCGATCTCGTCGATGTAGATGATGCCCTGCTGGGCCCGCTCCACGTCGAAATCCGCCGCCTGCAGCAGCCGCAGCAGGATGTTCTCCACGTCCTCGCCCACGTAGCCGGCCTCCGTCAGGGTGGTGGCGTCAGCGATGGCGAAGGGCACGCCCAGCATCCGGGCCAGGGTCTGGGCGAACAGGGTCTTGCCGCTGCCGGTGGGCCCCACCAGCAGGATGTTGGACTTCTGCAGGTCCACGTCGCTCTGGCCCCGGTGCAGCACCCGCTTGTAGTGGTTGTACACCGCCACGGCCAGGGCCACCTTGGCCCGGTCCTGACCGATCACGTAATCGTCCAGGGCCTGTTTGATCTGCCGGGGCACAGGCACCTCGTCCGGGTCCAGCAGCGCCTGGCTCTCGGTCACGTCCTCACGGGTGAAGTCGGGGTAGTCCTCCTCGAACTCCTCCCCCAGGATGCTCACGCACAGCCGCACGCACTCGTCGCAGATATAGGCGTCGTTGCCGGCGATCAGCCTCTGCACCTGGGATTGGGGCTTGCCGCAGAAGCTGCATGTCAGTGTTTTTCTCTCGCCCTCTCTCGGCATGGACCTTACCTCTTCGTGATGATCTTGTCTATGAGCCCGAAGTTCTGAGCCTCCTCGGCGCTCATGAAATTGTCCCGCTCGCAGGCGGCGGCCACTTCCTCATAGGTCCGGCCGGTGCGCTCGGACAGGATGTGGTTGAGCCGCTGCTTGATGGACTCAAAGTGCTTCAGATGGATGGCCATATCGGTGATCTGGCCCTGGGTGCCCGCAGAGGGCTGGTGGATCATGATCTCGGCGTTGGGCAGGGCGATGCGCTTGCCCTTGGCCCCGCTGGCCAGCAGGAACGCGCCCATGCTGGCGGCCATGCCCACGCAGATGGTGGACACGTCGCACTTGATGTACTGCATGGTGTCATAGATGGCCAGACCGGAGGTGACGCTGCCGCCGGGGGAGTTGATGTAGAACTGGATGTCCTTGTCCGGGTCCTGGGCCTCCAGATACAGCAGCTGGGCCACGATCAGGGAGGCGGTGGTGTCGTTGACCTCCTCCGAGAGCATGACGATGCGGTCGTTGAGCAGCCGGGAGAAAATATCATAGGACCGCTCTCCACGGGAGGTCTGCTCCACTACATACGGTACCAAACTCATGTTCTTCTCGCTCCTTTCCATGCGCGGGGACGCTGCGGCGCGGTCCCTAAGAGCCTATCCAAAATCTGCCGGGCTTATTCCGCCTTGGGCTCCTCGGCCTTCTTCCGGGGGGCGCGCTTTTTGGGCGCGGGCTTGGCCTCCGCCTCAGCGGCAGGCTCCTCCGCCTTGGGCTCCTCGGCCTTCTTCCGGGGAGCGCGCTTTTTGGGCGCGGGCTTGGCCTCCGTCTCAGCGGCGGGCTCCTCCGCCTTCTCGGCGGCCTTTTTGGCAGTCTTCTTCGCGGCGGGCTTCTTCGCCGGCTTCTTTTCCTCTTCCGCCTTCTCCTCCGGCACGGGCTCGGTGGGCACGCCGGCGGCGTAGATGATCTCGGCGGCTCTGCGGGTCTTCACGTCGGCCTCGATCACCTCGCGGCCCAGAGCGGCCTTGACCTTATCCGCCTCCATGCCGTACTGCTCGGCCAGCTTGGCGTACTCCGCCTCGATCTCCTCGTCGGTGACGGCGATGGCCTCCGCCTCCGCCACCGTCTCCAGCAGCAGATCGGTCTTGACGCGTCGCTCGGCCACGGGGCGGCACTGGTCCCGGAAAGCCTTCACGTCCTGGCCCAGATACTTCAGGTACAGCTCCAGGTTCAGCCCGTTCATCTGCAGATTCTGGTCGTACTCTCGGAGCATGTTGTCGATCTGCTCCTCCACCATGGCCTCGGGGATGTCGGCGGTGATGCCATCGCCGGCCTTCTCCAGCAGGGCGGAGCGGTAAGCGCTCTCGGCCTCGTCCTCAGCGGCCTTCGTCAGCTTCTCCCGCACGGAAGCCTTGTACTCGTCCAGGGTGTCGAACTCGGACACGTCCTTTGCAAACTCGTCGTCCAGCGCGGGCAGCTCGGTCTGCTTGACCTCGTTGCACTTGACATGGAACACTGCGGCCTTGCCGGCCAGGGATTTCTCGTGGTACTCCTCGGGGAAGGTGACATGCACGTCCTTCTCCTCGCCGGCGGACATGCCGATCACCTGGTCCTCGAAGCCGGGGATGAACGCGCCGGAGCCCAGGACCAGGTTGTGGCCCTCGGCCTTGCCGCCGTCGA
>CANPXW010000088.1 GCA_947587025.1 uncultured Oscillospiraceae bacterium
ATGGACCAGTTCATCGTCAACATCATCCACCGGCCGGAGATGGTGCCGGAGTACGCCGAGAAGGTCACCGGCCAGGGCAAGGCCGAGGACATCGGCCGCAAGGCCCTGCTCACCGAGAGCCTGGACATCTTCCGCATGCAGCAGGAGATAGCCCACAAAAACGGCCTGAAGACCACCATCCAGATGACCTACGCCAGCCTCTTCAACGACGAGGCCGTGGCCGTCGCCAAAGAGCACCACGAAAAGTACGGCGACGAGATCGCTCTGAGCCTGCTGGGCCTGCCCTGCGAGCAGTTCCGGGCCAAGTACAAGACAAAGGATTTCTGCATCTGGATGTTCTCCATGGAGGACAAAAAAGCCATCGTCCGGGACGTGTTCGAGAAATTCCACGACGCCTTCGGCTTTTACCCCGCGTCCACCGGCTCCTATTACATGGACGCGGACCTGATCAACTTCATCAAAGCGGAGTACCCCAGCGTGCAGTGTGCCGTGGCCACCTGCTGGGAGGAGGGCCCCAAGGCCTACCACACCTGCAACAACTCCTGGTACACCCTCATGGACGGCGGCCCCTGGGCGCCCTGGATACCGTCGAAGCAGAACACCCACGCCCCTGCCGCCAACGAGGCGGAGGACAGCGGCATCGTGGCCATCCCCCACCTGAGCCGGGACCTGCTGGCCTGCTACGACGGCAACGGCTCCAACTTCGGCACTCACCCGCAGAACGTGCTCCGGGGCATGATCTACGACCCCGACACCTGGGAGTACCCCTATCTCTATAACCTGATCGACCAGTACCGGTCCCTGGCAAAGTTCAACAACGGCTACGCCTACAACATGATGTTCGTGGGCCCCGGCTGGATGAACAAGATGGGCCGGTGGGAGGCCCCCTTCGAGCTTTTGAAAAAGTCCTATGAGGACGGCTGCGCCTATTACGGCAGACTGAAAAGGGAGGGCAGGCTCACCGACATGACCATGGCGGAGTTCGCCGCCTGGTACCGGGAGCACAAACACTACACCGAGCCGGAGTGCGCCCTGTGGCGGGACATCCTCTACGGCAGCGACAAGCAGCTGTTCTGGTACTGCGACCCCTATATGCGCGCCTGCGTGAACATGGACCAGGGCGGAGCGATCGTGGACCTGCGGCCTTACGCGGCCAAGCTGGAGTGGCCTGTGGGCATCGGCACGCCCCACGTCCAGGACGCCAGCTACCCCTTCCTGATACAGGAAAAATACCGGGCCGGCTACTTCACCCACTACGCCGGGGAGGGCACGGTGCGCAGCGCCAAGGTGTGCCACAACGGCGAGGAGGTGGACCTGTGCCTGTGCCGGACCCACGGCCATTTCTCTCAGGCGGGGAACGAGCGCATCCTGACCCTGGACCCGGTGGACATCGAGTTTTCCGACCTGACAGTGAAGCTGCAGACGGTGATCACCTTCCCGGAGGGCACGGGCCAGATAAAGATCGAGCGGCGGGTGCTTTCCATGAGCGACCCGGCTGCGGAAGTGACGGTCAACGAGTACATGGTGGCCTGCTACGGCACCACCGAGTACCCGGAGGACATGACCGGCCTGACCCTGGCCGTGCAGGCGGGGGAGCGGGGCGAGACCATCCCCTACGAGTACAAATGCCGGGAGGCGTCCGCCGACCGGGCGGAGAGCGTATCGTGCACGCTGCCGCCCATCAAAACGCGGGTGACCATGACCTGTGAGGGCCGGGACAAGACGGGCTACGTCCGGGAGGGCTACGCCTTCAGTCCCATGTTCACCCTGGGGTACACGGGCACGCTGAAAGACAAGGAGGGCTTTGCCACATGGCTCAGGCTGGAAAGGGCAGACTGAATTACCGGTGCCCGTCCTGCTTCATGCGGGACCTGGACATCGACATGTTCTACGATAAGGACAAAGACGAGTACTACTGCATCCGCTGCCAGTACCGGGGCAGCGAGCAGGACGTGCTGGCGAAAAACCGCATGGCCCGGTTCCGCTACGGGGCCATGTACCGGCGCTTTACGGATTTCGAGGACTTCTCCGGGGAGGAGAAAAAGGCTTGAGGGGTTTTTATAAGGGCATGGACCTGTCCACCCTGCTGGAGGTGGAGGAGCACGGCGGCCGGTTCTCCGACGAGGACGGTCCCGGCGACGCCATGGCCATCCTGCGCCGCCACGGCATGGACCTGGTGCGGCTGCGGCTGTGGAACGACCCCTATGACGAGAAGGGCCGCCCTTACGGCGCGGGCACCAACGACCTGGCCCGGACCATGGTCCTGGCCCGGCGGGCAAAGGCCCTGGGCTGCAAATGGATGCTGGACCTGCACTACAGCGACTTCTGGGCCGATCCGGGCAAACAGATCACGCCCAAGGCCTGGCAGGGCCTGGACGCGGACGGGCTGGAAAAGGCGGTATACGAGTACACCCGCTCCGTACTGGAGCGCCTGACGGCCCAGGACCTGGCCCCGGACATGGTCGCCGTGGGCAACGAGCTGACATACGGCCTGCTCTGGCCGGTGGGACGCTGGCCTGCCATGGACAACATCGCCCGCTTCGTCAGCGCGGGCCTGCGGGCCTGCCGCCAGGTGTGCCCGACCGCAGAGACCATCGTCCACCTGGACAACGGCCCGGACGAGGGCCAGTACCGGGCCTGGTTCGAGGGCTATTACGCCGCCGGCGGGGCGCAGTTCGACATCATCGGCATGAGCTACTATCCCTTCTGGAACGGCCCTATGGAGGGCCTTGCCCGGAGCATGGCCGACGCGGCGGAGCGGTTCGGCAGGGACGTGATGGTGGTGGAGACCTCCATGGGCTTCACCCTGGCCGACTACGGCCGCTACGAGGGCTTGGCCCCGGACCGGCGCAAGGGCATGGCCGCCACGGCCCGGCTGGCGGAGGGGATAGAGCACCCCATGACCCCGGCGGGGCAGGAGGCGTTCCTGCGGGACCTGGCGGCGGCGGTCCGGGCGGTGCCGAACGGCCATGGCCGGGGTTTCGTCTGGTGGGAGCCGGCCTGGATACCGGTGCCCGGCGTGGGCTGGGCCACCCCGGCGGCGCTGGCCTACACCGGCGAGCGGGGCCCCGGCGGCAACGAGTGGGCCAACCAGGCCCTGTTCGACTATGAGGGCCGGGCGCTGCCCGCGCTTTTGGCACTGGAGGAGCTATAAGAAGGAGGTGGACCCATGGCAGAGGACGGCTACACCCTGAACGAGCGGCGGCGGCCCCGTCCGCATCTGGAGCTGACCGGGTCGGTGATGAAGATATACGGCTTCGTGACCATGCTCTGCTATACCGTCGGCCGCGCGGTGGTCCAGAACGGGCTGATCGGCGTGGCGCAGTACGGCCCCGGCGAGCTGTCTGCGGCCATGGAGGCGGACCCCCATTTGATGTACCTGTCCGGGTGGGCGTCGGTGCTGCAGCTGATCGGCGGACTGGCCATACCGGTGTTCGCGTTTTTGCTGGTGGAGGGCTTTCTGCACACTGCCAGCTACAAAAAATACCTGCTGACCGTGCTGGTCTTCGCCTTTGTCAGCGAGGTGCCCTACGATCTGGCCGCCAGCGGGAGCTGGTGGGACATGACCGGCCAGAACGGGCTGTTCAGCTGCGCGCTGAGCCTGGTGATGCTCTACGGGCTGCGGCTGCTGGAGGGCGGGCTGGAAAAGCCCGGCTTCGGCCGGCGGCTGGGCCAGGCGGTCCTGGTGGCGGCCACGGTGCTGTGGAGCATGCTGCTGCAGAGCGCCTTCGGCCTGGCCACGGTGCTGCTGGCGGCGATTTATTATCTCTGGCGGGAGCAGAAGGGCGTGCGGGTGCTTCTGGGCTGCGCGGTGAGCATCCTGTACGTGACCGCGCCCCTGTCCGGCTACGCCATCTACAACTACAGCGGCCAGCGGGGCCGCGTCGCGGAGAAGTATAAATACGTCTTCTACGCCCTGTACCCGGCCCATCTGCTGCTCCTGGGTCTGATCGGCCGGGCGCTGTGAACAGACCGTCCGCCTCCCTCAGGGAGGCGGACGGTGCTGAGCTTGTCAAAAAACGAGTTTTTTGACAGCTCGATTTGAACTGCTCGGCGGAAGTGAATCCCGCCGGCAGGAAGTCAAAAGCCTGAAGTGTTGCGGCTTTTGACTTCACGCGCGGCCCGCCGCGCGGCTCGGCCTGACCGGCCTTCGCTCCCATTCATCCATGCTTTGACAGTCTGAGCCCGCCCGCCTCCCTGATGGGAGGCGGGCGGTGCTTTTTTATCTTTTATCCCATATACGTCATGGCCTGAGCGGCGGTGCGGACCAGGTAGCGGATGACCTGGACCGGGTACTGCCCCACGGCGGTCTCGCCGGTGACCATCAGGCTGGACGCCCCGTCCAGCACCGCGTTGAACACGTCGCTCACCTCCGCCCGCGTGGGCACCGGGCTGTGCTCCATGGAGGCCAGCATCTGGGTCACCACCATGAAGGGCCGGTCCGCGTCCCGGCAGGCGGCGGCGATGCGCTTTTGCACCGCCGGCAGCTGCCACAGGGGGACGGCGTTTCCCAGATCGCCCCGGGCGATGACGATCTCGTCGGCGGCGTCCAGCAGCTGGGGCAGCCTCTCCACGCCCTCGGCGTTCTCGATCTTAGCGAACAGCCGCACATGACTGCAGCCGGCCTCGTCCAGCGCCGTGCGCACCGCCTGCAGGTCCTCCCTGCCACGGACGAAGGGCTGCATCACCCCGGTGACGCCGCAGGCGGCCGCGTCATGGAGGTTTTTCCGGTCCGCCTCCGTCACCGCCGGGGGGTGGATGTCCGCCCCCGGCAGGGCGATGCTCTTGCGGCTTTGCAGCACGCCGCCCCGCACGATACGCGCCCGCGCTCCGCCGGGCAGGGCCTCCGTCACCTCCAGCAGCAGCTTTCCGTCGTCCAGCAGCACCTGCCGGCCCGGCACCAGCGCTGGCAGCACGACCGCCGGCACGGGGATGCCCTCCCCGCCCAGGGTCACGGTCCCGCCATCGGTGAGCATCACCGGTGCGGCCAGCGCGCCTATCCGCAGCTCCGGCCCCTGCATGTCGATGAGCAGCTTCGGCGCCACGCCCTGCCTTGCCGCAGCGGTGTGCAGCGCCTCCAGCAGGGGGGCGGAGGCCCGCAGCGTGGTGTGGGAAAGGTTCAGCCGCACCCCGGTCATGCCCTCGGCGAACATGGCCTCCAGAGTGTCCGCATCGGCGCAGCCGGGGCCCAGCGTTCCATATAATTCCATATCTTCCAGCTCCTTGAAAACTCTCTGAAAAAGATACCACAAATTTGCCTTGGATACAAGCAAAACCCCGTTTTCGACTCTTGACACGGGCCGCCGAGTTTGGTATATTTATAACGTTGTGATAAGAAAAAATGAGGACAAGTATTAATTAAACTCACTGCAAACGGAGCACACAGAATGGACTACACGGCCCAGTACAACAGTAAGAAAATGACCCCGGAGGACGTGGCGGGGCTGATAGAGAGCGGCTGGAGCTGCGTCACCGACGCGGCGGCGTCCATCCCCCCGGCCATCATCGAGGCGGTGGGCCGGCGGTGTGAGGCCGGCCAGCTGCGCCAGCTGCATTTCCACGGCCTGCTGGACTTAAAGCCCAGCGCCCTGTTCGCCTATCCCGCCGCCATCACGCCGGTGAGCTGGTTCTCCGGCAAGATCGCCAAGGCGGCGGTGAACCGGGGCGAGGCGGATGTGATGCCCTGCTATTACCGGGACATGCCGGCGCTGTACCGGGACTATATCGACGTAGACGCCTTTCTGACGGTGGTGTCCCCCATGGACGAGGAGGGGTACTTCAGCGCCGGGGTCACCGGCTCCTACACCGGGACTCTGTTCCAAAAGGCCAAACGGGTGTTTCTGGAGGTCAACCCTAACATGCCCCGGACCGTGACGGCGCCGAAGATACATATCTCCCAGGTGACCGCCCTGTGCGAGAACGCCAGCCCCTTGCCCATCGTGCCGCCCTCGGAGCTGGACGAGGTCAGCCGCACCATCGGCGGGTACATCGCCGAAGAGGTGCCCAACGGCGCCACCCTGCAGCTGGGCATCGGCACCATCCCCGAGGCGGTGGGCCTGGCCCTGAAGGATAAGCACGATCTTGGCATCCACACGGAGCTGCTGCCCGACAGCATGATCGAGCTCATAGAATCCGGCGCGGTGACCAATATGCGCAAGCCCATCCACACCGGCAAGACGGTGTGCACCTTCACCTTCGGCTCGGAGCGGCTTTATAAGTTCGTGGCGGACAACCCGGAGGTGGAGATACTGCCGGTGGACTACGTCAACGACCCGGCGGTGATCGCCCGGCATCCGGACTTTATCTCCGTCAACGGCGGCCTGGAGGTGGACTTCTACGGCCAGGTGTGCGCCGAGTGTCTGGGCACGAAGCACGTCTCCGGCACCGGCGGCCAGTCGGACTACGTCCGGGGGGCCACCCAGTCGGCGGGCGGCAAGAGCTTCATCGCCTTTCCCTCCACCGCCGCCGGCGGCACGGTCAGCCGCATCCGGCCGACGCTGAACCCCGGCGCGCTGGTGAGCACCAGCAAGAACGACGTGGACTGGATCGCCACGGAGTACGGCCTGGCCAAGCTTCGCGGCAAGACCCTGTCCCAGCGCACCAAGGCCCTGATCGCCATCGCCCACCCCAAGTTCCGGGAGGAGCTGACGGCCCAGGCCAAGGCCATGAACATTCTGATCTAGGAGGCAGGCTCTTGGAGAAATATCTCGCGCCCTGGATGACCGCCCACCGGCTGACGGCCCTGGTGGGCCACGCCGGCACCGGCAAGACGGAGGTGGCGGTGAATCTGGTCCTGGCCTTGGCGGCGGCGGGGGAGAAGACGGCCCTGGCGGACCTGGATGTGGTGAACCCCTACTTCCGTTCCCGGGAGCGGCGGGACATGTTCCGCGAGCGGGGCATCCGGTTCGTCTCCAGCTCCCAGTCCCTGGTGGACGCGGACCTGCCGGCCCTGCCGGCGGAGCTGAACGCCCTGCTGGAGGACCAGTCCCTGCGCAGCGTGCTGGACATCGGCGGCGACTCGGGCGCGCGGGTGCTCAGCCGCTACCGCCACCGGCTCGCCGGCCAGGACAGGCAGCTTCTGTTCGTGCTCAACACCCGCCGGCCCCAGGTGAACACCCCGGAGGCGGCGGCATGGAACATCCGGCGCATCGAGGACATCATGGGCCTTCCCGTGGACGGCATCGTCAACAACACCCACCTGTGCGGCGAGACCACGGCACAGGACGTGCTGGACGGGGCGGAGCTGGCGGAGACGGTATCCTATATGACGGGCATCCCGGTGGTGTGCCACACGGCGGCCCGCTCCATCGCGGAGCGGCTGCCGGAACTGGCCGAGCCGGTGTTTCCCATAGACATCTACATGAAAAAGCCCTGGGAGAGGTGAGTCGTCCCAGGCGGAGGGAGGTGAAACTCTATGACCGTGTTTTTACATTTTGACCGCGACAAATGCAAGGGCTGCGAGCTGTGCGTGTCCGTGTGCCCCAAGCACAT
>CANPXW010000089.1 GCA_947587025.1 uncultured Oscillospiraceae bacterium
GACCTGCGGCCGGGGGAGATGAGCCTGGCCCACAACGGGGTGCTGTTTCTGGACGAGCTGCCGGAGTTCCACCGGGACGTGATCGACCTGCTGCGTCAGCCCCTGGAGGAGGGAGAGGTCACCGTCAGCCGGGCCTCCGGCTCGGTCACCTACCCCAGCCGGTTCATGCTGGTATGCGCCATGAACCCCTGCCGCTGCGGCTGGTACGGCCACCCCTCCGGGCGCTGCCGGTGCTCGGAGCAGTCCGTCCGGGCCTACCAGGGCAAGATCTCCGGCCCGCTGCTGGACCGGATAGACATCATGGCGGAAGTGCCGGCCCTGGAGTATGAGGAGCTGGAGGCCCGGCCCGGCGGGGAGAGCTCCGCCGCCATCAAAGCCCGTGTGGACGCTGCCCGCAGTATCCAGCGGCAGCGGTTCGCCGGCACGGCGGTGCTGGACAATGCCCGCATGGACCCGGCCGCCATGGAGAAATACTGCGCCCTGGACAGCGAGGGCTCCGCCCTGATGAAGAGCGCCTACGAGGCCCTGGGCCTCACCGCCCGCAGCTACGACCGTATATTGCGTGTGGCGCGCACCATCGCGGACCTGGACGGCAGCGAGGCCATCCGGGCCGTGCACCTGGCCGAGGCGATACAATACAGAACATTCCAGTTAAAGTGAGTGAAACCATGACCGATATGATCCTCTTAAAGGAGGGCGAGGTGGTGCTCAAGGGGCTCAATAAGCGCGCCTTCGAGCAGAAGCTGCTCTCCAACATCCGCCGGCGGCTCAAGCGTTTCGGCCGGTTTGAAGTCATCGCCCACCAGTCCATCATCTACGTGGAGCCCCAGAGCGAGGACTGCGACGTGGACGGGGCCTTTGAGGCTCTAAAACAGGTGTTCGGCATCATGACCATGACCCGGGCCGCCGCCTGCGAGAAGACCCCGGAGGCCATCCTGGCCAAGGCAAAGGAATATCTGCACGACGAGCTCTCGGCCGCAAAGACCTTCAAGGTGGAGTCCCGCCGGGGGGATAAGTCCTTCCCCATGACCAGCGTACAGCTGAGCCAGTATGTGGGCGGGGAGCTGAACGACGCCTTTGACAACCTGACCGCCGACATGCACCAGCCGGAATTCACCGTCCAGCTGGAGGTGCGGGACCGGGCGGCCTACGTCCACGGCGCGCCTATCGAGGCCGCCGGCGGCCTGCCGGTGGGCACCGCCGGTGCGGCGGTGACGCTGCTCTCCGGCGGCATCGACAGCCCCGTGTCCACCTGGATGATGGCAAAGCGGGGCATGCGCCTTATCCCCGTGCACTTTTTCTCCTTCCCCTACACCTCCCAGCTTGCCAAGCAGAAGGTGCTGGACCTGGCGAAGCTCTTAGTGCCCTGGTGCGGGCGGATGAACGTGCAGATCGTGCCCTTCACCCACATCCAGGAGCAGATACGGGACAAGTGCCCGGAGGACTACTTCACTCTCATCATGCGCCGGATGATGATGCGCATCGCCTGCGCGGTGGCGGAGGACAACAAGTGCGGAGCCATCGTCACCGGGGAGAGCCTGGGCCAGGTGGCCAGCCAGACCATGGAGGCCATGGCCGCCACCGAGGACTGTGCCGACCGGCCGGTGCTGCGGCCCCTGGTGGGCATGGACAAGAAGGAGGTCATCGCCATCGCCGAGCGCATCGGCACCTTCCAGACCTCTATCCTGCCATACGAGGACTGCTGCACCGTGTTCACCCCCCGGCACCCCTGCACCCACCCGAAGATAAAGAAGGTCCGGGAGGCGGAGGCCGCTTTGGACGTGGACGCTCTGGTGGCCGAGGCCCTGGCGGGGATAGAATTCGTGAAGATCGGATACGAGGGAGTTTATCATGGTGGAGAACTTTGACGCGAAGCTGAACGAATACGCCCATCTGCTGGTGGAGATCGGGGCGAACGTGCAGGCCGGGCAGACGGTGCGTCTGCGGTCCGAGGTATCCTGCGCGCCCCTGGCACGGCTGTGCGTGGAGGCATGCTATGACCGGGGCGCCCGTGAGGTGGTCATGGAGTGGGACGACGACTTCGTCTTCCGGCAGAAATTCCTCCGGGCGGCGGACGATGTCTTTGCGGAGTACCCCGCCTACGGGAAGGCACGGATAGACTGGTATCTGGAACGGGGCGCGGTGGACCTTTCCATCGGCGGCTCCGACCCTGAGCTTTTAAAGGGCGTGGACCCCGCCCGGATGCAGGCCTACCGCCGGGCGGCCGGAGACGCCTTCCGGGCGTATTCCGACGCCCTGTGCGCCAATAAATTCCAGTGGTCCTGCGGCGCGCACCCGGTGCCCGCCTGGGCGAAAAAGGTGTTCCCAGACCTTTCCGAGCAGGAGGCCATGGACGCGCTGTGGGACGCCATCTTCTCCGTGTGCCGCATAACCGGCGACGGCAAGGCCGTGGAGCGCTGGCGGGAGCACATCGACACCACCGCCCGCCGGTGCCGGATGCTGAACGCCTATGACTTCAAGAGCCTGCACTACACCAACAGCCTGGGCACAGACCTGACGGTGCAGCTGCCGGATGACCACGCCTGGATCGGCGGCAGCGAAAAGAGCGCCGCCGGGATAGAGTTCGTGGCCAATATCCCCACGGAGGAGATATTCACCGCGCCCCGGTGGGACGGGGTGGACGGCCGGGCGTACGGGGCTCTGCCCATGTCCCTGGACGGCAATCTGGTGAAGGATTTCTACCTGGACTTCCAGGACGGCCGCATCGTGGACGTGCACGCGGCGGAGGGTGAGGAGATTTTGCGCCATTCCATCGACCTGGACGAGGGCTCCCGCTACCTGGGCGAGGCCGCTCTGGTGCCCTACGACAGCCCCATCCGCAATAAGGGCATTCTGTTCTACAACACCCTCTTCGACGAGAACGCCTCCTGCCACCTGGCCTTTGGCTCGTCCTACCCCACCTGCGTCAGGGGCGGCGCTGACATGACCGAGGAGCAGCAGAAGGCGGCGGGCCTGAACCAGTCCATCAACCACGTGGACTTCATGGTGGGCACGGCGGACCTTTCCATCGTAGGCACCACCCGGGACGGAAAGCAAGTGCCGGTGTTCGTGAACGGGAACTTTGCGTTTTGACCAACATTACAATCCCCCAGTCTCCGGCTGACACCGGAGCCAGCCCCCTTTGCACAAGGGGGCCATTAATAAGGTAAATGACAGCAGGGCCGCCTTTTCAGGCGGCCCTGTTTATGTGTCGTTTTGCTTTACGTCACGGGCTCGTAGGTCAGCTCGACGGTGTTACCTGCGCCGCCATCCACCTTGACGAGATAGCCGTTGTCGTCGTAGGTCAGCGTGGGCTCACCGTCACAGTTGCAATCGGTAATCAATAACGTGTCCCCCATACTGTCAAAAAACAACAGAACACAACTGTTATAAGTAATTGCCGAGCCATCAGAGTAAGTTGTGGACCCTGTACTCCAAATAACTTCCACTAAGGGGGTCTCGTACGTTGTGTCTATTTTGCCGTTATCATATGTCTTGGTAGAGCGGCCGTCCTCGCCGTAGGTACAGGTATAGGACATCATGCTGTGCTCACCGTTGCTGGTGATCACCTCGCTCAGCACCTGGCCATCCTCATCGTAGGTGTATTCAGTGACCCCGGTGGACTCGGAGCCGTCGCTTTCGGTGCTGGTCGTCTCCTCCCGGACACAGTTCCCGTCCTCGTCATAGGCGTATTCGGTGACCTTAGTGGACTCGGTGCCGTCACTGTCGGTATAGGTATGCTCCTCCCGGGCACAGTCCCCGGCATCGTCATAGGCGTATTCGGTGACAGAAGTGCTCACAGCTCCGCTGCTTTCGGTGTCGGTCGTCTCTTTCCGGACACGGTTCCCGGCCTCGTCGTAAGTATACTCCGCAACGTAGGTGTACGGACCATCGCCAAAGTCATTAGCCGACTCGCTCCTGACGCAGTTTCCGTCCTCGTCATAGTCATAGGCTCTGGAACTGTGGCTGTCCTGGAACGCGATGACCCGGCCGGCCTCGTCATAGGAGGCCGTTGCACAGGTCGCGCCATAACTCAGCACCTCCGTGGGCAGATACCCGCCCTGACTGTAGGTAAAGGTGTATTCCGTTTGGCCGACCACTTTTGTCAGCCGGTATTCCGGCTCGGGAGTGGGTTCCGGCTCCTCCGCCGCCAGGACTGGCGCGGCCAGCGCCAGCAGCAGGCTTAGTGCCAGGGTAAGACTGAACATGCGCTTTTTCATTTTTTGCTTTCCTTTCTTGATCTAGTTTCACAGCCACCGTCAGAAAGGAAGTTTATATCCGGCGGTGTCATGCTGCGCTGTCTCAACGGTACTCGCCCGCGGGAACAGGCTTTTGATACCTGCCCCGCGAACTTTCCCGCCGAAACAACAAAGGCGGCGCAGGGCAAAACCCCACACCGCGCACAACACAACACAAAAGCCGAATAACCTGCCCTTGTAAAAACACAGGGGAACAGGTATAATGAGCCTTGGGCGCTGAAAAGCTGTGTAGGAGGGACAAGCTCCTGCATAGGGCCGTGAGGTGTCCTACCACCTTGCGGCCCGCCTTTGTTATTCCGTTACTGTCATTATAGCGCAGCGGCCTATCAAGTGCAAGTGTTTTTCCGGCGGGCGCTTTTGACGGAGGGAGAGATATTATGAACTGCGAGATACTTTGCGTGGGCACGGAGCTGCTGCTGGGCAACACCGTCAACACCAACGCCGCAGACCTGAGCGACATGCTCTCCGGGCTGGGGGTGAACGTGTTCTGGCACACCGTGGTGGGGGACAACCCCGGCCGGCTGGCCGAGGCGGTGGCCATCGCCAAGGGCCGTGCCGACCTTATCATCACCACCGGCGGGCTGGGGCCCACCTACGACGACCTGACCAAGAACGTGCTGGCGGAGTGCTTCGGCCGGAAGATGGAGTACCACCCCGAGGAGGGGGAGTTCCTCAAGGCGTGGTTTGCCAAGAACACCTCCATCCAGTTCACCCAGAACAATCTGCAGCAGGCGTGGCTGCCCGAGCGGTGCACGGTGTTCCACAACGACTGGGGCACCGCGCCGGGCTGCGCTTTCCAGGAGGGCGGCGTGCACGTCATCATGCTCCCCGGCCCGCCCAACGAGTGCGTGCCCATGTTCCGGCACTGCGCCGTGCCCTACATAAAGAGCCTGGCCGGCGAGACCATCTTCTCCCACCAGATACGGGTGTTCGGCATGGGCGAGAGCGCCGTGGAGGACCGGCTGCGCTCCCGGATGGAGCGGATGGAAAATCCCACCCTGGCCACCTATGCCAAGGTGGGCGAGGTGATGCTGCGAGTCACCGCCAAGGCCTCTGACGAGGCCCAGGCCGAGGCCATGTGCGCCCCGGTGGTGGACATGGTGAAGGCGGAGCTGGGCCATGTGGTCTACGGCGTGGACGTGGACAGCCTGGAGGCGCTGTGCCTGGGGCTTTTGAAGGAAAAGGGGCTCACCTTCGCCACGGCGGAGAGCCTCACCGGCGGGCTGATAGGCGCGCGCTTTACCGCCCTGCCGGGGGCCTCGGCGGTCTATAAGGGCGGCGCGGTGACCTACTGCAACGAGGTCAAGGCCGGTATGCTGACCATCGACCGGGATATGATAGAGGAAAAGGGCGCGGTGTCCTATGAGACCGCCGCCGCCATGGCAAAAGGCGCGCGGCTGGCCGCAGGCGCGGACCTGGCCGTATCCGCAACGGGCCTGGCCGGCCCGGACGGGGACGGGGTCCACCCGGTGGGCACGGTGTTCGTGGGCCTGGCGGACAAGGACAACGTCTGGGTGCGGCAGCTGCGCCTGGGCACCCGCCGGCAGCGGGTCCGGGCCCTGGCGGCCAACCACGCCTTCGACATGCTCCGGCGGTATCTGCAGGGCCTGCCCATCGAAGAGATATGAGCGCGTTTTCCGCCTCCCGCCGGCGCGAAGGGAGGGCCTGCCCATGGACAGCCTGATCTTCAGCCTCAACGCCACCGCGCCGGTGTTTCTGATGATGCTGCTGGGGATGGCGCTGCGGTATCTGGGCTGGCTGGACGCCGACCTGGCGGAGAAGCTGAACCGGTTCGTGTTCCGCGTGCCTCTGCCGGTGATGGTATTCACCGACATGGCCACGGTGGACATCACCCAGGCGTGGGACGGACGGCTCGTGCTGTTCTGCTTCGGGGTGACGGCCCTGTCCATCGTCCTGGCCTGGGCGGCGTCCCTGCTGCTGCGGGACCGGTCCGTGCAGGGGGAGTTCATCCAGGGCGCTTACCGCTCCAGCGCCGCGCTGCTGGGCGTGGCTCTCATCCAGAACATGTACGGCAGCGCCGGCGTGGCTCCGATGATGATACTGGGCTGCCTGCCCCTTTACAACGTCGCGGCGGTGCTGGTGCTGAGCCTGTTCGGCCCGGAGCGTCACGGCCTGGACCGGGCGGCGGTGCGCCGGACGGCGAAGGGCGTGGCTACCAACCCCATCCTGCTGGCTTTGCTGGCGGGCATCGCCTGGACGGCGCTGGATATCCCCATGCCGGTCATCCTGGGCGGGACCCTGGACAGCCTGGGCGGCATATCCACGCCCCTGGGCCTGATGGCCATGGGCGCCAGCTTCGACTTCAAGGCGGCCTCCGGCCGTATGGGGCCCGCCGCTGCGGCGTCCTTTATGAAGCTGGTGGGCTTCTGCGCGCTGTTTCTGCCCCTGGCGGCGGCCATGGGCTTCCGGCGGGAGGAACTGGCTGCCGTCCTCATCATGCTGGGCTCCGCCAGCACCGTCAGCGGCTACGTGATGGCCCGGAGCATGGGCCACGAGGGGACGCTGGCCGCCAGCGTGGTCATGCTCACCACACTTCTGAGTGCATTCACCATCACGGGCTGGATATGGCTGCTGCGGGCATTACAATTGATATAGCGGCGGGTCTTTTCGCGCCATGCTTTGTCGGCCGCCTTGGACATACACAAAGTATGCCCTTCGGCGGCCTCCGCGCCTGGCGCGAAAATCCCTCGCCGCTTGTTATTGGGCAGTATTTGTGGTAATATTACATTTTGTGTGAAACATTAGGTAACGAGGTTCTTTTCATGGCAGACTTGCAGCACGAGATACGCCGCCGGCGTACCTTCGCCATCATATCCCACCCGGACGCGGGCAAGACGACCCTGACGGAAAAGCTGCTGCTGTACGGAGGCGCCATCCAGCTGGCCGGCGCGGTGAAGGGCAAGGCCAGCGCCCGCCACGCGGTGTCGGACTGGATGGAGCTGGAGAAACAGCGGGGCATCTCCATCACTTCCTCCGTCATGCAGTTCGAGTACGAGGGCTTTTGCATCAACATCCTGGACACCCCCGGCCACCAGGACTTCTCCGAGGACACCTACCGCACCCTCATGGCCGCAGACAGCGCCGTGATGGTCATCGACGCGGCCAAGGGCATCGAGCCCCAGACCCGGAAGCTGTTCAAGGTCTGCGCCATGCGCCACATCCCCATCTTCACCTTCATCAACAAGCTGGACCGGGAGGCCCGC